>MHBM01000054.1:0-5543 GCA_001804885.1 Lentisphaerae bacterium RIFOXYA12_FULL_48_11
AGCTGCATGTTGAATGGGCAGCGCCAACGCCGCCGCAGGGTGAGAGCCAGGGGCGTGGTAACAGTGGAATTTTTATTCTGGGTGTTGAGTGCCAGGTGCTTGATAATTATGACAATCCAACCTATGCAGACGGTTCTGCATGTTCAGTCTATGGAGTAAATCCGCCGCTTGCAAACGCACTGCGTGCTCCGGGTGAATGGCAGCAGGTTGATATCACGTTCCGCCGTCCGGTTTATGAAGGCGAAAAGCTGGTTCATCCCGGCTATATCACCGTGTACTGTAATGGTGTCCTCGTACAGGATAAGACACAGCTCGAAGGCGGAACAGGGCACAAGGGCCGTTCGCGCCCTGGTCCGTTACCGGAGTCAGGTCCTCTCAAACTGCAGGATCATGGTAATCCGGTGAAATTCCGTAACATATGGTATAGCGCGTTGCCTGCCCGTACTGCGGCAGATGATGAAGGAATTCACGGCCCGCTGTCACCTGAAGCCACGGCTGCAAAGCGCAAGGAAATTGCCGCCATGGTTCGTGACGATGCTGCAAAAATGTCTGCCAATTCGCTGGATCAGTGTCTGAGACAAGCGGAATCCCTTATCTATGAAAAGGATGATGCCACTGCTGTGAAAGTGGATGCATTCATGGCGAAATATGTTTCGGATATCAAGCAGATTCCTGCCGACAAGATTGAATCGAAGAAAGACGAAGTAAAGCGTGTCAATGGCGCCTTTAAGTATCTGGCGAAGTTCAAAATAATTGCCGACGACAACGCTGCGTTGACGGATCTGCAGAAATTTGCCAAATCGCGCGGCTGGGATAAATAAGTTAAAGGTCTTAAGAAGTTTTCGGCAAGGGCATGGCATGATAAATTCGTGCTGTGCCCTTTCTGTTTTTGGGCCATTCTGCTCTTCTTGGGATATCCTGATTCATCCTCTGTGAAGCAGTTTTAACGCTCTGCTTGACATGGTTATTTAGTTGGTCTATATTATAGTCATGTATAAGGATATAAATAACCAGGTAAATATTGCGGTGGTGAAAGAACATCTAAGTTCTTATATGGCAAGGGTTGAGGCTGGTGAGCACATTATTATTTGTCGGCGAAACCAGCCTGTTGCAGAGCTTGTTCCTGCAAGTGATGTTCCGCATAAGAACTGCACCCGACTGGGTTCTGCCAAAGGTAGTGTAAAGATAATGTGCGATTTGACTGAGCCGGTTATGGTTGAAACCGGGTGGGAAATGCTGACATGAACATCATCCTGGATACATGCGCAATAATCTGGTGTGTTTCCGAGCCGGAAAAATTATCAGCTGAAGCGCGTAAAATTGTTACCGCGCGCAACACGGGAGTTTATGTATCTGCCATCAGTTGTGCTGAGATAGCCTGTCTGGCTGAGTCAGGAAAAATAGAATTGCAGCCGCATTGGCGTACGTGGTTTGACATGGCACTTAAAGAAAACGGCTGGTCGGTGCTTGATATCGACCTTGAAACTGTTCAGGAGGCATTTTCGCTGCCCGGTGCTTTTCATCGTGACCCGGCAGACCGTTTTATAGTAGCAGCAGCACGTTTACTCCGCCTGCATGTACTGACCGGTGACCGTCGCATACTCGATTATCCGCATGTGCAAAGTCTTACATAGATTTATACGGGATTAAATTGATCTGAGATCCCTCATAGTCGGCTTGACGACTGTTATTGTCTGTGTTTTCATCCAGATGCAATGCCTTCTTCCTTAATCATGCAGTCTTCGGGGGTATCTATATGAGACGAGTAATAATCGCAATATCCATATCAGTATTTTGTACAAACGCCTGGGCTGCTGATCTTGTTCCTTTCTCACCGCCCTGGGATGATATCTCGCCTGGACCCTCCAGCATCAGTGGCACACTTGATAAACCTGCCGGCAGTGCAGGCTTTGTGCGGGTCAAGGATGGACATATATATTCCGGCGACAAGCGGCTTCGTCTTTTCGGCGCAAACTTCACGGCAGGCGCCGATTTTCCGGATCATGAGACTGCCGACAAGGTGGCTGCACGTATGGCCAAATTCGGACTGAACGCGGTACGCTTTCACTTCCTGGATTCGAGTTGGGGTACGCCCAGGCTGATTAAATATGACAGCGGCGACTGGAAGAACTGGGATACTGACACGCTCGACAGGCTTGATTACTTTATCGCAAGGCTTAAAGAACAGGGAATTTACATAAACCTTAATCTTCTGGTAGGCCGCCACTTTGGGGTTGCAGATGGTGTTGATCCCAGTGTCAACAAACTGGATTGGAAAGCAGCGCATGCTGTCGGTTTCTTCCACGCCCCGCACATTGAAACGCAGAAGGCATATGCCCGCCAGTTACTGACTCACCGTAATCCATATACGAAACTCACCTATGCCGAGGATCCCGCAGTTGCGCTGGTTGAGATCAACAACGAGAATGGTCTGATCCATACCTGGATGAGTGGTGACTTTGACGATTTGCCGGATATTTTTGGTAAAGACCTGCAGAGGCAATGGAACGAATGGCTGGGTAAACGTTATGCTGATACGGTAGCGCTTTCGAAAGCATGGGGCGCGCGCAACGAGCAGCTTGGGCCTGAAATTCTTGTTAACGCCGACTTTGCGCAGGGGACCAAGGCGTGGAATATTGAACAGCACCAGGGCGCGGCTGTCAAAACCGGTATCGAAAACGGTATTGCAAGTATACGTGTGCACAAGACCGGCAGTGCAGACTGGCACATACAATTCAATCAGCCGAAAATAGTCATTAAGAAAGACTGTATTTACACTGTCAGTTTCCGTGCTGCGGCTGATCGCGAACGCAAGGTCAATCTCGGCGTTATGCAGGCCCATGACCCATGGGCAAACCTCGGGCTCTATACAACCCTCACGCTGACGAAGGAACTGAAGCCATTTACGTTTACTTTCATCGCGAATATGGATGATGATAATGCGCGGTTTGGTTTCAGCGACATGAATCAGGCGGGTGCAGAGTTTCGCTTTGCCGGTCTCTCCCTCAAGTCCGGTGGACGAGTGGGGCTGGGTGAAGAGGAGTCTCTTGAAAAGCGGAATATCCGTGCGCCGAAGGTTGCAGAAGCGCGAACACTGCCTGCCGGTGGCCGTCAGGACTGGATACGTTTCCTCTGGGAGACTGAACGCAGTCACTGGACGGGTATGCAAAAGTTTCTGAAGGAGGAGCTTGGTGTAAAGGCTCTCATTGTGGGTACCATAGTGGCAACGTCCACACCCAATCTTATGGCCGATCTTGATGTTGTGGATACGCACGCGTACTGGGAGCACCCTCATTTTCCCGGCAAGCCATGGGACCGGAACAATTGGTTTGTGAAGAATATTTCGATGGTGGATTATCTTGATCATGCGACGGTCACGCGGCTTGCTTTCCAGCGCGTTTCAGGCAAACCGCACATGGTAAGTGAATATAACCATCCAGCGCCTAATACGCATGCTGGTGAAGGTCCGCTGTTTATTGCAGCTTTCGCTGCATTGCAGGACTGGGATGCGATATTTCTTTATACTTATTCCCACGACGATACCAAGACCAAGGCTGGTCGCATTCCGGATTTCTTCGATATAGGCCAGCACCCGACAATCATGGCAAATGTGCCTGTGGCTTCATTGCTTTTCCGTCGTGGCGACGTGGTTGCTGCAAAACAGGTGCTGACGTTTCCGATGACGGCGGAAAGTGAAATTGAGTTGATTGCGAAGAAAGGCCGTGCATGGGGTGTTCTGGCGGTCGACCAGCTTGGATTGGATTTAAAGAGTTCAATCAGCCACCGTGTTGCGCTGGATGTTACGGGTAAGTGTGGCAACCCGGAGAGTCAGACGCTTGGCAAGGATTCCGTAACATCTGATACGGGTGAAATTACGTGGAGTTTGCCTGCGAAGGACAGTGGATTGTTCGCGATCCGCAGTCCCCGTACAAAGGGATTTATTGGTCATGCTGACGGGCAGACGATCGAGCTGGGTGACGGTGTCAAGGTTGCGGTAGAAAAGACGAGAACAGGCTGGTGTACGCTGATGATGACTTTGCTGGAAGGCGAAACTCTTGCCAGTAAGCCGCGCCGCGCTTTGCTTGTTGCTACGGGCTATACGGAGAATACAGGCATGGGTTGGAAAGATGATGCCAAGAGTACAGTCGGGACAAACTGGGGCAAGCCGCCAAGTCTGGTCGAGCCGATTACTGCAACGATTTATCTGCCTAAAGACAGGCGTTCTGTTGCTCTTTATCCACTGGATGAATGTGGCCAGCGTAGCAAAAGCATAACTACGGTTGCTGGTGGTACGGAATCCCAACTGAAAATATCTGGAAATATCTGGTACGAGATAGAGTGGAAATAGACTGCCTTTGCTGGTATTCCAATTGTTTTGATTCTGTTCATCTTTACCAAATAACAGGAATTGACAGCTGAAAAAATCCTGATAATGTTCCCACGTTTTATAGATGCTGTTCCGGCGTAGCTCAATGGTAGAGCGCTTGGCTGTTAACCAGGATGTTACAGGTTCGAGCCCTGTCGCCGGAGCCATTCGACGCACTTTGTTTGCTCATGGCCTCCGGCCGGGAGCAATAAGAAGTGGGGCGAATGGTTACGCTGAGTTTACCGAAGCGCCCTGAGCAAGCGAACACAGTGAACGCGTCGAAGAGGCCTTCCGTATTGACCCGTCAGCAGACTTCCCCTATTATATTCTACAATGGCTGCATGGTTCTATATTCTTCGTCTGAGATCCGGCACGCTGTATCCCGGTGCAACCACAAACATTAAACAGCGCTGGGTTGATCATAAGTCTGGAGTTGCTTGCAGAACGACAAAATATGACCCGCCAGTTGAGTTGGTTTATCAGGAAGAATACGCAACTTTTCCGGAATCTCGCCGCCGCGAATCCCAGATCAAACGCTGGAGCGCAAACAAAAAAGAGGCATTGTTATGTACTGGTGAAATCCATGCTACGGGGCCTTCGGGTCGCCATTGCCGTAGGCGGATCGAATTGCCTCTTCCATGCGCGACACTTCCTCGTCCGACAGGAAATCGAAGTGGCTGGCACGTTTTTGGTCGGAGAGTCGACCATTGTTCTGCAAGCACGCCTGGATGAAGAGGTCGATCTTGCGGTCCGGCATATCGACTACATCCTGGATGGCCTTCTTGGTCTGGTCATAGTTGGCAAGAAAGGCCAACTCCTCCACGAGTTCGATGTTAATGGTTTGCTCGACAAACCGGAACAGAGTTTCCGCCTGTTGTGTCATGTCGATGAATCTGTACCAGTTGGCCGTGTCGTTCTGCACGGTCATCCGGCCTTGCTCATCCATTGAATACTCCACTAGGACCATCAGCGGTCGGGAAAGGGACTCCAGCGACCCATCGTAGTCGGTCAGATTCTTCAACATGGCCGCAGAGACGGGGAAGATGATGCCCGCAGGCGTGAACTTGCGCCGAGCAAGGATGTTGTGGATCAAGAACCGGTGAATGCGGCCGTTGCCGTCTTCGAACGGATGCAGAAAGACGAATCCATACGCCACGGCGGCGGCGTGGACTACGGC
>MHBM01000054.1:5566-23505 GCA_001804885.1 Lentisphaerae bacterium RIFOXYA12_FULL_48_11
CTCCATCAGTCCGTTCAGATCTTCCGGCTTCGGACAGACGAAGTGAATCTTCTCCTTCTGCAATCCGACCGTCTCGCCCACATAGTTCTGATCTGTCCGGTAGTCGGTGTCCCGAAAGCGCGGATCGACGATGCGATTCTGCAAGTCGAGCAAACGGCCCTTGTCGCAGAAATCCTCCTTCTCGGCCAGTTGAAGCAATGCAATGAACCTCTCTGTCCGAGTCGAGTTGGGCTTGATATGTTCGATCTCGAAGGACGACTTTGTCTCCTTCGAGTAGAGGTAACTCATGGCCCGCTTCAGCAACTGAGGCGAGTAGTTGGCTACGATCTTCTGACAACGTAAGGGAAGTTCTGCATTCTCAAACGCACGCAACGTATCGGTTCGCCGTATCGTCGGACAGAATCGAGCATCGCCCAGTAGGTTGTCGTTGATTCGCTGGCGGCGAACCGGACGGGGGGCAGTCACCGTGTAGTACTCATCTGGATCGAGCAAATCAATGTATCCGCCGGTCTTCAGGTCTTTCAGGGGCAGAGCCGATCCCGTGAGCATCTCGTATAAGAACCACAGTCGCCGGGTGTACTTACCCCTCGGTGCAGCCGCGACATATTGCCGGACTTCTTCCAGTGGTGCTGCCTTGAACACACTGGTGAGGATGGCAAGATTTGTCCCATCGTACTTGAGTGCGAATTCCAGGTGGTCTCCGAGCGTGTCCCCTGGCCAGTATCTGGCCGGGTACACTTCCTCGGTTACACCCACAGTCGTATCGACCTTGTGTTTATTTCCTGCTGCAACATAGGATTGATGCCAGTTTGGGATCACATCCAACCGGAATCTGGCGATCAGCGCACCGTAGCCTGCCGGTCTTATCCCCGTCTCGTGTAAATCGTGTTCAGTCATGACACCTCCATGAAAAATAGGAACTGAGCGAGAATAATACGCCAGAATCGTGCTATGTCAAGAAAAACGCGCTAGAATGTGGCAGGACTCCAGTTATCCGTGAAAAACGTGCTAGTATTGTGTAAAACGTGACAAAAGCGGTACTTTATAGGAAAAACACGCCAGGCTATCCATACATCTTCTCGTAGGTTGCTGGGATATTCACAGCAATAACTGTTTATCAACCGGTGCCTTCACGTCCGCCAGGCGGATGATTGCCATAACAGCGTCCCTGAGTTGGGGAGGGATCCGGGATAAACTTGATAACAGTCTTTGGGCGTCCAAGTCTCCCTGCTGGGCTTGTACTTGCCCGTATACATGTGATCCATTTTTCATTAATGATTCTGGTTTGGGTATAGGTTCGAGCCCTGTCGCCGGAGCAGGAATGTTGTCTTTTTTTTCATGGCTTATCACGTTTACGTCCTGATTAATCCTGCCGGTCAGATTTACATTGGACAAACTAATAATCTTCGCTGAGGGTCATTGAATACAACAATCCCAAGTGTCGGTTGATCCTGCAAAAACTCAAAGTACATTGTACAGGTTTGGCCCTGTAAACCCGGAAATTTGGAATAATACGTGTTCTTCATATTGATTAGCCTCCTGCATATTTAGCGGTATAATGTGCAAACAATGTTCAGATAATCAGCAACAAGATTATAAGTGAATCTCCTTGTGGCAAGCCTGCCCACCCCGACGCCCGGAAGGCGGGCTCGCCGAGAGGTCGGGATGAGGAATCTCGATTTGGGCAACACGCCCTCGCGGTCTGATCCTGCAAAAATTCAAAGTACATTGTACAGGTTTGACCCTGTAAACTTCTCTGTTAAGACAAGGTTCTTCGTTGAAGAACTGATCCGTAAACCCTGAGGTGAAGCGTTGCAGGTTGACGTGCCTGCCCGTCCAACCCCCTGGTGAGGTTTCGCCATTGCGCGTACTTGTGAATTTCGTGAGGTATCATCAGATTTTCTGGACAGGCTTGCTGCCGTAATTCGCTCAGTTGAGTTGTCTGCCCAAGATTGTTATTCACAGTCTGACCCCGAAGGAGTGGACGGCTCTGATAAAATGACGAACAGAATCGCTATCCTTAAGCCACTCACCGTGCAGAGCGTTAATGGGCCGGCATATACGTATATTGTAGGACAGGGGCCTATAGGAAATACAGCAATACGCTGTGCATATGTCTCAAGTAACGGCATTCTGTCTGGATTCACTCTGACTAATGGACATACCCGCGGCGTTGGGAACTACGACAAAGAACGGTACGGCGGCGGGGTTTGGTGTGGGAATGGGGGTGTTGTATCTAATTGTGTGATTTCGAGCAACGGCGCTTTTTATGGTGGTGGCGGTGTGTACTGCATGGGCGGTTCGGTCAAGAATTCAGTTATTAGCAACAACTTTGCCGGCATGTATGGTGGTGGGGTCGACTGCAGATTTGGCACGACAGAGAATTGTGCAATCTCTCACAATTCGTCCAGTAACAGTGGTGGTGGAGTGTACCTGTATATTGGAGCTGCTGCCGATAACTGCGTCATATCGTTCAACTATGCCCATTATAGTGGAGGCGGGATAAGCACTCTTTGGGGCGGTCCATTAAACAACTGCATGGTAATGGGTAATTCGGCTGACTCGATTGGTGGAGGTGTGATGATAAACGCTGGTGGAATTATTCAGAACTGTACAATAACACGAAACTCTGCTGTCAGTTCAGGAGGAGGCGTTTGGATTTCTAGCGGTGATGTAGTGGAGAATTCAGTTATTTATTCTAACGATGCACCGAGTGGTGTAAATTGGTATAATTCCGGTGTTTCCCTTGGTTACTACTACTGTTGCTTAACGCCAGACCCCGGAAGTCCCGGCAACAATAATGTGACCAATGACCCGCAATTGACGCTGGCCGGCAGACTGAATAGCATATCGCCATGTATCAATGCGGGAAACAATGCTTACGTTCAGAACCCTGTAGACCTCGATGGCAATCCAAGGATTGTTTTCGGGACCGTGGACATGGGATCTTATGAATACATTGTCTCTTCCTCTGACTACGATGGCGATGGTCTGAACAACAGCCAAGAACTAATCACCTGGCACACGGATCCGACATTGCCGGATACGGACAGAGACGGCAGCAGTGACTATGCCGAAGTCATGATAGCAGGTACATCGCCAAATGATTGTGATAGTCGCTTGGCTCTTTACATCGGGGAGACAACAAACTACACGTTGCTTTCCTGGTCTAATACAGGTAGTCGAACTTACAACCTTTGGTATAATCACGATCTAATGACTGGTACATGGCAAAAAGTAGGTACGTATACTAATCTTCCTCCTGGTATAACATGGTACACGAATAATTTGGTAACAAACACTGTGTTTTTCCGTGTTACTGTGGTGAACACAAACCTGTAACTCGTCTTATGAAGTTGTTGATGGGGGGCTGCTTAGTGCCCAGCGCACGCCTATACCAGATAAAGTTTTTCTTGCCCGATCTCCTTCCGTGCCTTTATCAAGACGTTAGTCGTGTCCTCTAATAAAAGAAATCATGTGGCAGAGAACGGGGCTGCGACAATACATGCCCATCAAATATATTTACCTCAGCCTCTTGACTCCCACTGCTTTGTCAACGCCTGTTACCTTCATCTTCCATACACCTCCAGAATTATAGACGAGAACATCGGGCCTGTATGCGTAGTGATAATGGTAGTGATACTCGGTTTGTTGCCAAATCTGACCATTTATCAACTTGACGATTGTTTCGCCATTCCATCCATTGAAGGTGCCGTCGACGGTGCTTTCAATAACAGAACCTGATGTGATTGGAGCCGCCGCTGTTACAATATACATTGCCGCCGAAGCCCTCTTCAGTGCTTCATTGTAAGCAGCAACTTTTTGATTGTAGGCGTTGACTTTATCCTGATAGTCCTTTGCCGCTGCTACTTGCTCATCGACCAGTCGTTGGCGGTTGGCTTCTTCAGCACGTGCAAGTCGAACTTGTTCTTCGGCTTGTCGTCGCCGTTCCTCCGCATCGATCCGCTGACTTCGCTGTTCCGGAGTCAACCAATAGCCGTTATACTTTACCAAGCCTTTTGCCGTTTGTTCGGCTTCATATTGTGCTTGCGCAAGTCGTTGGCGTTCGGCTTCTTGAACGCGGGCAATTCGAGCATTTTCTTCAGCCTGTCGTTGCCTCTTGGCTTGCTCTTCTGCCTCGATTCGCTGATTTCGCTGTTCCGGTGTCATCCAGTCACCATTATATTTTACTAAATTTTTTGCAATTTGCTCAGATTCATACTTCTCAAGCACAATCCTTTGCCGCTCCGCTTCTTTTGCATTTGCAATTCGACGTTGTTCTTCTGCCTGTCTTAGAATTTTATTGACTCGCCTCTGTTCTGCCTCAGCTTCAGCGATCCTTCGCAATTCTTCGGACCGTCTATATTCCCATGGAGGTACAGGGGTTCCTTTTGCCCAAAGTCCCTTTTTATCTTTTTTGGCCTTGCTCTCGAAATCGGCAAGTCGATTTAGTGTATTCCGGTCGTTGTTGACGGTCTCATAGCAGAACCACTTACCGTTCTTTGGGCAGAACCACGCGTATCCCTGTTCGACCATGATCTCATTTAGAGGCGCTCCTTCACACCACAATTCGTCAACCCTCAATTCTACAGTTCTTTCCGAAATAAGTTTCTCAAGAAATGTTTTGGATTCGTTGAAGAATGGCTGACCAGGTTCAGGGGCGTCTATTCCTTTAATATGCTCGGTAATAATAGAATCTTTATTGAAGAACTCAATGGTGTCTCCACTAACAATACGCTTTACATTGCCAACGTCTTTCCCGTACGCAAGGGGGAATGAAATAGCCATAATAATAGGAATCAGGAGTCGTTTCATAACGGAATAGGTGTACTGTCGTTTCGAAGACTTACCTTTGACCAGAGGATTGTTATGCTCGGTCTTCATTTGAAGAATGATAAGGTAGGTGCATCATGGAAACAAGGAGCGATTTTTGACTTTAACCATGTCTCCCCAGATCCCCGGAAACCAGGCAAAAAACCACCCCCATACTGATTCCTGTCTCACTGCTGAATCTCGCCTGACTTCCGGTCAAAGTGAAGGACGCCAGTTCTGATGATTGCCTCCTTGCTACGCTTGGGTAGCCGTTTGAAACGATACTCCACCTTCAGTGCCAGCGAGCGGGAACCGATGCGACACTTGAAAACGAGTTTGCTAGGAGGGTTCGCGCGCAAGAACTTTGCTGCCTTACGACTGCCTGTTACGTGCTCGTGATATCGACGTCTGACGTTAGTGGTGATGCCGGCATACAGGGCTCCCTTGACGGTTTGAACGACATAGAAATACCAAGTCATACTTGCAGATTTCCTGTTTTGGTAATTACTAATCTTCAATGATCGCAATGTTTACCATTACCGAAGACGCTTAATTCAAAAAACAAGCTCACCGAGCGCCTTTGTGTCCGTTACACCTTGGGCATCGTGCCATAGCATATACCGGCCGACCCTGTTCCTGGCTGCGTTGAACCGCCAAGTCTCTCCCGTGGCGGGTACCTTGAATCCGAAGTCGGAGAACGGAATTCTGAACCATGCCGTCCAAGTTCTTGAAGGCTGAGTCCACGGACCTTTTTCCACGTTGGTTTTGAAGTGGAACTCCCACTGGCCGTTCCACTTCACGTCTTCTGTCAGCCGGTTTCTTTTGTCAGGTGTAAAGACCGAATCGTAGCGCGAATCTTCGACGGGATTAGCCGCTATCCTGTAGATTTTCCCACCCGCATCTGGCGGCATGATTCCCAGTTCGACATATTCCTGCGTGAAGATATTTCCGTCGGGCTCTTTTTTAAACATGTCTTCTGGGTGTTTAGAGGGGTACAGGCTTTCAATGCGGACATAAAGACTATGCTTGTCGCGGAGGACTTTCATGGTCGTCTTTACATTGGCAAACGGCATTCCGCCGCGGTCCTTGAACGACGATTCGGAAACGGTGTCCCATGCATTCGAGTCAATGCCCGGGGCGGCTTCTACCGTTGTGATCTTGATCTGGTGCTTATCCGTGAGGATGCCTGCTCGGATTGCCTTTGTGTCCCAATTGAGGCAAGTTTTATTCCACTGCTGCTGGTAACCCTCGTTTTGAAGGGCTGCATGACTGTAGAAATGACCATTGAATGGACGCATTTCTGGCCAGTCGCTTAACGGTTTGAAGGTGCTTCTGTCGGTGCCTCCGGCAAGTTTTTCAAGATCCAAGTACCAATCGTCTATTGAGTCGACGAGTGGATCCAGGTTCGCCTTGGAGGGGTTCATGGTCCACGCGTTCTGAAGGAAGAATATCCTCGACATCTTCCTGATGTAATCAAACTCTATCCTGATAAGATGGAGCCTGGCCTTAATGTCCGGATCAGTCGCCGCCTTTTCTGCCGAGGTCAGAAGCGAGTCCGCATCCGCGCAGTATTCCGGCGTATACATACTCATCACGTGCCACTTGCTGTCATGGTAGGTGGAACGGGAATACTTACGGTTCCAGGCGGGCATGAAGACTCCGAAGAAATCGGAATAAATCGCGATCTGCATGTGCAGGAGGTCAAAAAACCTTTTCATCTGAGGAGCCGTGTTACCGAACGCGGCTGAGCAGAACTCATCATGTATGGCTTTCCAGTCGGCAGAAGGGTCGTCCATCATGCGGCCGTAGACATAGTAGGCCGGTGCCTGCATCCCGCGCACGTAGCCCATTGCTCCGTCGCGCATTGACCATTTCACGTTGTTGCTCGCCATGGCCTTCACCACTTCCGCGATATGTTCGGGCGTTCGTTCCGGCAGATACGGCCCTGCCTGCCCGAATCCGGTGAATGTTTCCTCGAAGCCACATATCCCGGCTGGAAACTCAACGCCCTGGAGCCTGTCGAAATCTAGTTGGGAGGCAAACTGTATTTTAACGATCACATTCTTTGGAAACTTCTTTATCACCTTTGCGGATACTGGGGTGTCCTGATAGTTGAGTAAAACAATTTTCACCTCCGGATATTTTTTACGTACGCGTTCCGTTATCCTGAAAAACGCCTGCCAGAGCCTGCCGGAATCGCCTCTTGCGTGAATCTGGTCCCAGGATTCGGCCTTTATGCCGAAAAAACTGCTGCATTCATCGCAGTTACAGCGGCAAAGCTGATAGGCATCCAAGGTGGAGATCGTGATCGTTTTCTCACCATTCGATATCAATTTTTCCACTTCCTTGTACATAAGGTCCTGCACGCCTTTATTTACCACGCAATACTGCATGTCGGAGTCAAACCCCAGTTTCAGGTCGCACGCACGTTTACCCTCCTTGGTCAGTGCGAAATATTCCGGATGATTCTTGGCATATTTGGCTGGCGGGATGGCTTTGTCCCAGCTGACATTAGACCCCAGCATATCGCTCAGTGGTGGAAAAAAGTTCATCGCGATGTAATGGAAAGTCTCATGCGAGGCGTCAAAATTGGCACGCATGACCGGCGTTTTTCTGAGGTTGAGTTTTTCCGGCACCACGATTTTTTCCACCGGAGTGAAAGCTATGCTCCTTGTATCCACTTTAAGGGATCCGTCCGTGTTGAATGCGTCCCATCTGTCGCCACGCATGGAGTACATGCCCTGATCCATGTTCATGAAAAGAAAACGCACTCCAGCGTATTCGCGCAAGAAATCGCAGGCACCCTTGACTGTTCCGAGCAGCGCTAGCGGCGTTTTCGTACCCCGGATTGTATTGATAGGGTCTTTCCTGTCGTTTCCGGCTATGATAAGCTCCTTGCCGACGATTTTGTAGTAGTACGTCCAGTCGTCGTGTTGTTCGACCTTGATGCCGTTCCTTTTTGTGAATCCGGTTGCGCCGAGGTAGATGCCGGGTTTGTCCTTCATCTTCGCGCCTTCTTCCACGATTTCGATCCTGAAGCCGTTCTTTTCGAATGCCGCCTGCATTAACTTGGCGGCCATTAACAGCCAGTTATCAACGATCGCTTCCTCGCTTTTGTCAGGAATCACAATCTGGTAATCGCTCTTTCCGCTTTCAGCGATAACGAGTTCCGCCGCGTGTACCGTAACTGCCGCCAGTGCCGTCAAACACAGGAGTGTGAGTTGTTTTAACATGTTCGTTGTCTCTTTTTAGGTGTAAAAGTTCGTTTTGATGAAGCTTTATACCATAACTTCAGTAAACATGGTAGCCCAACAAAGAACTGAAGCCGATTTTCTTATCTATATGTGGCGATGTAGGGGAGGCGCCAGCTTGATAATAGTCGGTCATAGCTTTACTGCCCATATCAATTATTCTTTCCTGAATGAATTTGCGTTTGTTACCTAAACATGTATAAAGTTATAAAAAAGTTTCATATATATGGTCAGATTGATCCTTCTGGGTTAATGGTTGAAATGTGATCCGCCGTTTGCGGGGAATCGGGAATTATGCAGGAAATCAGATTTGTTTGTCCGAAATGCGGGCAGAAATTGGAATGTGAGTTGAAAATGGCAGGACAGAAGATACAGTGTCCTGCATGCAAGAATTCAATCAATGTCCCAAATCCTTATCCGCCTACGGCAAAACTGCCGCGAGTACGCTCAAATTCAGCGGAGCAGATAGAGTAGGTTGAAAGAACTCATTCTTCTGTAACGTAAATAAGTTAAAGCAATTTCTTGAACCATCTGCCAGCGCGCGGTAGGTAATAATTATCACGATCAAGTGAGGCAACCACGTGGGATGCTTTACCTATAATATTTTCCCTTTGAACAAAGCCGAAATAACGGGAGTCTGCGCTGTTGTCCCGATTGTCTCCAAGCATAATATAATTGTTCGCAGGAACGGTGACTGGTCCGAAAGATCGCATTGCGGGCCTTGGTGGTGTTGCCATGACGGCATGGTCTAATCCATTGAACCGTTCTGTGGCAAACATACTTAGGATGCGTTCGTTTTCCGGCAGGTCCATCGCGAACTGTTGGTCTAAATGGAGATATTTGGCAGGTTTTCCATCGATCAGGAGGCGGTTGTTTCGCAGCTCAACGATATCTCCTGGAAGACCAATGACACGTTTGACCAGCCGTGTTTGATCGGTTGGTGAGAAAAAGACTACTATATCGCCACGTGACGGGGCGGACCATTCGGCAAGGTGGCAAGTTGTAAGTGGGATTTTCAGATCATAGGCAAGTTTGTTTACAAAAACGCGATCGCCTTCGAGTATAGTTGGCTTCATTGATCCAGTAGGTACGAGGTTCCAGTCTGCAATCGAAGACCGTAAGGGAGTCATTATTGCCAGTATAATTATGATGTCACGCAGCCATCCCTGCCATATTTTGAGAATCAGATTCTTGCCTCTGTTCATTGTTGTTCCTTTCTTCTAATAAGAATACTTTCGCATTCTTTGACAAAGATGGCTGTTACAAAGATTACCGGAGTTTATAATAGAGGATGTTTCTTGACTGTTCCAGTGCCGTTCTCCTATTTTTAAATTGATAGTAAAGGAGGCTACATTGCACAAGCAATTCATGGGTCTGGCCATTCAATTGGCAGCAGATAAATCCATCAAAGGGACGTGTGGGCCTTTTGGCGCAGTTATTGTCAGGGCAGGCAAAGTGGTCGGTGAGGGATGGAACAGGGTGGTTGAGACTCAAGATCCTACCGCACATGCAGAAATTGTGGCAATCAGAGCTGCCTGCAGAAAACTTGGCACTCATCAGCTTAACGGATGTGTCCTGTATACCAGCTGCGAACCATGTCCAATGTGCCTTTCTGCGATCTACTGGGCAAGGATTGATGCCGTTTTCTATGCTTGTATCTCTTCTGACGCTGCTACGGCAGGTTTTGACGATTCGCGCATATACAAAGAAGTATCGCTAACGCCGAAAGATCGCTCACTGCGAATGACGCAGTTATGCAGGAAAGAGGGACGAAAGGTTTTCAGGGACTGGATTGCCAATCCTGACAAACAGCCTTATTGAGAAGAAAAGAGAGCTGATGCGTTGTTTGCACAACATTATATTTCTCGGCATTATCACGGTAATTATTATCTGTGGCCCTCCTTCTATTGCGCAAAATGACCAGATGAGTCTTGATGACATCATGCAAACTGGCGAGCAGTGGCTGCAGGAGAATATAGATCCGGATGTTCTTAACCTGCTGGGAAGTATGGATGGCGCAAAAGCCCGGAAGTTCCTGGCCGACTTTCAGCAGTGGCTTCATAGTGAATGTGTAGTGGATGTAACATCAATCAAGGAAACTGCTGTTGTTGTATTGCCTCTGCTGGAAAGATACGAGGAATCCTGGCCGTATGCCGTATGGTTGAAAACAAGGCTGGATTACCTTGAAATGGCGCAGCAATTCAAGCAAACACTGCCGCCACCCCTGAAGATACCCGGCGAGGTGTCCAAACCTGTTTTTTATCCTGAGCCTGAAGTGGAGAGGAAAGTCTGGCGCAAAAAAATTGAAAGCAAATCGCTTCCGAAAGGTGCGGAGGCTTATGTGGATCGTCTTAAGCCGATTTTTGCAGCACAAAGAGTTCCTGACAAACTGGTGTGGATTGCTGAAGTGGAGTCATCATTTGTTCCCTATGCCCGCAGTCCGGCGGGGGCTGCGGGACTTTTTCAGTTGATGCCGCAGACGGCCAAAACATATGGACTTTCATCCTGGCCGCGTGATGAACGGTTGCAGCCGGAGAAAAATGCAAAAGCGGCAGCCAGGTATCTCAAGTATCTGCACAAGGAATTTAAAGACTGGCCTCTTACGCTGGCTGCTTACAATGCGGGCGAAGGCAGGGTGCGTTCGCTGATGGGGCGATACAAGGCGGTGAGCTTCGACGGAATCGCCACACATCTTCCTGTCGAGACGCAGATGTACGTGCCGAAGATCGAAGCAACGCTTCTGCGTCGTGAGGGGATTACGTTGTCCCAGCTTGCTGCACCTGATTCCTAGAACATGTAGTTTGCGGTCAGAACGAAGTTCCGGCCTGGTTCATTCAGGCCGGAACCATGTATTCGGTAGTCTTCATCCATAATATTCTCTGCCGCAAGAGATAACGAGAGAGAGTCAGTGATGCGTGATCCGGTTCTGGCTGTAAATACGGCATAACCAGGTGTACCTCCGCGTGGAATTCTTTGAGTGTCGCGTTCATCTTCAGCGGAGAGTTTATCTGCTTTGGCCGCCATATCACAGACGACTTCGATCCAGTACTTCTCATTTTCAGTCTGCCAACGCAGGCCTGCTGCTGCCGTTGGAGGCATGAGGCGGGAAGTGTAATCTTCCTGCTCAATTGCCGAAGATGTCGGGTATGCGTCCACTTTGCCGTACATCCAGCATGCGGAAAGATGAGCTGATAATGTTCTGGAGATAGAATAATCGCCGGCTAATTCTATTCCGTGAATGTAACCATCCCCTGAGTTTTTCTTTGTAACTTCGACAAGTTCTTCAATTATGACACCTGTTGGTGCCCGGACAATCATGCTGTCAATGGTGGTATAATAATAAGTCAGTGACGCGGAAAGTTTATCAAATCTGGATTTGATGCCGGCTTCATAAGCGATGAATCTTTCCGGATCGAGGTCTGAAACTGGTGTTTCGAGTTCGCCGCTTCGTGCGATGTCGAGTCTGGTCAGATCGGAAAGGTTTGGGGCTCTGAATCCCTGTGAGATTCCTGCAAAGGCAACGTGATGCCGATCATCTGTGAGCGGATAGAGCAGTCGGAGTGATCCAACCACTGCATCCCAGTCACCATCAACCGATATTTGATTGCCGCTTACAGGGTCTTTAACCTTATTTGCGTTGGCCGTACAATAGTTGTAACGGATTCCAGGAATGACATCCAGGCTGCCATCAAACAGGTGGATGGTGTCCTGCAAATATACACCAACCGAATCGTAGGAGGCGTCGTCAGCTATTGGACCCTGTATGGCTGTTTTATTCAGGCGGCCATCTGCCTTATAGGTGCGATTATAAGAATCAACGATGTCATGATAATATTCGACACCGTAGACCCATTCGCCGATGGCTGTATCGGATATCAATTCGACTGTTGACCCCCATGTTTCAACATCAAAACCCTGTTTTTCGCTGGCAGAATCTTTCTTAACCCTATACTGGTCCTCTGTCTGCAGATGGCGTGAAATTGTAGCTTCGATGCTATTTACAAGGCCATCCATGTTCTTTCCTTTGTATTTGATATAGGAAAGCTCTCTGGCCTGATCGAAACTGTGAACCTTGTCGTCACCTTTTTTCAGACCTTCCCAGTCAATTCCATAGATTGTCTTATGTGTTCGCCACGCATCATCCTGGCTTACTCCCTGATGGGCGAAGGTAATGGTATTGTCCTTGTCTATGTAGTAGTTCAGTTTCGCATCGTAGTCGATTTCAGAATAGCCGGTATGTTCCTGGATATCGACATCCCTGCCGCCACGGAGATTTCCAAATTCTTTGGAGGTAAAGCCGCCGCTGAATCCGATATTTTCATTAAGGCGGCTGTTCAGGCCGACTCGTCCGATGTTTGAACGTTCCGCGCTGGAGCCACGATAGTACAGGCGGGGATGCCACACGGAAGATCCATTATAGTCTGGAGGGGTTGTGGTTAAAGCGTTGACTGTTCCACCTACAGCATCACTGCCGTAGAGAACCGATGACGGCCCAAGGATCATTTCATAGTCTGAGATGGAAAATGTGTCAACAGTGTTCCAGTATTGGTTTGGTCCATCGCGAAATACCGAATTATTCAGGCGTATGCCGTCAATTAGAAACAAGGTGCGGAAACCTGTAAACCCACGAAGGAAGGGAGATCCCTGGCCATACGAGGTTTTCTGGACCATGACGGAAGGAATGCCTTTAAACACATCAGGCGTTGTGCGGTTAGCTTCCTGGATCTGTGTTTTATCAGTTCCGATGCGATAAGTTGTATAAGGAATTGAGCCTGTATCTTTCTCCATCCGGAGTGCTGTAATAACAATCTCGTTGACTGTTGATGTTGGCTGTGTCGTTCCTTTTGTTACTGTTTGTGCCTGAACAAGTGAAGACACAAACGACACTGCGATCCCTGCAAACATGATGATTTGAGCTAACCTGCTGATTTGCATTTATTCCTCCATGCGGATTAATTTGACCACTATATTTACGATTATAAACGCCGGAGATATGTTAAGGTTCATTATTATTTGAGAAAATCTCCTTCTATGATAAGAATGGGGGTCCCATAATCGTTTATTCACAAACAATTTGTGATGAAGAAATATTTATGCATGTAGAAATTAACCAAGATACCCCGGAAAGTATTGAAAATGCCGGTATGCAGAATAATACGGACGAAAACCTGATGGGGTTGGTTGCCGGAGGTGATAAAGATGCTTTTGCGGTGCTTGTCAGAAAATATCTGCCTGGGTTATTGAACTTTTTTCACAGGATGAACGTTTATAGTGGGGACAGAGATGATCTTGTGCAGGAAGCGTTTATTCGTCTATTCAATTATAGGGCGAAATACACGCCGACAGCGAAATTCAGAACATTTTTGTACATGATCGCACGGCAGGTCCAGGTGGATTATTTCAGGAAGCAGCAGAGGCGGTTATCTCTGTCGGAATCGCTTAAGGAGGAAGTCGAAGAGCCGGGAATAACTAATGCGAGGCGCGGTAAAGAAGAGGACAGGAAAGAGATGGTTGCGAAGGCTCTGGAAACCCTCTCGGAAGAAATGAAGTGTGTTGTGGTTATGAGTATCTATCAGGGGCTTAAATATGCGGAGATTGCTAAAATCCTGAATATACCTGTTGGTACGGTAAAGACGAGGATGTTTCATGCGCTTCAAAAGCTTGGGAAGGCAATTGAATATGAAGGATAACCGTTCCTTTTACGTTGATGAAATAAAATGTCCTGGACCTGAACAGGTGATGGATTTTCTCGGTGGCGAGATGGATGATGTAGCGGCGGAAGCTGTTAAGCGACATCTTGGGTTGTGTTCGTCTTGTCGCATTATGCTGAATGATTTATCTGCAACCATGTCGGAATTGAAATCCCTGGATGAAGAGCATGGTGCACGGGAAGATCTCGTTGAAAAAATATTGCATGCCGTTCCTGATGTCGGTTCCGAGACAGGGCTGGTGGAGCATGCTTTTTCTTTACAGGTCTTTCTGCGTTTAGCTGCCGGTTTCATTGTGATTTCGATAATGATTCTGGGCTTTGGATTATTGCGGTCTGATTTGTCGTATGGGCCCGGTGTTGCGGTGAGATCTGAAAGCCTGGAATCGGATGTTTCTGGTAAGTCCGTGGCGGTCGTGAAGACTCTTCAATGGCTGGCTTCTGTCCAGCAATCATCAGGGGACTGGGATGCGGTCAGCTGGGGTGGCAAGCGGGAGTATTCCCTGGCGCTGAATGGGCTTGCGCTTCTGACTTTTGCAAGAAGTGGAGATTTGACGGGGATGAACACGCTGGTAATGGATCGATCTGTTAAATACCTGTTAAGATGCCAGAATGAGGCAGGCTTGTTTGGCTCTGAGAACGATGAAATGATGTATAATCATGGGATTGTTTCTGTTGCACTTCTTGAAGCATATGCTGTTACGCGCGATCCAAAGCTTAAGGCTTCAGTAGATAAAGCTCTTACGTTTATAAGAGGACAACAGTTGAATACTGGCGGCTGGGGATATGTGAATCGTCCGGGCGAAATTGCGAACACGCCGGTTACGCTCTGGCAGCTGCAGGCGCTGTTATTGTCGGCAAAGTTGGGATGGGAAGACAAAGGGTATTCTTTAAAACGAGGACTCCGCTGGTTCAGTAGTATGGTTGATAACGGGGGGCAACTTGGGTATGAGCGGCCAAGTCATTTTCCGGAAGGAAGTACAACACTTACGGCAATGGGTGCTTTCTGCATTTTCTCAGCATCAGGCGTAGAGAAGGTCCCTGATACAGGGATGCTCCTGCGTCTGAAACAGGCTTTGGATGCATTAAAACCGGAAGATGTCAGGACCGATTATTATGGTAGTTATTTCAAGGCTGCAGCCCTGAAGTCTTTGCAGAAGACTGGTGGACAGGACGGGCGCCTTGCGGATTTGCAACATTCATTGATAGCAATGCAGGAAAGTTCCGGCGGGAATGCCGGTTCATGGTCGCCCAATGACCGTTGGGGGGGCGTGGGTGGACGTATTTACAGCACGGCGGTTGCCGGACTCACTCTTGGCCTGATTTCCAGGAATACTGATACGACAGTACCTTTCTAATCTGTGTATTATGCGTCACATTTGAACTGTCCAATTCCGGGATTAAAGATGTTATGGCCAAAACCGCTTTTGAGATAGGTTCCAGTGTCTGTTATTTTCTCCATGATTTCGTTGACGTGGAGAAAACATTTCATCATATTCTCCCGACCCGCGAGCAATAAAGGGAATGTAACCTTGTGCGATGGACGGGTTCTGGAGACCGGTAAATGGAAACAATCAAACAGTTTATCGATTATTTTCTGCATTTGGACAAGTATCTTGGGCAGGTTATTAATGCCTGCGGGCTTTGGACATACGGCGTGCTCTTTGCGATAATCTTCTGTGAAACCGGCCTGGTCATCATGCCTTTTTTGCCTGGTGATTCGCTGCTATTTGCGGCAGGCGCTTTCACTGCAACAACCTCGTTACAGATCGGCTGGATGCTTGTTCTACTTATCAGTGCTGCAGTTCTCGGTGATGCCGTGAATTACATGATTGGTTATTATGCCGGGGAAAAAATCGTCAAGAGCAAGACAAAGCTTATCAAAAGGGAACATCTGGACCGTACACATGAGTTCTTTGAAAAGCATGGTAAAATGACAATTATCCTGGCCAGGTTTGTTCCGATAATAAGGACCTTTGCGCCGTTTGTGGCCGGTCTGGGTAAAATGAGGTACCTTGAGTTTGCTGTTTACAATGTTACTGGTGGCGTACTCTGGGTGTCGCTTTTTGTTGTTAGCGGGCGCCTGTTTGGACAGAACAAGTTCGTGAAGGAACATTTCTCTCTTGTAATTCTGGCGATAATTATTCTTTCGGTTGTGCCCATTGCCTATGAAGTGTGGAGGCAGTGGCGTGAATCCAAGAACAATGGTTGCTAATCCTGGCATGTTCTGATTATTATCATTCCCTCATGATGCCTGTCGTTTCCAGTTTGTCGCTAGAGTCGGTCAACCTTTGGCTTGAAAAGCGCAGAAGATTTGTACTTACACTTTTACTCTTGCTGGCTCTATGTGTCCGAGGCATGTACCTCTTTCAGCTCTGGAGCAGTCCCTGTGCCTGGCAGCACCGCTGGGCTGAAACTGACATGTATTTCTTTGATTTATGGGCAAAGAAAATAGTGGCAGGAGATTATCTTACTGCGCAACCACTTCATCCGTATCCCGACTGGACGATGACCGTAGCGGAAGATTACTTCCGGATTTATCCGGAACAGGAGCCGATGTTTCAGCAAAAAGTTGTTAATAATGCTGAAGGAAGGGGCGCAAAACACGAACTTTGGGATGAATGGTATTGTGCTCCATGTTTTCACCAGGAGCCTGTATATCCATATTTGCTTGCGTTTACATACAAGCTGTTTGGTCCAGATCCAAGGTGTGTATTTGTCTGGCAATGCATGCTTGGGCTTGCTTCTTTGCTTCTTCTTTATTTGCTGACCATTCGCCTGTTCGATGATCTGACTGCGGTTGTTACTTCCTTTCTGGCCATACTGAGTGGGCCTTTGCTCTTGTATGAGGGGGTTCTTCTGCGCGACAACCTGGTTATCGTTTGTTCCCTTGGGCTGGCATTGTTGCTCAGCCTTTCGGTAAGTGATCGAAAACCCGCATGGTATTTATGGTCAGGTATGTGGTTTGGTTTTGCCTTGCTGGTGAAAACCATATTCATGCCTTTAGTCCTCATCCAGTCTTTGTTGCTTTTATTCCGTGACGGGAGGGTTGTTGGCCTTCGATCAGTACGGAACGCGTCTATATTTCTGGCAGGTGTAATGCTTTGCCTGGTTCCGTTGGTTGTTAGAAACATTTATGTTGGTGCTTCACCGTTTAGTTTTTGCAGTGCAAATGCGTTCACCTCCACGTTCATCAACTCAAATGCCGGAGATTCGTCGCCAGGTCATGGTTACTGCATCAGTAGATATTTCGCCAGGATCATGGGGGAGACCAGGGGGAAGCAAATTGCTGTGATAGTAAAAACAGTTGGAACACATTCTTCTGCTTCTGGTTTTATCAGGATGATGTGGGATAAGTGGGCTGCTCTCTGGCATTGGTATGAACAGCCGAACAATGTCAATTTTTATTATTACCGCCTTCATATACCTCTGCTTGAATATCTTCCGGTAACTTTTTTCTTAATATCTCCACTATCCCTCATGGGGCTGGTGCTTGCTGCAGGAGAGTTGCGCAGGAGGTGGCCTTTGTATCTTGTTGCTGCCAATATACTTGGGATACTGATGGTGGGGCTTGTCCTTGCCAGATACAGGGTGTCTTTTCAGGCATTGATGATGCCATTTGCCGCCTGCGCTCTCATATCAATTGTCAGTGCATTGGTACACAGGCAATATCGGGTGTTTGTTGGTATGGTTGCTGTATTTGCGTTGCTGGCATTTTGGACGATGAGACCTCTTCCGCCTTCGCGGCCATTGATTCGCTCTGCTGACTATTCGGCTGCCTATTTGGCATATTATTCTCCAAACGCGGTAGCAGCAATACAGGCGGGTCGCTGGGATCTGGCCGCAGTAATTATGAGGGCCTCTCTAGTCTATGAGCCGCAGGTTGTCAAAACTATGGGGCTTGCAAGGCCTGCGAGGAATAATGAGGAGTCAGCCCTGGCTGAGCTTTACTCCCAGGTCTATGGAAGGATAGGAGAGGCATTAAAGAATTCCGGCAAGTATGAAGAATCAAATACTGAAACACGGCGATCCATAGAGCTGCAGTCTGTGGCAGATGCGTTCAAGGTTCGAGCTAATCCCTGATCTGGATAAAGATCAGTCGGAGATTCATACCAGGTTGACTTCTTAAAAGTTCCTTTAGCCTGAATATTTCACCAGTGAAGATTTTT
>MHBM01000055.1 GCA_001804885.1 Lentisphaerae bacterium RIFOXYA12_FULL_48_11
CGACTGGGAGTCGCTGGACGCTCGCCCGACCCCGCAGTGGTGGCGCGAAGCCAAGTTCGGCATCATGATCCACTGGGGCGTCTACTCCGTCCCGGCCTACGCGCCCACGGACTTGGAGAACGTCTATGCGAAGTATTCAGAGTGGTACGAAAGCCGGCTCCGGAAGAACGACGCAAATTTCACCAATTTCCACGCCCGCACCTACGGAGGCCGCGTCTCCTACGCCGACTTCGCCACGCAGTTCCGCGCGGAACACTTCGATCCCGGCCAATGGGCCGATCTCTTTAAGAAGTCCGGCGCGCGCTACGTCGTGCTGACCTCGAAGCACCATGACGGTTTCGCGCTTTATCCCAGCGCCTACTGCCCGCGCTGGAACGCCCAGGTTCTCGGACCTCACCGCGATCTGGCCGGCGACCTGGCCGACGCGGTCCGCAAGCGGGGGCTCCGCATGGGGTTCTATTACTCGCTGCTCGAATGGGGCAATCCGCTCTATTCAAAAACGACCATCGGGCGCTGGGCGGAGGAGATGAACCATCCGCAGATGAAGGAGCTGGTCGTCCGCTACAAGCCGGACATCGTCTCGTGCGACGGTGACTGGGATTTCAGCTCCGCCGAGTTTCGGAGTGCGGATTTTCTCGCCTGGCTCTTCAACGCGTCGCCGGTCAGGGACACGGTCGCCGTCAACGACCGCTGGGGCAAGGAAACCCGCGGCAGGCACGGCGGCTTCTACTCGATCGAATACGGCTTGGTACATGACAAGAACGTCCGGGATGAGCAAATCAACCACCCGTGGGAGGAGAGCCGTGGCCTCGGAGGCTCCTTCGGCTACAACCGTTTCGAGGAGGTCCGGCACTACATGACCTCCGCGCAGTGCGTCGAACTGCTGGCGGATACCGCAAGCCGGGGAGGTAACCTGAAGCTCAACGTCGGCCCGACGGCCGACGGACTTATTCCAGTGATCATGCAGGAGCGCCTGCTCGACATAGGCCGGTGGCTCGACGTTAACGGCGAGGCGATCTACGCCACCCGAGGGTGGAGGCACCGCCCAAAAGATATGCGCACGGCCCGCGTTTATTTCACTGAGAAGCCGGACGCCCTGTATGTGATCTGCGCCCGATGGCCGCAGGTGCCGCTGGTCATAGACAATGTGGCCGGGACCGAGTCCGTTTCTCTGCTCGGCAGCGCGCTGCATGTGAAATTTTCCTGCGCGGACGGTAGGCTCACGATCCAGCCGCCGGCCGTCAATCCGGGCAACATGCCCTGTGAGTTTGCCTGGGTTTTCAAAGTCGCGAATCCTCGAGAATAAAACGCGCGAGACTATTTTCAGATGCTTCAACAACACAAAAGACAGGAGAGGTGAGGTCAAATGAGTGGTCAACAAAGAACAGTGTTTTGCGGCATCGTGATCATCGCGGTGTCTGTCTGTTGTCGGGTATACGCGGATGTCAGGTTGCCGGCGGTTTTTTCCGACAACATGGTGCTGCAGAAGGAAGCGCCAGTGACGGTGCGCGGCTGGGCGGAGCCGTCGGAAAAGGTGACCGTCGAGTTCGCGGGTCAACGCAAGGAGGCCGCGGCGGACAAGGCCGGAAGATGGTCGCTCGTCCTTGCCCCCCTGCGGCAGTCCGCGGAGGCCGGGGAGATGCGCGTGACCGGAAAGAACGCCATCGTCATCAGAAACGTGCTGGTCGGCGACGTCTGGCTGGCTTCGGGTCAATCCAACATGGCCATGCCGGTAAGCCAAGCGGAGAACGCGGCCAAAGAAATCGGAGCGGCGAGCTATCCGAACATTCGATTTTTCATGGTCGAGCGCGACATGTGCTCGACACCCAAAGAGGACGGCGCCGGAAAATGGATGATCTGCAGTTCGAATACAGTCGGCTCCTTTTCTGCCGCAGCGTATTTTTTTGCCCGCGAACTTCAAGCGAAGTTCCATGTGCCGACCGGCGTAATAAACAGTTCTGTTGGCGCGAGTTCATGCCAGGCCTGGACCCCCGCTGAAGTCCTGAAGGCCGATCCGAAACTGCCGCAGTTGGCTGCGCTGGCTCCGGAAAACTATTGTGACTGGAAGACCTACGAGTCGTTTCGAAAAGCGACGTACGAGAAGTACTCATGCAAGGACCCTGGTGTAAGGGCCGAATGTATCGCCTGGGCACAGCCGGGCCTCGATGTGTCGGGCTGGAAGGACTTCAAAGTTCCGGGCAACATTGAGGCACAGGGCATGAATGTCGATGGCGCCGTCTGGTTTCGCAGGGAAGTGGACATTCCCGCGAACTGGGCCGGACATAACCTGTCCATCTCGCTCGGCCCGATCAGCGACAACGACATCACGTATATGAACGGAGAAAAAGTCGGCGCCACGGACAACAACTGGCGCGAATGGGTTTTCCGCTCATACACGATTCCAGGCAAACTAGTCAAAGAGGGAAAGAACGTAATAGCTGTCCGGATTTTCAACCGGATCGGCAATGGCGGTTTCTGCCCAGCCTATCCTGCGCCACTGAAGCTGCGTAAGGATGATACGAGCGAGATCATCCTCTCCGGCGTGTGGAAAAGTAAAGTCGAGATGTCCGCCGAACCTGCCAGACTGCCGTTCGTACTGCCGAGCCAGTATAGCGTTCCTGCAGCGTTCTTTAACGCCATGATCGCGCCCTACTCGAAGTTCCCCCTGCGCGGATTCATCTGGTACCAGGGCGAGGGGAATGCCGGAGCGGCCCAACAGCACGATGTGCTGTTTCCTGCTATGATCGAGTCATGGCGCAAATGGTGGGGTAACCCGACCCTGCCGTTTTACTTCGTACAACTTGCAAGTTTCCGGGCGCGCGAAGCGCAGCCGTCCGAGGGCGGCTGGGCACGTATGCGGGAATCGCAGATGAAGACGCTGGCCCTGCATGACACCGGCATGGCGGTTGCCATCGACATCGGAGCGGCCCTGGAAATCCATCCGAAGAACAAACAGGACGTGGGGAAGCGCCTTGCCCGCTGGGCCATGCGGGACTGTTACGGCGACAAGGACATCGAAGTTTCAGGGCCGCTTTACACGGCGCATATGATCGAAGGTGACAAGATCCGCATCCGGTTCAAACACTCCGGCGGCGGGCTGAAGGCCAAGGGCGGCACATTGAAAGGCTTCGCGATCGCCGCTGCGGACAAGAAGTTCGTGTGGGCGCAAGCCGCCATTGAAGATGAAAGCGTGGTTGTCTGGAGCGAGGGCATCAAGAGTCCGCTCCACGTCCGTTACGCGTGGGCGGACAACCCGGAATGCACGCTCTGCAACGGCGCGGGACTGCCCGCCTCGCCATTCCGGACTGATGCCAACTAACGTCGCGGGATCGGGGGAGTCTTACACGAAGAACAACGATGTCTACACCTGCACGTCCTAAACTCCCGCGCAAAACGTCCGTACAAACTTAATGTTCTGTAGTACTGCTTGTCGGATGAAAGAAGAGAGGAAGATTTGGATTAACAATGAATAAGGAGAAAACAATATGGGCAACAACAGTAAGGCGCGGATGATTGTTGCCAGATATTCTCGGAATCGACCCTTGATGTTCCCTCAACCCCGCTTTAATCTCTACTGTAGTTTCAAATCCGTCGCTGGCGGACAAAATAGAGCAAAAATGGTTATGGCTTGTGGCCATGTCACGAAAGCAATTTCTTATAACTAAACAACACATAAATATTTAACTGATAAAATTATGAAACATCGTAGATATCTATTGATTTACATCCTGTCAGGATTGTTTGTATTTTGCTCCTGTAAAACGAAAAGCTCCTCTCAACTGGGTAATGCATATTATCCGAAGGTTCGGTTACATCTTAATCCTGAAGGGAAAGATGGGTTAATAACAGTTTCCCCGGGGAACAGCCTTTTATCTTTGAAAGGCGACACGATCGCAATTGTTAATTGGTGGAACTCCCTGGGGAAAGAACAATCGCAGGCTGTTTTGGCTGTCAATGGCTGGGAAACAGAACAGCAATCCGTTGATAATGGCTATAAGTTAACCTGCAGCCAGCCCCGGTCAGGATTATCCTTTCAGGTCGATCTGACAGTGAAAGGGGATGTTCTGACTGTATGTATTCCTTCAACCGGGATTACAGAAAAAGGAGAAGCCCGCCTGAAATCGATCCGGTTGCTCCCGGGTTTTGGCTCTACCAGAGAGGGGGATAAAGGTTACTTGGTCATACCCAAAGATGTGGGGCTCTTGTGTAATTTCAGGAATAAAAAACCGGGGGAATATGATATTCCGGTGTATGGATTTAACAACTGTAACATGCCTTTGTTTGGAATAGTCAGAGATAAAAGCGGCTGTGCAGGGATCATAACCGGCGGGCAGTTTGATGCAAAACTCCACGTTACCCTTAATTCAGGGGTACAAGGTATTTATTCAGTTGATCCGGTCTTTACACTACGTTCATTTACCAAAGAAAACCGGTTACCTGAAGATGTAACAGTAGAATATCATTTCCTGGGGAAAGAAGAAGCCGGATGGTTTGGCGTTGCCAAAAGATACAGAGAATATAACACAGAATACCGCAAAATCCAACCGTTAAGGGACAGGGTAAAAAAATCTCCTGCACTGGAGTATTCTGCCCAGGCGCTTGAAGTAAGGATGCGGATGGGAGTAAAACCTGTTCCCACCCCTGTATTGGAACAGACACCTGAGAATGAGCCACCGATACGTGTATTCCTTACCTTTAAGAAATTACAGGATATATTTGGTGAGTTTCACAATCAAGGGATTGATAAAACTGAATTTTGCGTTGTGGGCTGGCACAGTGGCGGGCATGATGGTCGCTTCCCGCAATTATTTCCTGTCGAACAGGCATTTGGCGGCGAAGAAGAATTACGAGAAGCAATTGCCCAGGGGCAGTCGTTAGGGTACCAGATAGTATCCCATGATTGTTATGATGACTCTTACCGTATTTCGAAAGACTGGAACGAAGAAAACATACGCAAGAAACCTGACGGACAATTATGGAAAGGTTCTAAGTATGCAGGAGGGCAGAGCTACAACCTCTGTCGGAATCAGGCTTATGAAGTTTTTGCCAAACGGGATGAACCACGGGTCAGGGAGCTTGGGTTCAAAGGAGTACACTATAATGACGTGCTTTCAATTGTAGGTCCTTATCCGTGTTATGACCCGAAGCACCCTGCAACGCGTCGCCAGGATGCTGAAGCCAGTAACAAAATACTTGCATTGTCGAAAGAAATATTTGGTGGTGTACAGTCGGAAGGGCCTCTCGATTTCGCAGCAACGGTACTTGACAGGGTATTATATATCACTATCCATTCCAAAAAAGCACCTGTAATGGAGCTCCCCTATGCCGATGAAATGGTACCATTATATCCGGCGGTTTATCACGGAACATTGTTGTATAATATTTGGAATGACTGTGTGAATACAGGACCAGGAAATGAATTTTATCTGAAAAATATAGAATACGGGGGAATGCCGGTGGCTTATTTTTACGGCCATTTCTGGCTCGATCCGGATAAAAACTGGCTGGGTGACCGGGATTTGCGTTATGACGATAAAGAAGGCCTTCTAAAAGCTGTTAACGGCTTACGTGATGTATACGGTGATCTGCAGAAGCTAAAACACCTGCAAATGGAATTTATAGAAGGACATAACCAATTGGCCGAAGGTGTTTTTGAAACGGTTTACAGCAACGGTGAAAGGGTTATTGTCAATTACAATGATACTCCATTCCATGCAGCCTTAGGAGAAGAAGTCCCGGCACGAGGATTTAAGTTGATCAAAAAAAGAAATTGAAAAGTTTAGACTCTACGGTTTCTGACATTGAGGAACGTCTGGATAATCTTAATATTTAATGCCTGACTCCTTTACCGGATTTGTTTGCCCGTAAACAGGGTGGATCGTTTTATGAAATGTTTGAATATCCGTTTTCTGGTTGTTGGCGCGGTATTATCACTGGGGGTTTTCGCTTCAGCGGCCGAACATCAGGGCGATTTCACGGTCGTCCAATACGCGGAAATGACCGGCAGGCTGGATCAGGCTTGGAAGCGGATGCATGCGGTCTTTTACAGCCCTAAAACGCACCTTTTTTATGCTTCGCCGGTGGAGCGCGTGGCGCCGGCAAGCATCTTTGAGAACGGCTTTCTCGATCCCGAGACCAAGAAGGTCGGCTACGGCGCTGGGATGGCGGATTGCCCGATCTATCACGGGCTCTTGCTGTCCATGCTGGTCGATCAATACGAGGTGACGCGGAACAGCGATCTCTCGGCGGAGGCGGTGGAAGTGTTTAAGGGTTTGAAGACCTGCGCCACGGTTCACGGCGTGCCGGGCTTTGTGGCGCGCGGCGTCTGCGCGGAGGACGGCAAGAGCATCTGCATCACGTCGTCGCGGGACCAGGTCACGCACTTCGTCCATGGACTTTGGCGTTATTACCACAGCCCGCTGTGTGCGGAGGAGACGAAGGCTGAGATCCGCGAACTCCTGAAGGCTGTTGCCGACCGGATGATCCGGAACGTCACGCCGGAGAATGACTACGATTTTCTGCGGGCCGACGGCTCCCGCGACCCGCGCGGAATTTGCCGCATGTGGAAAGTCCGGCCACACGAGGCGGCGCGCCTGCCGATGGTCTACGCGGCGGTGTGGGATGTCACCCGCGAGGAAAAGTATTTCCGGCTGTACCGCGAGTATCTTGCGCCTGCGGTGGATGAGACGCTGACGCTGCCCGCTGTGCCGGCAGCGCAGGTGCGGGCTTTCATGCCGACCTACACGCTACTGCAGATGCAGACATCGCTCGAGCTTCTGCTCGAGGTGGAAACGGACGCCGCAATGAAAGCGAAGCTGGCCGAGGCCATGCAACCGGTGGCGAAGATGGCGGCGGAGCGCGCGTTGCGCATTAACGGCGGCGAGGAAAAGTCGTCGCTCTGCGCCTGCGGCGAGGCGGCGCTCGCCCAGCTGATGGCGAAGGGTTTTGTGTTTGCGGATGAGCAAAAGAAGCTGCTTTACAAGTCGATTATGGACTCAAATGCCGCCAGCATCGGAACCTGCCGGACGGCCCATCTGACGGCTGCGTTCTGGCGCGCGAAGAGGCTGGGGGTCTTGAAGGGACCGTGAAGCGAGGGTACGTAATATTTAATGCCTGACCCCTCAGCTTCTCTGACGACGCAAAGTGCCGCGTGGACGTCAAAATGAAATGACCGTCGTTCCTGTTGAACGGCCCGGGCGATTTATGACATAATCCCGGCATGAAAAAATACATAGTCTCGTTGTTGGCGGCCGCAGCTGTGGCCGGGTGTTGTATCTGCAACTGCGGCGAGTCCATCAAAATCTCGGTCTTTTCGAGTACGGTAGAACGGGTCGCGAAAGCGAAAGGCGTTTCGCTGGGCGAATCGGCGACGCTGCTCGCGAAAGCCGGCGTGACCGGTTTCGATTCGGGCTACAAAGATCCGAAACTTCCCGAACTCGCGAAAACCGGCCTCAAGCCGATCAACTTCTTCGGCTGGCCGAAGTTCCTCGGCCCCGACGGCGGGGCGAAGGATTCCGATGAGTTCGTCGCGGTGGCGGTCAAGTACGGCGTGTCACGGATCATGGTCGTGCCCGACGAGTTCTCCAAGGACGGCGACCAGGAGGCGGATTACGTGCGGATCCGCGAGGGACTCAGGAAACTCGTCGCGAAGGCGAACGCCGCGGGGATAACCGTGACGGTCGAGGACTACGGCGGCACGGGCAACCCCTGCTCGTACACGAAATACCTCAAGCGCTTCCTGACCGACATACCCGAAATCGGCTTCGCGCTCGATTCCGGTAACCTCTACTACGCTGGGCGCGGCGAGGACATCCTCGAAATGATGCGCTTCGCCGAAGGGCGCGTCCGCCACGCGCATCTCAAGGACCAGACGAAGGAGAACAACCGCAAGTACACGACGCTCGGAACCGGCGCGGTACCGAACGAGGCGATCGTGCGGCACGTGCACAAGGCGGGCTACGACGGCTGGTACACGCTCGAGAACCTCGTGGGCGACGACATCCTTGCCGACGTGCGCCGTCAGGTCGGCGTCGTCCGATCTTGGTGCAAATGAACGCGAACCGTGGAAGCGGATAGGACGTATAAGTGTGTTTTCTGGCCGGAAAGAGAAAAACTCCCCGTCGGATAGGCGCGGGTACGCCTGTACGGAAAACAACAGAGGGTCGGATGTGTACGGCAAATTATGATCGCCCAGTCAGCGGGTACGTAAGATCAAGCAAAAAAGTGGAGATTTATTCGTTGTAACAAGTATAACAGGGTATTTCGAAGTGAAACTGGTGAAGGGAGAAGATGGCCGGTTTCACAGAAGGCGCAAAAGGTGTCTATCGGGCCAAGAAACCGACATCGTCTCCTCTCTGGCAATGCATCAACAATCACTTTGATGACTTTCTGCTGGCCCATTCTGATTTGGCGGAACCTGTACGTTACATAAAGAATTCAACAAATCACGTTGAAGTTCTGACGTAATTTTGTTTCCATGCACGCATCGGTACTAAACAAGGCAAGCATAGTGGTCATGGTTTCTGCCAATGTCAAAAAACCAATTTCTTATAACTTACCCCAACCTAACCTACCAACCCAGGAGGTTTTCATGAGCACATCGCGTCGTTGTTTTCTTCAGGCATCGGCCGCGTTTTTGGGCGCTGGTTATGCATCGGCTGCCGATTCCGCTCAGGCTGAGGACCCACACCAACATTATTTCGACGCCTTTTATCATAAGGAACCGCCGGCTTTCCGGTTCGACTATCCGTTTGACGGAGGTATTCTCCAGGAAGGTTACGGCTATCCCGTCCTGGGCAGCGAGACGGGAACCGATGGCATCAAACGCCTTAAGGTCCACATTGTCGTCAGGGCTTCCGACGTATCAAATTTGGAAGTGGTCATGCCCGACGGACAGGTCGTTCCGACCAGCGTGGTATCCGGCCAGCACATGGGTACGGTTTTGCTCAAGGATCGCATTACGCCGATCAGGGCCAGGGGCAAGCGCAATGGCAAACAGGTCGAAACCGGATGCCGGGTTGTTTGGGCAAAAAAAGTCTATAAACGTTATCGGTGCTACATCGACGACCACAGTTTCTTCTTCCGCGACATTCTTCAGAAGAATTACAAGAGTCTTTTCGACTGTTTTTATCTGGGCCAGTTGCGGGAATTGAACCGGCGCTATCAAACGAAGTTCAACCTGAACTGTTTCAATTCTACGCCGGAACGGGATTTCAACCTTTCGATGTTCCCGGATAAGTACAAGTCGGAGTTTGAGGACAACGCTGACTGGCTCCGGCTGGCATTTCATGCGGAAAACGAATTTCCGAATGAGCCGTACCGCGAAGCGCCTCCGGAAAAGCTTGCGGCCGATTTTGACCTGGTTGCCAAAGAACTCAAGCGGATCGCCGGAAAGGCCTATACACCTGGCTTGCAGATTCACTGGGCGATGGTTCGGGCTGATTCCTACAAGGTTCTGGCGCAGCGGGGAGTAAGAATGCTTCCAACAGGCGGCAGGAAAAATCCTGGGACCGGCGACAAATTCTGCGACTTCATGTTGCCGAACTCGATCACCGCCTACATCCGAGAGAACCAGGGCTGGATGGATTTCGATTCCGGTATCATTTTTTATAATGGAGGCATGCCCTCGACCTGCGAATGGGTTCCGGTCGAGCAGACGATTCCTCTCATGCATCGCAAGCTCGACAACCCGAGACTGAACATGCTGGTCAACATCGCCGGGCACGAACAGTACTGGTGGCCGTTCTACAAGAACTATAAAAAGGATATTTTTGATCGTTGGGAAGCGGCACTTCGTTATATCACCGAACGGGGTTACAAACCGATTTGGATCGAGGACGGTTTTTTCGGCGGCGTCGAATGACGTTTAACAATTAACGAAGCATAACCCGGAAGCTTCCCGATCTGCCGAGGCTGCGTGGAACAAGATGTCGGACAAGCCGAGCTACGACTACAGTTTTATTTAAAATACTGTACAATCGATTTTGGATGAATCACTGCAGAACGGGTGGATCAACGGACCGTCCGCGCTCATCGACGGCCTGGAAATCCTCTTCGAAGACAAGAGGCGAGAGTTTCATCGGATCACCGGTGTTTGAATTCGCGGTCGGCGAAGTCCATCAGCCACGTCCAGTCGTATGCGGAGATGCCGTGCTGTTCGCTGCGGCGCACGTAGCCGAAGGACTCGCCGATGCCGGCGGTGGAGTAGTTGTCGGGATACGGTACGTCGGGCATTGTGCCGCGACCGAGGAATTTCCACACGGGCGCTGCGGCGCGGCAGGCGAGGTATTCGCCCTTCGTGTGCATCCACTTGCTGGTGTCGAAGCCCTCGATGAGCAGCGCACGAGGTGCGACGGCCGCCAGAAGCAGATGCTGGTCGAATGTGAGCGTCTCCCAGGGTTTCTCGGCGTATTTCCGGTAGGCCGTGCAGTACCAGTGCGTGAACATTGTATTCTCGGTGGACGTGTTCTCTCCGTAGTCGCGTTTGGCGAGCGGCGCGCCGCCGCCGCCGGTCTGGTTCGGTCCACACACCGCGAAGCGCTCGTCGCGCGCGGCGGCGATGAGCGCCGCCTTGCCAAGGCGCGAACAGCCGGTGACTACGGAACGCTTCGCATCGAGCAGCGGGTCCTTCTCGGCGTAGTCAAGGCCGCGCGAAAGCACCCAGGCCCACGCGCCAAGCGCGGTGGTGTTGTCCGTGCGCGATTCGTCGCGCTTCGGCCAGAGATCGAAGACGCCCGTATAGGAGAACGTCTTCTGGTTGAAGGCTGCATCCTTCTCTTTCCAGTCGGGATCGGGGGAGACTTCGCAGTAGCACGCGCTCATGACGGCATAGCCGCGCGCGAGCAGCATACCCACGGGGCAGATATCGTCGCGATTGGGGTCGCACATGCGGCCGCGCGTCTTCGCGGAGGCGCGGTTTCCGTCGGTGAGCTTGCCGGCGCGCGACCAGCCCTGCTGCACCGGAATGTCCTCGTCGGGTACGATTTCATGATTGCCGCGATAGTTGAGGAAGAGGATGACGGGCGAAGGCCCCTTCGCGTAACGCGGCGCGAAGACGACCCAATTGACACAGGGGCCGGTCTTGTCCTTCTTGAACCACATCTTCACCTGTTTGCGTACACAGTAGCCGGCAAGCGCGTTCTCCTTGACGTCCCAGACCTCCGTAACGACGGCTTCGGGCACTGGCGGCGGCTGGCCGTACATTTCCTTCGCGAAGATCTCCAGTATTTCCGCGCGGCGCTTTGGCCATTCGGCCGGCGTGGCGAGCTTCGTGCCGTCCGCGAACGTGAGCGGATCTTCGAGTGTGTACGGATGGATTTTGGACTCGTCGTAGTTGGGTTTGCGGTAGTCCTCATCCCCGGCGGCCAGTGTGCCGGCGATTGCCAACGCGGCGAAAATAATCTTGGTTTGCATATCCGCGTTATACCACGCCTGCGCAAGACGGGGCAACGCGTTTCCGAGTCTATAGGCATGAGCCGGTGGCTCATCCCTGCCAAAAAATAAGGAAGATCTTGTATTTACGGTGGCTGGCCCGGTTGTCCATACTCTGCCGGTAAATAATCCAAGTTCTGGTGGCCAATAATCCAAGAACAGGCTGGTGTCTTCTGTTAGATTCTGTCATGACCGAAGGCGGTTCTCGGACTTCTTCGTCGCGCAAACGGCACTGTCTACGATACAGTTACCTGCTGTTGAACATGGAGGAATGCGAAGAAGGGGGCTTTCGCGTAAAATGAACAGGAGAGAATTTGTTGCGATGACCGGTGTGGCGGCTCTTGCGCCTGATTGCGTCATTGGCGGCTCGAAGCCCAAGCGTATGCGTTTGGGTTTCCAAGTGTATGGCGTTCGCGATATGTGCGCGAAAAATTTCGCCAGTACTTTGAACGCGGTGAGGATGCTCGGCTACGAAGGCGTTGAAACAGGGCGATTCTACGGAAGGAACGCAAAAGAACTCGGCGCGCTCATGCGCGACGTTGGTCTCGAGCTTTTCTCACTCCAACTCTATCCCCATGCGCTTGTCGAGCCGAAGCTTGCGGAAACGATCAAGTTTTGCCACGAATGCAGTTGCCATCGGATCGATACCGCCTGGTTTAAGGGCAGCACCGAGAACGAGAATGACTGGCAACTTGTGGTTGGCGTCATCAATCACGCGGCGGATGTCTGCGCGAAAGAAGGAATCGAGATCGGTTATCACAACCATGATCAGGAATTCCGTATTAGGTTTAGCGGAAAAACCGCATGCGAATGGCTTTTCGAGCGGTTTTCGCCGATGGTGATGCAGGAATTCGATCCGGGATGGTGCGTTATTGTAGGCGAGGATCCACTTAAGTGGCTCGAAAGGCATCCGCACCGCAATCCCACGGTGCATGTTATGCCGGCTTTTGAAGTCGATAAGTTGGGCTGTCGTGAAGTTGAGAAGCCAAGGCCGGGAGAATGTGGGGTCGGATCAAAATGGGACAAGGCCGACTGGAAAAAAATCATTCCTTCGCTTAAGAGTGATGGCACGGAGTGGTTGGTGGTCAAGCCGACGGCTTTCCCGGGTTCGCTTGATGATCTGAAAGCAAGCCATGATTATTTGAAAGGAATAGTCTGATGAAAAAAATGGCGATTGTAACGTTGGCTGCGTGTTTGGCTTCAGTAGCTCTAGCGGATCGGACTGGACCCTGGACCAAAGAACAGGTCTGGGCGTGGTATGATAAGCAGCCGTGGATTCGCGGTTGCAACTACATGCCAGCGTCTGCGGCGAACCGCGTCGACCAATGGCAGGCGCTGGGATCGAAGGAGCGCTTTGAGGAGGTCGAGAGGGAGCTTGCGCTTGCCGAGGAAATAGGTTTTAACGCAATGCGCATCATTGTAGAGGTGCAGGGATTCGGCGTATGGCTCGCGGATCACGACGGATTTATGGAACGTTTCGAGCGGTATCTTGTAATCCTCGCGAAACACAATATGCGCGCTGTTGTTCTTCTTGGTAACGACTGTATGCGTCCGAAAGAACATTGGGAACTTCCGAAGCCGGGTGAACAGAAGTACGACTGGGGGTATCATGGCGGCCGCAAACTCAGCCAGCATGGCAGTTTCCCGGATGCAATTGGCTTCGCGCCGACAGACGATCCCGAGCTCGGACTTAAGTTTTACGCGATGTGCGAAGAGTTGATGACTAAATACCGTACCGACGAACGGATTCTTTTTTGGAATCTTTGGAACGAGCCGGGAAATTCGAACCGCGGCGACATAACGGTGCCCCAGATGCGGAAGCTTTTTGAACTCGCCTGGAAGATAGATCCAAAACAACCTCTGGCCGCAGATGTTTGGTCGACATTCGGTGAAGAGAGCAAGAACAAGCGCATGCAACTCGCGGAGACCGTCGCCGGCGAGCTTTCTGACGTCATCAGCTATCATTGTTACGGAAACTTGGAAAAGCAAGTTCAGGTAATCGCGCTTTTGAAGCGTAAGTACGGACGCCCTATGTTCAATACGGAATGGCTTCATCGCATTCAGCATAATGACGTTTACGATTCATATCCCCTCTATTATCTTGAGAAGATCGGATGCTTCTGCTGGGGGTTCGTTGCTGGCAAGTACCAGACCTACGAACCGTGGGAAGGGTTGTGGAAACTTGAAGAACAGGGGAAGGCAAAACATCTCGACTTCACGAAGTGGCAGCATGACTTGATCCGTCCTTCCATGCGTCCGTACGATCCGGAGGAAATCCGTCTCATCAGGCGTTTCAACAAGATGGCGGACACTGATTATTTAGGGCAACAGGGGAAGTGATGTTTCAGTTCGTCGAATCAGCATAAGGAAGGTTTCTGGGGACGTATCTTCACATTGCACATTGTTTGCCCACCAGCCGCCCGCAATTATCCTTATTTGTCTTACACACTCCCTGACAATAATTCCGGAAGGCGGAGCACCTTCCTCTTCGATACACCTTCCACCAGCACCTGTCGCCGTATCTGCGTCCAATCTTCCATGTCTGCGTACACCCTCCGCCTCCGTTGTTGAGTTTGAGAAAATATCCACTTTCTCAAACTCCTTCCCGGAAGTCTATCTGGGGTGCCGCACTTTTCAGCCAGCGTTTACAAAGCAGGGACACTGGCGCTTGTAATGTTACTATACTCCAGCGAGAATAATAACTATTGTATAGTAACTAATTGACATCGTGTTGCTATTCGAGAAGAAGTTTAGAGATTTCCTCGGCCAAAAGTTCGTTCTGGAATGCCTTGCGGATGGATTTTCTCCAGCGTATCGGGCAGGACGAGAAAGTTTGCTTGATAGATGCCGTCTCTCCGGCTTCAATCAGGGCTCTTAAAACATCAACAGCCTGACGCAAGTCATTTTCTGACTTTACCGGCTTTTGCCGACGCGCCGAGATAAGGGCTTTAATCAAAGCGAAGTTGACCGGATGAGGAACCGCGACCTTTAGCCCGGCAAACTTCAGCCGGACAATGTTACTGGCAAGGAAATCCATGAACCGAAGAGGTTGGGCATTAATCCCGAGGTCGGCGATCGTGATGGGGTTAGATGATCCTCTTCCGCGCTCCGGGACAATGAACTCGAGCATCAGATCATTGTGGACGAACTGCATGAATCCTTTACGACCCTTAAAACTTGTTACAAAGTCCAAATCCCTGAATAATTCCTCCAGATCGACTTTGTGGTCGAAACGAGATGGCAAGGGGATGAGAAAGTCGATATCACGTGTTCGAATGCCTGGGCGATACTGTACGTTTTTAAAATAGTCCTTGTATGCCAGAAGGCACCACGATCCGATCAATACCATGTGGTCCAGGACTTTTTCACGATGCAGGCGACGTAGCACTTCGCAACACAGGTTATACTGCGCATTATCCATTTAGTGCCTTCTTTATGAACTTGATTTGCTGGTCGACCTCGGAGAGTTTTTTGCGATATCTGGCCCGATAGATTCTTGCCTGATCATATTTGTCAATGGAAGCCTTGTCCAGTTTGCCCAGGTAATTGAACTGCACTTTGCTTCCATTCCGGCACGCCAGGTAGAAATATTCATGTCCGCCAATGATTTTACGGACCAGAGATCCCTTTGGAATATTTCTCAAGGCCTGTTCATAATCCTTGCGGATTTGAATAGAATTCTGAAGTTCCTCGTTAAGCATGTCTTTGATAAACATAAGCACCATTACCAAACATTATTCGATAGTAAGGTATGATGTTTGGTAAAACATGTCAACTATCAATTACCCATTCCTGGGCCCATGTATTTCATAGATACAATAATGGCTATTACCAAACAACACTACTTACATAATATGTTGTTTGGTAATACGCGGAAATTGTACAGGGAGTCTGGGGGACGTCAAAACTCCAGCAACAATCCCGCCTGTGTCATTATCTGTATTATCCCTTGATTATTATGTATTTACCTAGAACAACCCCATCTTTTCTCAAATGGTGCACACACGCTGACGATCATTCCGGAGGGTCGAGCTCCCGGTATTTATCAATTCAACAATAAACGTGGAGACTTATTCGTTCTAACAAGCATAGCGTGGCATTTCGAAGTGAAACTGGTGGAGGGTGGGGATGGCCTACAGTTTCACGGAGAAGGCAACGGGAGTCTATCGGGCTCGGAAGCCAACATCCTCTCCGCTCTGGCAATGCATTAAGGGTCTTCTGGGGTCACGTCTCGACAATCGACAAATAGAGATTGTCGAATGTAGTAGTTGCTCCTGAATGTCGAGATAATCGAGGATGATATAAACATGGATGCTGGGGGCCGTGAACTGGTGTTGTATCTTGTGTGAAAGTACAGTGGATTAACGCTACGGCAGATAGGAGAGCGACTGGGCGGTCTGGAATACAAGACGGCAGGCAAGGCGATACAGCGGTTTGAATCAAGTCTGGCGAATGATGTAGCCAGGCGGAAAATGACCAGGGATTGTATAAATAAATTGTCGATTGTCGAGACGTGACCCTTGGAATCGAAGAAGCAGGCTGGGCGAGCATGGGTACCGATGGTTATATTCCCCGGCTTGATCCGAAACATGGCGATTTTATTACTCCCGAACAGCATATCCCGGCGACAGGCATGCCGGGCGTGGACTGGGAAACCTGCATTATGGCTATCTGCTAGAAGAGCTAAACGTTATCAACACAACATCTTACGACAAATAAATCCTCAGGTAGTATCTAAGTAAACGACATCCCTACTGCTGATGAAACGCTATTTACCTACCATAAATGCCCAAGTATGTTGTTAAGATGCTTGAAGAGAAATTGCGTGAGGGAATTGAGTGGAAAAGGAATAAAAGGAACTATCTTTAAAAAATCTCATGGCTGATAACTAAGTGTTGTAATGCCATTATACAGAAGAGTTAAACCACTTGGAATATTTGTAGCGGGATACCAGACTGTTATGTTGGTAAGAACCAAACACGTTCTAGCGTCAACATATGTGAGATTAGAATTGGCAGAGATATCAAGATTGGTGAGGAAGGTGTTGAAGGTACAGTTCAGGTATTGCAAGTTTGTATTTGCCGAAACATCAATAGTTGTCAGGTCGTTATAAGAGCAGTTTAAATTTGTTAGACATATATTTGCCGAAACATCAAGGTTACTCAGTTGGTTCTCGTAACAGTTCAAGAGTGACAGTTTTAAATTGTAGTTGAGATTCAGATTGGTGATGTGATTCCAGTAACAGTAAAGTTCAGACAGGTTCACACAAGCTGAGACATTGAGATTGGATAAATCGTTCCAGTGACAAGCTAGATGTTGTAGATTTGAACAAGTTGATACATCCAAATTGGTGAGGGAATTGAAAGCACAGCTCAGATATGTCAACCTGTTGTTCGAAGACAGATTCAAATCAGTCAGATTATTGTTGTTACAGCTAATTATTAATAGGTTTGAACAACCAGAAACATCAAGATTGGTCAACAGATTTCCATAACAGGATAGACTTGACAGATTAGCACAGGCAGAAACACTAAGATTGGTGAGTTGATTGTTATAACACCACAGGTTTGTCAGAGTAATAAATTCTTCAATTCCCAAGGCGTTTGTAATGGATTTGGATGAAACATCTAGGTTTGTCATTGTATTTACATCAATATCGTAAACCAAATTTGTCGGAATGAATTTATTAGTTATCGCATTTCTGACAGCCTGCTCGAAATTCGTGTCAGCAAAATTAACTACCTTAACTTTCCTGATGCGGTAGAAACAGTTATCATATATGTTGGTAATTACTGAATCATTTGTCGATAACACTATTCCTACATATTCCCACTGTCCCGTAATAAGCGATGTTGACTGACTGATGATATACCTGTTCGTTACGTTATCCCAAGAAAGCGAAATAGTATTGGTATCCAGAAGAGCATTTGTAATGGAAAATGATTGAGCTTGGATATTAACTGCAAAGAGGAATGGCAAGAAAACACATAGAATAAATGATTTCTTCATATTCCTCTCCAGTTTTTTAAATATTAACAAAACGTCTGAAGAAACTCAAGTAAACTAAAGATACTCACCATCCCTCGACTTGACTCACATTAAATGTTACCGAAGCCCGAGCAGCAAAGAGGCTAAAAAGGGGCTATTGACTCATATTGATGTTACCGAAAGGAAAACATCAAATGATCAACGAAACGAAGGACGAATATCGGGTAGCC
>MHBM01000056.1:0-3149 GCA_001804885.1 Lentisphaerae bacterium RIFOXYA12_FULL_48_11
TGAGGGTGCGGACGGGCTTTACCTGTTTGGCGCGACTGCTGATAAACTGGCTCTTGCCGGCCGAGCCGATATGATTGCTAAGGCCGTCGAAATCATGAAGGAGCACAATGTGCCTGCCGGCGTTGGGGCGCACGACCTAAATGTCATCAAGGTCTGCGAAGAGAAAAAGATTCCGGCGGAATTCTATGTTAAGACCTTCCACCATCTCAAGTATCCGACAGCGCCGAAACCTGAGGAAATCAAGGGGTCAAACATGGAGATCCCGGGTTACTGGTGCAGCCAGCCGGAGGAAACCATAGAGGTCTTTAAGAAGGTTGAAAAACCCTGGATTGCTTTCAAGGTAATGGCCGCCGGCGCCATTCCGCCGCAGAATGCATTCGAGTATGCCTTTAAAAACGGTGCCGATTTCATACTGGCCGGAATATTGGATTTCCAGGTTGTCGAGGATGCCGGCATTGCCAGAAAAGTTCTTTCCGATCTCAAAAGGGAGCGTCCTTGGCGAGGGTAGCTCCTGTAGATACCAAGGAATAGACTATGTCTGTTGAACCAAAAGATAATCATAAGGTTTTCGGAATGAGGAACAAGACCCTGCTGGCAATAGGCGCTCATTACGACGATTGCCCGTTTGGTATTCCAGGCATTCTGCTGCAGGCCCTGCGCAGGCACTACCGTGTTGTCATTCTCAACATCATAGGTGACTACTCTAAATGGTCGCCTGTCAAGGGACGTGAACAGCAGTTGATCGAAACCAGTATTCGTCTCGCGCATGAACGCGGTTTCGAGATGCGGTTCCTCAATTATGCTTCAATGCAGTTTGATGTAAACAGCGAGACCAAACGCGCTGTGGCCGAGGTTGTCGCCGAGGTGAGGCCGGATGTTGCCTTCATGCTGTGGCATCGCGATCGTCATCCCGATCACGAGGTTGCCGCCTCGCTGAGCGATATGGCGTTACGCCAGCCCGGAACGATTCTCGGTCGTGACAATGTGCGTGGCGTCGGGCGTATTTATGCCTATGACAACGGTCCGGGTCATACGATCGGATTTGAGCCAAATACATTTGTGGACATTACCCAGGACTGGATCACGGCGATGGAATGGCTGGGGCAACTGATGGCGTTTGTGCGTCAGAAGCCCTATAATCCCCAGTTGCTGGAAGGAGCCCTCAGTGTGAAAGAAACGCTGGCCCGTTATCGTGGCCTTGCCTGCGGCGTGAAATATGCCGAAGCAGTCTGGGCTGCTGGTAATTATCCCCGTGAGATCTTCTAACATCGCATGGATCGTGAAATCTGACAAGGATCAGGAAAGTTTTTGAGTTAGTGGTGCGGTTGGGTAGAACAGAATTTTTGGTTGACGTTGATACCTGTTCGGTTCCTGAAGCCGATGTTTACAATAAGGTGAAAATAAGAGGTTCATTCATGAATTGTAAAAAAGAACAATTTCCTATAACCAGGCATTTCTCACGACGACAATTCTTTAGCATGGCGATGGCCGGCATGGGAGTCCTGTCGCCGAGATTTGTATTTGCGAACAAGGAATCATCCGGTGCACTGAGACTGGGCTTCATGGTTTGGCGTATCGGCGACATTCTGGACTTCGACAAGCAGGTCGAGTGGGTCGCGCAGGCTGGCTTTGAATCCATCTCTTTCCACTCCTCGTCTGGTGTGGCCGGGAAATGGCAGGGTGTTGAGCCTGCCACCGCAGATGCGAAGGAACGACAACGCCTCAGGCAGCTGCTCTCGCGATTTGCCGGCTACGAGATTCATGCGCCGTTCGACGCAGTCGTCCGGCCGGAAACGACCGGGCTTGTCCTGGAGAGATTGGAAGAGGTCATCGGATTTGCCGGTGATGTCGGGGCCTCGATCGTAACGGTTCATGTTGAGGCGCCCCGCAAAGAAGCGTCCGACATGTCCTGGCAGAAGGCATTGGATAAGCTGGATGCGGTTGCAGCGAAGGCGGACGTTCGTGTTGGGCTTGAATTCAATAGTGGTTTCGAATGGTTGCGTAAGCCATCCCGCGAACGAATCGGCACGACACTGGACATTGGCCACATGTATCACCACGAAGGTTTGGGTTACCGTCCATACGGGAGTATAGGTGGTCTTGTGAAGTTCCTCGACAAGACATTGTTTCATCTGCACGTCCACGACTACGACGGAAAGAATGATCACCTCGAAATCGGGACGGGCCGAATTGATTTCGACGACATGCTCAAAAACTTGAACGCGATTGGTTATCGTGGGACGCTTTGTTTTGAGCTCAATCCTGACCGCTGTCCGCCCGAAGGCGTCCGCCGCAGTGCGGCCTTCCTTCGTAAAAGAGCGGCGATGATCTGAAGTTAGAACAGGGGGCAGGCTATGGTTGTGCGTGGGACGGGAAACAAGACCGAGAACAACGTTACGGCCAACGGAAAGAAATAGAAATAATAAGGAAATAAATATGACTATTTGTAATCGTTTGTCATTACAATCCAGGCGTGACTTTCTTAAAACTTCCTCCGCCATACCGCTGCTGGGTATGGCTGGCGGTTTGTTTCAGATTAATGTTCCGCAAACCGCTGTTTTTCCCTCCTCATCGCCGCTTTCGCCGCAGAACGAGGTCATTCAGAAGTCACGCGCAGCAGCACTCGACGTTCTGAAACCGAGCCAGAAGGACCTCGATCATGGGCTCAAGCTCCACGCCGACTCTCTTGTTTTTGAGTCCTATGGCTTTTCGCCGCGATGTGCGGTGGATGGCGACAAGCTTCGCGCCGCGATGGAAGACGGCGCAACGGATCAAGAACTGAGTGATTTGCGCGAAGAGATGCCAATGATACATAACGCCACCAGTGAACGTGAGAAGAAGGAATTCCTGGAGGCGTTTCGTGCCGCAGGTGTAACGTGCATCTTTCAGAATGCAGGCGAAGAGGGCAACGATCCACTGCGTCTCATCAAGCGCCTGGCGCGATTTACATTCACGACCGACCTTCTGCGTAACGAAATATTCAAGGCTGCAACGCCTGATGATATCGTCAATGCCAAAAAGCAGAACAAGCTTTGCCTCTACCTGACGTCCAACGGCGTGCCGCTCCGCCAGCAGTTTAACAATGTGCGTGATGAGATGGGATTTATCCGTGTCTTCTTCCAGCTCGGCATCCGGATGATGCATCTTAC
>MHBM01000056.1:3242-17725 GCA_001804885.1 Lentisphaerae bacterium RIFOXYA12_FULL_48_11
CAAGATCGGGATTATCGTTGATGTGGCGCATACCGGCTGGCGCACGAGTCTTGAAGCGGCAAAGGCTTCAAAACGGCCTATGGTTGCCAGCCATACGACGGCAGCGGCTCTCAATAAACATATACGTGCAAAGCCGGACGAAGTGATCAAGGCGATCTGTGATACTGACGGGCTTGTTGGTATCTGCTGTATTCCGGATTTTCTCGGGGGCGATGGCAACATCAACACTTTCCTTTGTCACGTTGACCATGTGGCCAAGAAATTCGGTGCTGACCACGTTGCCATAGGGACTGATATTGCATATGAATCGCGTTTTGCCGCCGAGGAACGCAAAAAGATTCCAAAAAGCACCGATTCAAGGAAAAAACCAGCCGGATGGGAGCATCTCTGGCCCAAGGGTTCGCTGTCATCACGCAGTGATCCCAGCCTGGCTTGGGTGAACTGGCCGCTCTTTACCGTCGGCCTGGTCCAGCGCGGATATTCCGATGATGATATCAGGAAGATCATAGGCGGAAACATTCTTCGTGTGGCACGTGCGGTATGGGAAAGCCGTTGATCTGATTTTGTGAATTAAATTATAAACGGATAAATAGTCGAAATAAAGGGAGGTAAGTCAGTCATGATTAATCGCCGAAGTTTCATGAAGGGATCTTTTGCCGCTGGTACACTTCTGGCCTCAGGTGTAATTAGCAAGCCTGGCCTGATATTTGCCGCGGATTCGGCTGGATCAAAAATTCAGCTTGGCCTGGTTACTTACCAGTGGGGTAAAGACTGGGATATTGATGCCATTATAAAGAATTTACAGGCAGCCAGGGTAAATGGTGTGGAATTGCGCGCCGGACATAAGCATGGAGTCGAGCCGGGTATTTCTGCCGATAAACGCGCGGAAGTTAAGAAGCGTTTTGCCGACAGTCCTGTGAAACTGGTTGGACTGGGCAGCGCGGAGTGCTTTGACCACGTTGATCCTGCCCGGCTTGCCAAGGCCATAGAAGATACAAAAGCATTTCTTCGGTTGAGCGCCGACCTGGGGGCAAGCGGGGTGAAGGTTCGTCCCAATGATTTTCACAAGGAAGTCGAACGTGAGAAAACAATAGAACAGATCGGACGGAGCCTGAATGTTGTGGGGAAATTTGCCGGTGAGTTGGGCCAGCAGGTGCGACTGGAAGTTCACGGCCAGTGTTCGGAACTGCCGGTTATAAAGAAGATACTGGATATTGCCACCGATCCAAATGTTGGCGCCTGCTGGAACTCGAACAAGAATGACCTTGCCGGTGACGGTCTTGATGCCAATTTCAACATGATCAAAACGCGACTGAGTTCCATTGCGCATATCAGGCCGCTGGACACTCCCGGTTATCCGTGGGACAGGCTTGTTGAGTTGCTGGTAAAAGCCGACTATAAAGGCTGGCTGCTTCTTGAGTGCAGTAATGCCATAACTGACCCGGTTGCAGCGCTGACAAAACAGCGCGAGCTTTTCGACAGTCTCATTGCAAAGGGGCAGGGGAAGTAACAGAAGGAGAATGTTAATTCATGGACTTCCTGAGAAAAACATTTCTTGTAAACAGTCTTGCCGTCTTCCTGGCATTCTCTTCGTTTGGCTGCTCAGTACTGGCAGATTCCCTGTTGAAACCAGGTGATCGTGTCGTGTTTGTTGGTGACAGCATTACCGGCCAGAGTATTAACCACCCGCAGGGTTATCTTCACCAGCTCAAGTGGGCGTTGAACGAGGTAAAGTCAAATACGGCACCCACCCTCATTGCGTTGGGTGGCAGCGGGCAGAGTGTCGGCAGCTGGCAGAATGTCGAGAAGAAGAGCCGCGAAGCAGAGACATTCCTCGACATACGGGGTGTGGATGTCAAGACCACGCTTGATACCGGTGCTGATGTTCTCATCATCATGCTGGGTATGAACGACCTGCTCTCTCCGTATATAAGTGAAAGTACGGAAGATCTAGACGCATGGGCTGAACGATACAGGCAGCTTCTCAACTCTATTCGTGCTCGAGCCAAGCCTCGCGTAAGTGCACTTGCAACAATAACCCTGCTTACAGACGATCCTGTTTCACCCAAGAACCGTGTACGGAACGAATTAAACCGGCGGGTGGCTGCACTTGCCGCGTCAGAAGGCTGTATCTTAATAAACACTGGTGATGAGATGCTCCGCCTGCTTCAGCGTGGCCGTGTTCTTTTCCCGGACTTCCATGTAACACACGATTTCTGCCATCCAAATGCACTTGGTCACACTGCGGTTGCAATGGCCATGATGAAGGGGCTGGGCGAAACTGAAGTTACGCAAAAACTGGCAGATCATTACCTTGAATCACTTACACCTAAGGCTGATAAGCTTCCATTACTGTCATATTCCGTTTCGGCGGATCCGGCCGCGCAAGCATATCGTATTACCTATTGGTTGACTTCAGCCCCGGGATCATCCGATGCAAAGCCCGACATCCGGCTGGTTGTTCCGGAGAACTGGCAGGTTAAGCCTTCAAGTATTTCTGCAACAACGGGTGTGTTTACTGTTAACGGTCATGCCGAGAAGCTAATTACAACCTTGTCAATTGTTGCAAAGGCAGGGAATGTTGAACGCACCTGTGAAATTTCCATTCCAGCTCCCTGGCTTGTCGCAGCCGGTATTCCCAACCAGGCAGCATGGCCGGGTAACGTTTTCAGTCCGACAAACAGTATCCTCCCTTTTGAGACTGACCTCCTGAATGGCAAAGGCTTTGACCGGCCGATTATATATAAAGGAAAGACAATTCCATGGGTGTCACATTCAGCCGGAGTTGACTATACCGGCGGGGCTGACCCTGCTTCCATCGATCCGTATGGCATTATCTTCGGACAACCGTTTGATGCGCTCTATGCGGTGCGCTGGATCTTCAGCGAAAAAGAGCGCCAAGTCGACATTACTTTGAGCAGCAGGATTTTTGCGGGTACGCTCGGCATGACTGTCTGGCTGAACGGCGAACAGCTCTATGCCAGGACCCTTACAGCCGAACCAAAGAAAACCGCGACTTTCACAACGTCATTGCACAAAGGCTGGAACAGGCTCCTGGTCAAGTGCGATCACATGTCATGGCAGTGGCAGTTCTCATGTTCCTTCTCAGGCAATAACGGAGATAAACTTGACGACTTGCGCTACTCTGTAAATTCAGAGCGATAAAATATTAGATAATCCTGAAGAGGGGAATAAATAATGAATGTTCGATTCAAACCTTCCAGCTTGCCGCTGATTCTCGCCGTCTGTGCTATCCTGTTGTCAGGGTTGGCATGTTTGGCTGCTGATAATGTAATTCTCCAGACCAATGTAATGGTGCAGATGCGCGATGGTGTCGGCCTGGCTACAGACATCTACCTTCCTGCGAAGAATGGTATGGCGGTTGATGGTAAATATCCGGTCATCCTTACGCGAATGCCCTACAACAAGAACGGTTCAAAAAAGCATGGCGAATATTTTGCGGCGAATGGGTATGTTTTTATTGCGCAGGATACGCGCGGACGCTATGCCAGCGAGGGTACATGGCATATGCTGGTTGATGACGGCCGTGATGGATTCGACTGTGCTGCGTGGATTGGGAGACAGCCATGGTCGAACGGCAAGATCGGCATGATGGGTACATCGTATGTCGGCGGGACTCAGCATGCGATGGCAATGGAACGCGCCCCAGAACTGGTTACTGTTATTCCCGTGGATGCCATGTCGAATACAGGTCACCAATCCCTGCGTAATGCCGGTGCATACGAACTGCGTTTTTGGAACTGGATCATGCTGAATGCGGGGCGGGGCAGTTGTGCCTCACGCGACCCCGCTCTTGCGGCCATGCTGAAGGATATGGGCACAAACCGTTTCCACTACCTTGCGAATCTTCCTCTGCGGCGCGGTACTACGCCTCTGAAATATGCGCCGGAGTACGAGGACTGGCTGGTCAGTGCGATGGAACATGGCGTTAATGATTCCTTCTGGGCACAGAATAACATCATAGAGCATGCCGACCGCTACAAGGATATTCCGGTTTATCTTGTCTGTGGCTGGTATGACTCCTGGGGCGGCAATACGACAACCAACTTTGTTACACTCACCAGAGCGTTGAAGAGCCCTGTATATCTCATCATGGGGCCGTGGATACACGGGATGCAGGCTGCGCATTCACACGGCCAGGTTGATTTCGGAAAAAATGCGGCGATTGGGGATGAGCTGGCCTGGCGGCGGGAATGGTATGATCACTGGCTCAAGGGCGTGGAAAACAGCGTGGGCAAGGCCGCTCCGTTTGCAACGAAGGTGCGTCTTTTCATAATGGGCGCCGGCGATGGCAAGAAAACGGAGAAAGGTCTGCTTAGTCATGGCGGTTACTGGCGCGATGAACACGAATGGCCGCTCGCGCGTACACGTAATACAAAATATTATTTCGGTCGTGGCGGATCATTGTGCGTGGACAAGCCCAACATTGAAGAAAGTAACACGAGCTTTACTTTTGATCCCCGCCAGCCTGTTCCCACCATCGGCGGAAATATTTCTAGCGGTGACGGTATCATGCTCCAGGGTGCCTGGGATCAGCGGGGCGGTTCGCACATCTGGAATTGGACCCTACCGATCCCGCTTTCGGCGCGTAACGATATCGTTGTCTTTCAAAGCGAACCGCTGGCGGAAGACGTGGAAGTAACTGGTGAGGTCGAGGTGAGGCTCTGGGCTTCATCGTCCGCCGTGGACACGGACTTTACCGCGAAGCTGCTTGATATTTACCCGTCAAGCACGGACTGGCCTGGTGGCTTTGACCTCAACATTGGCGACGGAATTGTCCGGGCACGTTTCCGTGATTCGGACAGGGAAGAGAAGCTGATGAAGCCTGGCAGAATATATCCGTTCACCATCAAGCTGTATCCAACGTCCAATGTCTTCAAGAAAGGTCATCGCATACGCGTGGATGTCTCGAGCAGCAACTTCCCGCGTTTTGACGTAAATCCGAATACAGGTGAACCTCTCAATAATCATCGCCGGGTTATTACAGCAGTGAATACAATCTACCACGATCAGGATCATTCGTCACACATAGTGCTTCCTGTGATTCCGAGACGGTAATTAGAGTCATCCTCGCTGTTAATTGTTGTAGCACAGCACTGTGTGCGGCATCAACTGCGTCACACTGTGACGCGCTACAGCATTACATTATCTCTTCTGTAGTGCCGCACTGTGTGCGGCAGATGCAATATATACCAGAAAAGGTGCCGGGAGCATGGCGGGTATTATCCGGAAATAAGGAATCCGCTGCCTTGACATCAAACTGAATTCGGGTTTGTATCCTGATAACCATGATGAATAATAAAATAGTGAGTCGCAGAAATTTTATTGCCGGCACTGCCTGTGCTGCGCTTGCGTCAACATTGACCGGAAAGGCGGCTGGAACAGCAGGTGCGGTGGTCCTGCCTGATGATCATCGTGAATTCATGCGCCGGAGAAAACGGCGTATTGTCATGCAGCATGATGTCTGCTGGGTCATGTGGAACTACGCCAAGATGCATCCGGACGGCAATGCCCCGTTTAACCGGTTCAGGGATGCTGTGTTTTCATATGCCGATGAATCTGGTACGCAGATTAATTCTATATGGTGGGACATCGGAGGCAATTCGGTCGGGAGCGTTTATCCGAGCAATGTATTTCCGCCGCCGGAACATTGGCTGGTAAAGCAGTGGTTCAAAGAGGGAGTGGACTGGGTGGGTGAGGTAGTAAAGGAGACTCGCCGTCGCAAGCTGGAAGTATTCTGGAATCACCGGATCAGTGAAGTGGATACGATACCGAATGGAGGTCAGGACAGGGAGGGCAGACATCCGCTCAAGGCGGCCCATCCGGACTGGGTGTTGCCGTCGTCATTCTGGAAACAGGGCCTGTGGAACCTGGCAAGTGTCGGCCTGCGCGAACACAAGGTAGAGGTACTGAAAGAAATCGCGACGCGTTACGATTTAGACGGTATCCAGATTGATCTTGCGCGTCATGTTCCGTTTCTTCCTCCGGGACAACAGTGGGAACAAAGGAAACATGCGACTGAATTCATGAGGATGGTCAGGATAATGCTGCTTGATTTGGCGCGAAAGAGGGGACGGCCTTATCTGCTTGCCGCGCGAATACCGCAGACTGTGGAAGGATGCCGGGCTGATGGGATAGATTTAAAGACCTGGGCGGAACAGCGACTGGTGGATATCCTTACTCTGGGTACACGCTCGATGGATGTGGATGTTGAAGGTGTCCGGGCAGCGGTGGGTAAGGACATCCAGCTCCAGCCGTGTTTCGATGATCATCATGCCACCGATGGTTATCGCTATGCGCCAATAGAATTCCTGCGGGGGGTGTTTGCCAATCACCTTGCTCGTGGAGCGGACAGCGTGGTGACTTTCAACTGGGCCATGGGGCCGCCGGAAATTGCAGAGCAGGTTGGAGGGGAGATAGCGCCGCTCACGCACCAGGTCGCATTCAGGGAGATTGGAAGCCCTGAAACAATGGCTGGAAAGGATAAAATATTTGCGGTGGAACGACGTGGCGGCTATCCATGGGCAGATGGATTCTTTAATCGCAATGACACGGCGCCATTGCCGGCACCGCTTGGCGTCGGTGATGCTCCTTCAAAGTTTGTCATTCATATCAGCGACTCGCCAAAAGATGGAAAGACAACCCTGAAGCTGAGGGTCATCTTTTTCGGATTGGAAGACGGTGATCTGGTAGAAATGCGATTTGGCGGCAGGAAATTGGGCCCAGTTACACGTGATCCGGAATGGAAGGATCCGCAGATTTTCTCGCCCAAACCGCAACCGGCTTCGGGCGGAAAGGGTGATTACAAGGTGAATCCCAAACAGCGACTCTGCCGGCTTGAGGCAGACATTCCAGCAGATACATGGAGGCATGGCGTGAATGATCTGGATGTCCGGCTGTCATGCCGTTCGCAGACCAGTGCCGGCCCGTCGGTTCAAATAGAGAAGATCGAAATATATCTGCATTACGAACGGCATTGAGTCCATCCTTGATATCAGTTAATATCTTGGTCGTTATTCAACATTTAAAGATATGAAAGGTGGTGTAATAAATGTCCTTTACCATCGATGATATACTCGAAATCGCGGAACAGATTGAGAAGAACGGAGCGGCTTTTTATTCCAAAGCTGCCTGTCTCGTGCCTTTTGGCTGGGCCAGGAATATTCTCCTCGGGCTGGCAACTGAGGAAATCAAGCATCAGAAAGTGTTTTCGATAATGCGGGTGGATCTGGCGTTAACACGAAGGAACAGAGCAGTTCCTGATGGCGTTGAAGGGGAATATCTTATCGCTTTGGCTGGCGAGTGTCTTTTCCGCAGGGCTGACGATTCAGCCGCCTTCTTTAAATCCCGGAAGTCCCTTCAGTCCATCATTCAAACGGCAATTACCAAGGAAAAAGATTCAATCCTGCTCTACATAGGACTTTCTTCCGCACTGGCAAAACCGGTTGACAAAAAGAAGGTGCGGAACATTCTCCACCAGGAACAGAAACATCTGTCTACTTTTGTCGGACTTCTCAATCGCATGAAAAAACTGGGGATAAAATAGTACGTCTCGTACTTCTTATACTTCAGGGCACACGATGCGTCTTTACGGAACCTTAATTTCGTACATTGTGGGTACTGGACTGGCTTTAAATTCTGGCAGTTGTTTCGGATCTTTCGGTCCGGCGCTGTATACATCGAATGGTTTGAGCCCGATCTTCGTTACCGGTGAACTGGACTTAAACCGGAAATTATCTGCGGACGGATTTTCGAAGAGGGGATCCATCACAAGCGAAGCCGGATCCTGGCCGGTTTCAGATTGCCACTGTGCCAGCGTCTTTTTGCCGGGGAAGATGTCCTGCTTTCCTGAAACATGCCAGTAGATGTTAGATGACAGCTCGTAGTGCTGGGTTGGTTTCCCGTCTTTCATGCCGCGTACACCGCTCTTCCAGTTGCTGCCGAACAGGGTTCCGTCATTATCCCAGTAGATAACGTTGTGCCGGAAGAAGAATGAAATATGGTCTTCATCGCGTGTACGCTGGAGCTGGTCCTTGCGCGAGTTAACGAAGATATTGTTCTCTATGATATTTTCGCGCCCGTAGTGCTGGTGGAACCCGCCGGTCTTGACACGGTAGACCAGGTTATTGGCCATACGGATATATGACGAACCTTCATCGGTATACAGACCCCAGCCACCGTAGTCGTGGGCGTGTACGTCATGAATGAGGTTGTCGTGCACGGTTGTCCCGGGAGAGAGTCCGAGTGTATAAACTCCGCCCATATCCGAGAGTACGCCCTGCCCGATGTGGTGCATATGATTGAATGCCACCTCGTTGTGGTGCGTACGCGAAGGTTCAGCATAGCCCCATACCCAGCCGATGGATACGGCGGTGTAATAGAGATCGCTGATCTCGTTGTTAAGGATTTTATTATAAGAGGAGTGGCCGATCCAGACGCCATGTGCGGCGGGGTGGATTCGTCCGCCGCCGGTGATTCGGCAGTTACTGATCGTAATTGCAGAAGTGGTTTTTCCCAAACCATCCGGCGCCTTTGAAGTGAGTACGTCCCTGGGCGCTTCTGTCTTGCGGTAACCGACGTAGGGCGGCCCAATCTTGATGCCACCCGCGCCGAGATCGGTCATCAGGCAGTGATCCACAGTATTGGAATGCGCACCCGGCCCGAAGGCCATAGTGTAGCCGCCGAGTTGTGTAAATGCACAGCGCCGGATCGTGACGTCGCGTGTGCAGACGAATTCCACGGCCGCGGGAATATTCATTTCGCCCTGCGGAGTGAAGTTGCCGTCTGGCGGTGTGACCCACTGTGACTGCTTGAAGACGAGTCCTTCAATCGAAGTATTGACGAGAGGCTGGTTCTCGAAGCCCTGGAAGATGAGAAGATACGTGAGCCGCGGTGCTTCAACGCGGGTTTTGTCAGGGGTTTCGCCTGGCAGGGGAATGTAGGAGAGGGTTCCAGTCGGTTTGTCGAGGTACCATTCTCCGGGTGTGCCGAATGCTTCCTTCACATTCTCTGCCCAGTAGCGGCGATTTTTGAAATTGGCCCAAGAGGCATTAAAAGCACGGGTTTTCGGAAACTTCACGATATTCTTGTCGGCATCAATTGAAGCTGCTCGCATGCGTGAAGCGGACCAGACATGCAGGACGTGAAATTCGATGTCGGGAAGGTTGGCCCAGGACGGGTTCAGATCATTGTCCTTGAACATGAAGCCATTGATCCCGGCGGCAGTGTTCTCAAAATCGTTGGTAGTCATGAAATAACCCTGTTTCGGGAGGCGTGGGCGGAACCTCCGGCTGTCATTGACAAAAAGCTGGGCGAAATCCCATTTTCCATCTTTTACTTCGGGGAGGTTAACACTCCAGGAACCGTCCTTGTTGACGGTCCAGCCTGTAATGCGGTGCCCGCCGGTGAATACGGGTGCCTTCCCGGAACGTGCACGGTATATTACAGGATAAGAAGCAGTTCCGCCGTGGGCAGGGAGAATCACTATGGGCTGTTTAAGCTCGTAAGTACCGCCATGGAAGAGCACTTCTATGCGTTCAATATCGGCGGCGGGTATTGTTTCCTTGAATTGTTTTACCGCTTCCTGTGCGCGTTCGAAAGTGGCGAAAGGATGCCACCACGAGCCGGCCGCGGCGTCACTGCCGGAAGGCGATACGTGGAATTTCTTTACGATGCCGGCTTCTGAGGATGATGAACTGGCTATTAAACCTGCAAGAATCAAGACTGTTAGTCTCATTTGTGTGCCTCCGGTTGTTCCTGTTGGAATTGCGTGTAAACGAAAGACTGTTAATTGAAGACTGATGTATTGGAAACTGCCTTCGCCTTTGACATCAGCCGTGTTTCTGATACAAGACCCTGCACAGACAAATTACATGACAAAACGTATTGAATTTGGAAGGCCATGTCCACTCATAACGCAGAGTTTTCTTATTGAAGGAATTAATGATGAAACGCTTCTTAGAAATAATCTCGGTATACCTGCTTATTATTGGAGTTGTGAATGCCGCACCGGTCAGCGTACTTACGGTTGGCGCCGACCCGTCGGGCAAGGAGCTGTGTACAGCGGCCATACAGAAGGTTATAGATGAAGTGTCCGCTGCCGGCGGCGGGGAAGTTGTGGTGCCCAAAGGCAAATATCGCGTTACCGCGCTGAATCTCAAAAATGGCGTGACTCTTCAACTCGACGAGGGTGCGCTGTTGTGGCCGAGCCGCGATTCTGCAGATTACGGGGAGAAACGGCTTCCGACGGTCGGTGCGGATGGCGCGACCAATATCGCTGTTGTCGGCAAGGGCGTGATCGAGGGCGGAGGTGATTGTTTCTACGACGAGTCTGGAAAGGCGCTTGATGTTCCTCGACCCCATTACGTGATTCACTTCAAGCATTGCAAAGGAGTCAAAATTGAGGGCGTTACTCTTCGTTACAGCATGCACTGGACCTGCCGGCTAGAGTGCTGTGAGAATATTGTTATAAACGGTGTGACTATACGGAACCGTTCCTATGCTGCGCAGCACTGTACAGACGGAATTGACCTGGTTTGCTGTAAACATGCCCTTATTGAGAAATGTGATATCGAGACGGGCGATGACGGTATTGTCCTCAAGAGTGAACTGGATAAGAGTATCCCTGTAGATAAGCATCCTGTCATGACTGATATTGTTGTTCGCGATTGCGTGATAGCCACCACCTGTAATGCCACAAAGATCGGAACAGAGACGGTTGGTGATATCGAGAATGTATTATTTGAACGCATCACGGTAAAGAAGCACAGTGATGTTGCCGGCAAGAACCCGATACCGTCCGGTTCCTGTATTGCGGCGATCAGTCTGCAATCCAATGACGGTGCGAAGGTGCGGAACATCACATGTCGTGATTATACTATTGAGGATTGCTACGCGCCGGTGTTCATCCAGCTGCAGGACCGCGACTCGCACAGGGAAACCGATATTGGCAGCCTTGGTGACATCGTGATTGAGCGGCTGACGTGTAAACGTTCAATTGCGGCATCACAGATCAATGTCAGCGCAGGCGGCCGCATCGGCAAGGTTACGCTGGTCGATTTTGACGTGCACAACATGGAATCGGTCGAGAAAAAGCCCGGGTCTCCGAAGCGTCCGACGGGCAAATATCCCGATGCAAAATACAATGGCGTGATGCCTGCCTATGGTCTGTTTGCGCGTGATGTTGACGGGCTTGTGTTACGAGGCAAAATGTCGTTTAAGGACGAGAGTAACAGCGGTCGCGAGGCAGTTGTGATGGAAGGCGTAAAGCAGATCAACGAGCCTTGATTATGCCGCCCGGGGTGGCAACGTCGCCGCGTGTTTTTCTGTACAGCTCCCACACGGAATCAGGCAGTACAGCCCCTATGCTCATGCGTGAGTTCTTACGGTGTTGTGCAAGCACAGATGAGTCACTCTGCATGTTGATGTTAAGCTCACCGCCGAGTTGAGGATCTTCCCATCTCGAGTCCAGGTCCAGGCCGGACAGCTTCTGGTACTCAGCCCAGTCAGGCTTGCCGAATATCCGGTCTCCGAATTTTACCCCTGCTCCTGCGAAATAGACATTATTCACAAGTTTGACTCGGTTTGTCATGGCGACCGGAATGGCCAGGAATGGTTCAGTGCACCGGGTCATGATACTGCGTACAATGGAGAGAGATCCAAGTTCCATGCCGGAAAGCTGGCACACGAACGCGGCATCGGCGAATGTACATTCGCGAAAGTAAAGTGTTCCGTGTTCCAGCGACACCAGGCCCTTCGGATTTCTCGGATTACCGGCAATTATACAGTTGATGAAATTCATCCTGGACGAATGTCTCTGCCAGACCTGTTCGAAAGGCTGGTTTCCCGTGATCAGGCAGTTTTCAAATGTGTGTTGTGAATTCTCGTTTGCATACACGCCGGCCTCGAAAGTGTTGTTCACAAAAACACAGCGACGGTACACCGAGTGGCATTCATTAACGTCGCATGAACCCGAACTCGCATTCCGCTCGGCCAGGCAGTCCTCGTAAAGGGCAATGTTGGTATCATGTACTGAAAAACCCTGCCCGCAGTTATCGGTTGCGATGCAGTGCTGGAAAACGATGTTCTTGCCCCGGCCATGCGTGTCAAAGCCATCATTCCAGGAAAACATGGAACGCAGGCTCTTTACGGTAACAAAGTCAGTATTGATACAGATGGCCGTACTGTGGACGGGAACCTGGATGACCACGTCATCCAGTGTCTTTCCTTCTGGAAGGTGAACCCACAACTGCCTTACGGGTTTGTTCCAGTAGAATCCGCCGCTGGTGCTGTTCAGCTGTTCCTCGCTTGTGCAGTTCGGGGCAGGTTTGCCATCGAGCCACCAGATCTGGGGTGAACCGATCCAGTGTTGAATCGGCTCATAGGATTTCAGCATGTTCGACATAGGCCAGAAATCAGTAGCCACGATTCCATTTCTTGCCGTGGCCCATTTTTCCCTGGGAATCAGGTCTAGGCCGGAAATCAGGGCGCCGTTACCGTTGATGACGAGGGGCTTTTCCGCGGTACCGCCGGCGGCGACGAGGGTGTTGCCGCCTTTATACGGTTTGCCGGTATTTGAAATCTCTATCCTGTCTGAAGTACAAACAGAAGCAAACGCTTTGCCGATAGTTGCAAACGGTCCGGTCTTGCCGTCGTTGGCCGGTGCGGGTTTCAATCCGTCGAAGATGTCATTACCCGTGATGTTGTTGACGTAAAGGACTCGGCCCGAGTCCGGTTCGGCGGTAACGCCGCTGGAAAGGAAGATGAAACACAGGAGAAGACAAGTGCTGAACAAGTGTATCATAACTGCAATATTTTTTTTATAAGGTTCAGACTTCATCAGGAAATATAAAAGCATTTCCGGACAGTTCTGTCATCTCTGAATCATGCCGGAAGGACAAGTGTATGTTGCTTCTCCTGCATTGGAGGCGACGGATAGAGAATCGCGTAAGTAAACAATTTGGGGGCTATTTTCTGAAACATATCAGTCTGCCAGATGATTGCCTGGACTTATCGGACAATAAAGGAATCTAATGATGCCGAACCCCATCCGGCGATGAGCATGAACTTGTCCCAGGCATTATCTTTGTTGCAACCGGCTTGAAACAAGTAAGCTTCGGGGAAAGCTGTTCAAGCAGTTGTATACGTTCTTTAAGCACATCCTTGTATGCGAAAGCTCGTGTATGGTTCAGCTCTATTTCGCTGCTCCGCCATTCCTTCTTGACCAGAAAGTCCAGTTCCTGCAGTTCCGCATCCGTTAATTCGAGTTTTCGATTCATACCAGCTCCTTTCAATAATCTAATGGCGCATAACAATAATAAGGGTAGGGTATAATTTGTGAACATAACTCGCCCCTCCCCTGAGAAAGCAATTCGCGCCGAAGTCTTCTTTATACTATAAAAGGAATGATGGTAAGGCGAGAGAAAAGAGAGATGGCTGGGGGCGACCACAGTCTATAGACAAGAGACTAAGGACTGGAGTCCGAGGGATTGCAGGCTGTAAAATCAATAATCACTGGAAAATGATCCGATCCAACATAGGGTCCGGTCTGCCTGTTTAGAATCCTGATGCCGTCCGAGTACAGGCAGTGGTCGAGCGGTATCAGCATTAGCGGATTGAAAGCAGGCCAGGTTGGACACACGCCGCGTCCCTGGGTGCTGTTCTTCAAGCCTGATTCACGCAGAAGACGTTTGAAGTAGTAGTTCCATGGGGTTGTGTTGAGATCGCCAATCAGAATTGCCGGTGATGACGCCTGTTTTACCCACTTTGGCAATTCTGCAAGTTGGCTGTTCCGCCAGTTGGAGTAATCGCTCCCGGCCGGAGGCAGCGGATGTGTTGCCAGGACTGTGCATTTGCCATGTGCCGTATCGATTTCAGCTACTATCGAGGGGACTTCGGCGTTGCCAATCTCAACGATACGGGAACTGGTTAATGGAAACCTGCTCCAGAGCGCGATTCCGAAATTGTCTTCACGGGGTTCCTGTACAGTGTACTGGTATCCGGCCAACGCTGGTTTCAGATTCGACAACCACCTGGTACTGACCTCCTCTAGCACCAGTATGTCGGGATTGAAACGCCTGATGGCTCCGACGACAAGCTGGGGTTGTCCGTTCCTGGTATTAACATTGGCGAGCATTATCCGGATTTGCTGCCCGACTGATGGATGCAATGATGGTTTCCCGAAATACTGTGGGAGTATCACGCCCAGGTTGATTGCTGCTAATATGCCGAAGAAGAGAACTGATTTGACTTTCTTCATGGTAAGAAATAACAGCGATATGATCGTAAGTCCGAGAAAATACTGAACTCTGAAATGCGAGAATAGATCCAGGAACCAGTTGAATCTACCAAGGAATCCGAATGCACTTGCCACGGCTGCGATTACACCAGTTGCCGTGATCAATCCCCAGAACTGTATTTTGAACCGGAAGAAATCGGATGCCGTTGCTTCTGTCTTCATATTT
>MHBM01000057.1 GCA_001804885.1 Lentisphaerae bacterium RIFOXYA12_FULL_48_11
AACAGATAAATGCATGTCCTTCTGATGGAACGACAAACGGCATAATGGACCATGGCTATTTTCGATTTCGTAATGAAGATTCCGGTGACATAAAAATGCGGAAGGTAACCTATGAGTTTACAGGATTCGGCCTGAATACTCTTAAGGGCCGGATTAAAGGTGATGCGGACCTGCTATGGGAACGGATGCCAGAGCTTAATACGTCAATTAGCAGTGATAGGGGATCTTTAACTTATAACCTTAAGAAAACAACAGGCCTTCATGACTTACCTGTAATTCTTGGTCGAAAGCCGGATATGTTTGTGGTTATGCCATTCAGTATGATGGAACCATTCCTTACAGGAAGATATGTTTCAAGGGCTGTAAGAATCATTTCCAGAGCAGTGAAATTACATAGTATCCCGGACAGTGCCATGTTTATTTCAATGTATAGTGGCGATTTGAGCGGTCGAATCCTTGGGGTGAAAGTTCCTTCTTTGGTGAGCGGCATCCCTGTTAATGACGACTGTAATTTTGTGGCGAGGATATCAGAAACAGTGGATGTTTTGAACTCGTTGTACAAATCATCATTAATTCCAAGGCGGGAAGAAATCGCCGGCAGGGTGGTTGTCGCAATTGACAGTACAAGGCAGCAGGGCGTTTATGACAGTATAGCTCCAACCGATAAGCCGGCTATAACCGAGAAAAATCACTGGCTGATGATGTCAAGCAGCCTCGGAACACTTTCCAATGTAGTATGTTCTTCAAGCCAAGGCACAGTATCTAGTGAGCAGTTGTGGGCAAGAGGCCTGGACAATATAACAAACTGTGCTGGTTATGCATGGATAGACCTGGAATCGACGGGTGATGCGCTCAGGAACGCAATAGCCGCTTATTCGCTTGTCCTGATTGCTCAGAATACTCCCAATGCTGCGGAAACCCGCAAGAAAATGGCAGGTTTCCAAGCCTGGCTGAATGTTATAAAGCCGTTGAAAACGTGTGAATTGAAATTGGTAACGGATGACTCAAACTTGGAATTACTATTTGCGTTTGGATCAGATTGAATGTCTTTTCTGAAATGTCTTGAATTGATTTTAAGGCTTGGGTAAGTTTCCGGCTTTGTTTTGAGCGCTCGTGGTGAAATTGGCATACACGCCAGCTTGAGGTGCTGGTGGCGAAAGCCGTGGAGGTTCGAGTCCTCTCGAGCGCACCAGCCTACATAGTCAGGAACGTTGTGGCCTGGACTGATAACCATAAAAGACTCCGAAGCAAATGAAACTGCTGATTGCCACACGAAATGTGCATAAGCTCCAGGAAATCAAGGCAATCTTCAACATGCCGGCAATTGAGCTTATTTCTATTAATGATTTTCAATCCTTACCTGAAGTGGTCGAAGATGGTTCAACTTTCGAAAGCAATGCGATAAAGAAGGCTGTAATCCTGGCCATGAGTTCGAGTCTTTGGACGTTGGCTGATGATTCGGGCCTTCAGGTTGATTGTCTTGGAGGTGAACCGGGCGTCCGCTCGGCCAGATATGCCGGTGAGCCTGTAAATTATTCCGCAAACAATGCGAAACTAATTAAGGCTGTAATTGGTATGCGGGAGAGAGCTGCAAGATTTTGCTGTGCTATTGCCTTGTCAAGTCCTTCGGGCCGATCTCAGGTTGTTATGGGGACCTGTGAAGGTTCAATTATTGACAAAGAACGAGGAAGTAATGGTTTTGGCTATGACCCTCTTTTTGTTCCCAGTGGTTGTCGCCAGACATTCGCAGAGATGGACGACGCGTCAAAGAACAAGATTTCTCACAGGGCTATTGCGTTGAATCGAGCCATAGAGACATGGGGTGAAATGCTCAAATCCTGTCCCTCTGACTGGACATTACAAGCCCGTAGAAGCGGTAGGTCTGAACGTCAGGTTTCTGAGGAATGATTCTGGTCTGATGTCTGCCATGATGCAAATGTTCCGCTTGGAATAGGAAGTACATTTTTATTACCACGAAGGAACATTTCTCCGGATTCAATTATTCCAATATGTTTGTTAAAGGCCTGCTTCATGAGATTATTCATTACACCGGGCGTGAATGCAGGGGTATGACAGCTGAGAAGCAGGAATAGCGGATTGTCGCTGAGTAACTTTATACATTTACCAAGGGTAACGAGTATATCTTTCTCTATCTTGTAGACTTCCCCCGACTTACCCCTCCCAAAACTAGGCGGATCGAGAATAATGGCATCATACTTATTGTTTCTTCGGTCTTCGCGATCAAGAAATTTATTTACATCTTCCACAATCCATCTTATCGGGGCTTTTTCCAGACCATTAATCTGGGCGTTTTCGCGTGCCCGCGCAACCATGCCCTTTGATGCGTCAAGGTGGCATACTTCGGCTCCTGCTTTTGCTGCAGCAAGGGTAGAACCACCTGAATATGCGAACAGGTTGAGGACGGAAATACGTTTATTACGCCGTTGAGCAGCGTTTTGGATAATATGCTGAATCCATTTCCATGAACTTGCCTGTTCTGGAAAAATTCCAAGGTGTCCGAAATTTGTTATCGAAAGTTTGAATGTTATTCCTTCTACGGAAATATTCCATGAGTCGGGCAATGTCTTTCGGAAACTCCATGAATTTCCACCGTCTCTGTCAAAAGATGCATTAGCCTGTTCCCATGAGGAGGATGGAAGGGTTGGTGCCCAAACTGCGGTGGCAGACGGTCTAGAAAAAACAATTGAGCCAAAACGCTCAAGCTTTCGTTCGTTACCACTATCAATAAGCTCATAATCATTGTTTAGATTATTCATGTAGTATGAGAATGCAGATTTCAAAGCAAAGGTTCAATATAAAATAGCCGAATGAAGCTGGAATGAGCTGTCATTTACGTGCTTAAGCAAACCGGTTATTGACGCTGATGTACTGAGCGTGTTTGCAAGTCCGATGAAGGCGACTAAATTCAAGAAATTGATTCTCGGTTCGTTGACTCCGCCGTATGAGCTTGGCAAAAATGGTCATTTATTTGAACGTATTCATCATAAGGACCCTTTTATGCAAGTTCTAGTACTGGAAAAGCTTGGTGCTGGCTCAACGAAATATACAGTTTCTGAGATCAAATAAAGGGTTTTTCTTGCTTGACGGGTAATGAAGTAATTTCGCAAAGTGTGCACTACATTTTGATTCCCAAGTAATTGGAAAAGGAAGCGAGCAATGTGGAATACGTTTTTAGGACTTTTTTCGAATGACATCGGTATTGATCTGGGTACGGCTAATACTCTTGTTTATGTAAAAGACAGGGGGATTGTGCTTAGGGAACCTTCAGTTGTGGCGGTGCAGTCAGGTACTAAGCGTATTTTAGCCGTTGGAGAAGAGGCTAAAAGAATGCTTGGTCGTACGCCTGGAAATATTGTGGCCATCAGGCCAATGAAAGCCGGTGTAATTGCTGACTTTGAGATAACGGAGGCTATGCTTCGGTATTTCATTAAGAAAGTGCACAATCGCCGAAAAATGGTTCGTCCCCGCATAATAATTGCTGTTCCCAGTGATATTACCGAGGTAGAGAAACGAGCTGTCAAAGATTCTGCGACTCGTGCTGGTGCCCGTGAAGTATTCCTGATTGAGGAACCCATGGCTGCTGCTATTGGTGTCGGTTTGCCTGTTCAGGAACCCGCGGGTAATATGATAGTTGATATTGGTGGTGGTACTACAGAAGTAGCGCTCATTTCCCTCGCTGGAATAGTATTCAGCCGCAGTGTAAGAGTTGGCGGGGATGAGATGGATGAGTGTATCGTTCAGTACATGAAGCGGGTTTATAATTTGATGATAGGAGAAAGAACAGCGGAAGAGATAAAGATAAAGATTGGTTCGGCTTATCCTGTTGGGGAAGAAACGACCATGGAGATCAAGGGCCGGGACCTGGTGGCAGGTTTACCCAAGACTCTGACAATAACCTCTGAAGAGATACGCGAAGCTTTGCAGGAGCCTGTGTCTTCAATAATAGAAGCAATCCGGATTACCCTGGAGCGCTGCCCTCCTGAACTTTCTGCTGATCTCGTTGATAGAGGAATGATTCTGGCCGGCGGAGGTTCGCTTTTGACAGGAATAGACAAGCTTATCGCAGAGCAGACCGGTTTGCCGGTCCATGTGGCGGATGATCCCTTGAGTGCCGTAGCAGAGGGTACGGGGGTTGTCCTTAATGAGCTTAATTTCCTTCGTAAAGCCCACGCCGATCGATTCTAAGGATTTCTAATAATCTCAATCCGCTTCTTTCAAGTAGCCTTCAGTACTGATAATCAGACACAGGATTGATCGGTGAGAGAAAAGAAGTATTTGATATATGTCATTGTGCTGGCAGTTCTTGTGCTGCTCAATCTTCCTCCATTGGCTGAATGGAGACTCAAGGCTTTTTCCCGGGATAATCTGGTTCCATTCCATAATATGGTTTCAACTCTTTCTGTTAAATGGCATGCCTTTGTTTCGTTCATCAGAAATCCTGGTCGTCCCGCCGAAGAGAAAAGAAAGCTCATAGAAGAGGTTGGTATTCTTCGCGAGCGTGTAAGAAACCTGGAAGCAGCTGAACGTGAAAACAAAGAACTCAAGAAACAACTTGGGTTTGCCTCTACATCCAAGCGCAGAATGATTTTGTGTGAGGTTGTGGCGCGTGATGAGATAAGCGGATGGTGGCAGATGATAACGTTAAACAAAGGATTGATAGACGGGATAGAAGAGGGGAAGGCCGTAATAACTCTCGAAGGTGTAATTGGCAAGACTATGCAGGTTGCCAGAAGGACAAGTGATGTACTACTGGTGACGGATCCAAATTGCAGGGTGGCGTGTAAATTCTCAAGGACGGGAGCCTTCGGCATTGTCAGGGGTTGTGGGATGCCTATCACAAAGGCGGCGTCACTCGAGATGCTGTATGCACCATCTCCGTGCAGAATGGATTATATATCGAGGGAAGATGAGATATGGGGACACGATGAAGTCGTGACGTCCGGTCTGGGTGGAGTTTTTCCCGAAGGGTTGTTGGTCGGTTATGTGAAAAAAGTAGATATTGACCCTTCAGGTCTGTATCAGCGGGCTGATGTTATACCTGCCGCTGAACTGGGGAAACTCCGGTACGTCTTCGTGGTTCTCCAATAAACAAGACACAGTTTATGAATTTGATAATAATGATTTGTTTCCTGATCGGTGGGGCTGTAATTCAGACCGTAGTTCCTTCTTCTGCCTTCCTAGGTGGCGCCAAGCTCCCTGTTTTGCTCTCGTTTGTGCTCTATTATGCACTTACGCGAAGTGTTGTTACTACAATGATTGCCGGTTTTCTTGCGGGTTTTCTGCAAGATGTACTAAGTCAGATACCACTTGGACATTCAGTTTTCTGTTTCTGTATTGCCGGTTGGCTTGCCGGCTATTTCAGAAGCATGGTTCTGGCTGACTCAATATTTACTACTTTAATTTTTGGTGGAATAGCGAATGCAATTGTCACTGTTTTTTTCTTCCTAATGCTGGTTCAGGAGGATTTGATTAAATACACGTATGGCTTAATTACTTTGAAAATATTTGGAGCGCTTCTTCTTGGAATGATTACTACACCTATTATTTTTCACCTGGCTGGTCGTGTGGACCGGTTGGTCGGCAATGTTGAACTGGAGCACAGCCTAGATGACGTTGAGTGATATATTCGCGAGAGAATTCACAAGAATTCGCGTGCTACTGGCAATGATGATAGCGGCATTAATCTTTCTTTGTATCTTTCTCTGGCAGTTACAGGTTTTCAATGTCCGTAAGTACAGGGGAAGCGTTGAAAAGCAGAGTGTACGCAGGGTCCGTTTGCCTGGAGCGCGTGGCAATATCCTTGATCGGAATGGCGTGGCGCTGGCAGACAATAGACCAAGTTATTGTATTGCCGTTTACATTGAGGAATTACGACAACCGGGGCGATGGGATAAGACGATTGATAAAGTAGAGAAAGTTATCAACGAGTTGTCCGAAAAACTTCTTTTAGAGAAAAGGATTACACGTGAGGATATCAGAAAACATATAAAGAGTCGGCTATACATGCCATTTCTTGTCTGGCGTGATATTGATGATGCTGTTATGGCCAGGTGGGCGGAAAGTAATGCCAAATTTCCTGGGGTAGATATCTATGTGGAGCCTGTGCGTGTTTACCCGGATGGGCAACTAGCAGCACATTTGCTTGGCTATGTGGGTAAGGCCGATCCAAACCAGAACGAAGAAGAACCTTATCATTTTTACATGCCGGAAATGTCAGGTAAATGGGGTATTGAGGCCGTAATGAATGACACGCTTGCGGGCGTTCCTGGTGGGCGACTCATATGCGTGGATGCATCAGGTTATAAGAGACGTGACAAGCGGTTGCAGGCGTTTGAGCAGGGGACGAAAATAGGGGAGCGTCTGGCACGCTCTGGAAATGATGTAGAGCTTACACTCGACGTTGGCATTCAAAGGTTGCTTGAGCAGTCTCTTACCAATGCGACAGGTGCCGGTGTTATCATGGATCCCAGAAATGGTGATATTTTGGCAATGACCAGTTCTCCCGGATTTGATCCAAACAGGATCAGTGAGGGGTTGAGTAAGCACGAATGGGATGAACTCCGCACTGGAGAAGACAACCCTATGATTAACCGTGCCATTTCCGGAATTTATCCGCCTGGAAGTATCTTCAAGCCTGTTGTAGTAATGGCCGCTCTGGAGAATAACAAAGCCGGTGAGGGGACTTTTTTCCATTGTCCCGGTTATTTTCAGCTTGGAAATGTGCGTTTCCACTGTTGGTCAAAAGAAGGGCATGGTTCTATCAACTTGAGGAAAGCTATAGAGCAGTCATGTAACGCGTATTTCTGTCAATTGGGCTTATCTTGTGGGCATGAACTCATTTATGACATGGCCTCCAATCTTGGATTCGGACAGAAAACAGGAGTGGATCTTGGAATGGAAATGACTGGGTTGGTGCCTAACGAATCATGGAAGAAAAAAGTTATGCATGACGGGTGGCGTAAGGGTGATACCTGCAATTTCTCTATTGGACAGGGAGCCTTGTGCGTTACTCCGCTGCAGGTCGCTGTTTTCTTGTCTGCGATTGCAAATGGTGGGAATGTCTATAGGCCTCGTATTATCAAGGCGAAAGACGATAACGGTGTCTTGGTGCGTAAAATGAATTGGTCAAAAGAATCCCTTCGGATTTTACGTAATGGTATGCATGATGTAATTCAATCTGATACCGGTACAGGTAAAAGAGCAAGGATTCCTGATGTAGAAATGGCAGGGAAAACAGGGACTGCCGAATACGGTCCGAAAACTGCACGGAAGAAAAATGCATGGATGATAGTATTCGCTCCATTTGACAAGCCACGTTATGCCATCGTAATGGTAATTGAGGAAGGTATCTCTGGCGGAGTGACAATTGCGCCGAGAATCAGAGAAATTGCACAAGGAGTTTTTACAATCGAGAAAAGCAAAACAACTGCACTTGAGTCAAAACATGCGGGGGCATGGTCGAGGGGCATGGATGATTAATTTTGAAAGATATTTAGGGATTATACGTCACATGAACTGGGTCATAACCATTGCCATTGGTTTATTGATGATGATGGGTGTATTTTTTATTTACAGCGCGTGTTATTCGAGCGAAGAGCTTTTTGTGCGATCTCTCTATATGAAACAGATAACCTGGATTTGGGTGGGTTTTGCCTGTTATATCTTCTTTGCAATTTATGATTACAGAAAAATAGGGAGATTGTCTTGGTGGGTCTATGCAGGTGTATTATTCCTCTTGGTGTTTGTACTCATTGCAGGAACTAAAGTCTATGGGGCAAGAAGATGGCTGGACTTCTTTGGTATCAGATTTCAACCGTCAGAATTGGCGAAAATCGTAACTCTTATTGTATTGGCACGTATAATGAGCAGGCCTGATGTTAGGCTCTGGGAATTCAGGACGATAGCTTTCATTCTTGTTGTTGTGGGCGTTCCTTTCCTTCTGGTACTGGCTGAACCTGATCTCGGTACAGCTATGATATTTGTTCCTGTCACTTTCCTGATGATGTTTGTTGCCGGTGTTCCGATGCGATTTCTGATGTCATTTGTTGGCATGGGAACCGCTGCTGTGGTTTTCATTATTGCTGCAATGTTTTTACCTGCAATTCTCGGGATGAGCGAAGCAACACAGGAAAAGGTGATGCGTTATTCAGGATTACGTGCACATCAACGCGACAGAATAATGACATTCTTTCAGCCTGATAAAGATCCTCTTGGTGCAGGATGGAATAAAACGCAGTCAGAAATAGCTGTTGGATCAGGCGGAATGTGGGGGAAAGGATTCAAGCAGGGTACTCAGAATATTCTTGGTTTCCTGCCAAAGTCAGTTGCGCACACAGATTTTATATATTCAGTGATTGCTGAAGAAAAAGGTTTTTTCGGATCTTTCAGTATTCTGTTGCTGTTCGGCACTATCATTGCAGCCGGAATGCAGACGGCAATAATGGCAAGGGATAGGATGGGTAGGCTTCTGGTAGTGGCAATGATATCAATGATCTTCTGCCATGTCTTTATTAATATAGCGATGACGGTTGGACTCATGCCCATAACAGGGGTTCCGTTACCGCTGCTAAGTTATGGGGGTACTTTCATGGTTGTTACGATGTCAGCTCTTGGCATTGTGCAGAGTGTGTATGTCCGATGCCGTCCACTATAGCCTTAAATATGGACGGATCAAAATAGGATCGATTGAATGAAATGCAGTAAAATGGAGAATGAGAGGTAATGATGTTTGGATGGTTTAGACGGAATAAAACGAAGCGGGAAATAATTATCAACGCAGAGAGCCTTGAGACGCGTGTTGCTGTCATCGAGAATGGCAAACTCGAAGAGTTTCAGGTTGAGCATCCCACCCAGGAGCGTATTGTAGGCAGCATCTACAAAGGGCGGATACAGAACCTTGAACACGATTTACAAGCTGCTTTTGTAGATATCGGCATGAAGAAAAATGCATTTCTTCACTACTGGGATATGACTCCTGACAGTGAACTTGGCGCTGAATATGATGAAGACTCTTCCAGGAGGAACAGATCTTTTAAAAAGAAGCGCATGTCGAATGATGAGGTGAATAAATTGTTCCCTCCGGGGTCCGAGATAGTAGTTCAAGTTACAAAGGGGCCTATAGGAACCAAAGGGCCCAGAGTTACTGCAAGCTTGAGCATACCCGGAAGATATCTTGTTATGATGCCAGGCGCACACCTGAAAGGTGTTTCACGAAAAATTGATGATGAGAATGAGCGACACAGATTGAAGAAAATCCTGGCAAGGCTTCCAATTCCTAATGAACTTGGCCTGATAATACGAACAGCAGGGTCTGGTGCCTCCAGTAGAAGCTTTGCTCGTGATTTGAGGGGGCTTATTTCTGTCTGGGATTCAATACAATCTGGGATAATGAACAAGTCAGCGCCTTGTTGTTTATATCAGGAACCAGATCTGGTCGAAAGAGTTGTCAGGGACTGGCTGACGGAAGATATCGACCGAATAGTTATCGATGATAAGAATCATTATGAGCGAATCAGGGAGATTGCTGCCACGGTGTCCAGAAGTGCGAAGTCAAGAATTTATCTCTACGAGGGTGATCTGCCCGTGTTTGATCACTATGATGTTGAGAGGCAACTGGGCGAAGCATTTATGCGCAAGGTAAACCTCAAATCAGGAGGTTACATAGTCTTTGATGAAACTGAAGCTTTGATAGCTATTGATGTTAACACAGGGAGACATAAAGGAAAAGGTTCTCAGGAAGATGCAATTTTTGAGGTCAATACTGAAGCAGTAGAGGAAGTCGCTCGTCAGTTAAGGCTTAGAAATGTGGGTGGATTGGTTGTGCTTGACCTCATTGATATGAAATCCCGAAAACATCAGAATAATGTTTATAAAGCATTAAAGTCAGCACTTAAACGTGATAAGGCCCGAACGAACGTATTGCCGATTTCTTCGCTCGGTATGCTCGAAATGACCAGGCAGCGTGTGGAGGAGAGTATTCTTTCTTCACTTTACATTGATTGTCCATATTGCCGTGGCCGTGGGCACGTAAAGTCACAGATGGGCATGAGTGTGGAAGTTCAGAGACAAGTTGCCGCAATAATGCGAAAACGGAAAAAAAATAACGATACCATTAGTCTCCAAATTGTGGTACATCCTACTGTTCTTGAGCGTTTGCGACGCGAGGATGAAGCGGTTCTTATGAATCTTGAATCCAGATTTGAAGGAAGACTGAGTTTTAAGTCAGATCCCGCTAAACACATGGAGTATTTCTCCATTAACGATGCAGTCAGTAGTGAAGTTCTGTACACGAATGTGGAAAGTTAGAAAGAGAGACTCTGATGCAATTTTGTTTTTATTCTGTTGGCTGGTGCAGGCGAGGATTATTAATAATTGTTTGTCTTCTTTCTGCGCAGTTGATCGCACCTGCTGCGGGGGAGGTTGACACCACCCCGGTTCCTCTTTCCACTCAGGATTCCATGCCTATGGACGCCAAGGCTGACAGACTGAATTATGATCGCACTACAGGGTGGGTTGAAGGAATTGGTCATGTTGTCATTACGAAAGGTGATGAACAGCTAAGGGCAGATTTTGTCAGGGTCAATGTAAATACCGAGGACGCAGAAGCTGTTGGGGATGTTGTGCTTTTGAAACTGGCACAACCTTCTACAAATGCAGCCTCAACTAATGCGGTATTGGTTGTTACCAATCTGAATCGCGCCGCTGTCCAATATGTTACAGTGTGGAGCGGTAATAAGCTTAAGTACAACTTCAAGACCAAGCGTGGCAGCGCTGCGAACATGACTTACAATGTTCTTCCGTTTTACGTAAAAGCGAAATCTGCACAACAGGTGGGCCAAAGGGAATATTCTTTTACGGAAGCTACTATAACAACGTGTACAAATGCCTATCCCAATTATCATTATCATGTGCGTGCAGCCAACGCCAACATAATACAGAAGGATAGCCTCAAGGCCAGGCATACAGTCTTTTATTTCTGCGGGATACCCATGATTTATTTTCCTTACTGGCAGAAGAATCTGAATGATGACTGCGGATTCAGGTTTTATCCAGGGTACAACAGCAGAATGGGCGCATTCCTCCTGACGCTTTACAGGTACAGACTTAATCCATATTTAAAGTCAACAACGCACCTTGATTACAGGCAGAAACGTGGACTGGCATATGGGCAGGATTTGGAATGGAAAAGTCTGGGAACCAATACTTGGAAGGGAATATTGTCGGGATATTATCTGAATGATGATGATCCCACCGATGATGGAGACCGAGAAATTGATGAAGTTGACCCTGCGAGGTACAGGGCGAATTTTAAACATGAACAAGCATTCAGCGATAGGGACTACATGCTTTCGCAGGCCCAGTATCTCAGTGATCCATATCTGAATATGGATTTTTTTGAAGATGAGTACAGGGAGGCGAATCAACCTGATAATTATCTTGTTTATACGCATAGGGGTGACCGGTATACCGGAAACCTAACCTTCCGGTCTCGTTTAAATGATTTTTACGAGAATGTTGGCAGGCTTCCTGAAGTGTCGTTGGACTTTATGCGGCAGGAAATTGGCTCCTCAGTATTTTATTATGAAGGACAGACTGCAGCCTCTTTTTTGCAGAAGTCGTATCAGAAGGGTGATACTAACAATGAGGATTATTCTGTTTTTCGGCTCGATTCTCACAATATGATTTATTACCCGGGTCGTTATTTTGGATTCCTGAATATTATGCCGAGAGCTGGATACCGCGGCACATACTATTCTGAAACAATGGTTCAGACAACAAGCGTTACGACTGGGATCACAACTATAGCTAATTCCACCGTTGATGCATCGGGTCGTACAAATATTACTTATACCAGTACCCTTACAACCAACAGGCAGACAATTACAACTGCGGAGGCTGCCAAACTGAGGAACAGATTTGAATTAGGGACTGAAGCGTCTTTCAGAGCGTTCAGAACATGGGATGATGAATTCGGTGGTTGGCGTCATGTTGTGGAACCGTATGCCAACTATACATTTGTGCCAGAGCCAAACCTGTTGCCCGATAATTTATACCAGTTTGATTCGGTGGATACATTTGGCAAAGAGCATTGGGTGAGGCTTGGGCTTCGCAACAAGTTGCAGACGAAAGTTGACGGGTCGCCCTTCGATCTGGTTGATGTTGATGTATATACGAGGTATCTGTTCGAACAGGGTGATCGCAGTACAGCAATTGATAATGTATACTTTGAAGCTAAAACATGGCCTGCGCAGGGTGTGATATTGTTTTTTGATGGTATGTATGATACAGAAGAGTCTGTTCTTTCTACGTTCAATACCCGGCTTGGTGTTTCATCTTCCGATTTCTACAGCATCATGTTGGAACACAGGTATACTTATGATGGCGGTAATTTTCTTAATACAATGGTATCATTATCGCCCAACAGAAATTGGACGTTTGAAGTTTATGGGCGATATGAATTTGAAAGTAGCAGACTGGAAGAGGTCTGGGGGTATATTTCGAAGAAAACAGATTGCCTGACTTTGCGTACCGGAGCCGGTTTAATGCCTGGATACACAACAAGTAGTGGTTCTGAAAAAGAGGATGAAGTACGTTTTGTTGTGGAGCTATGGCTTAACGCATTCCCCGAAATGGCCATGGGGCGACACAGGAATTAGTGCTTTTACACGGCACAAGATATAAAAAGGCAAAGTTATGGAATATTTAGTAACAGGTGGTGCTGGTTTTATCGGTTCAAATATGGTCCGGCATCTGGTAGAGAAGAATAAGAAAGTTAGAATCTTGGATGATCTTTCAACTGGCAGACTTGATAACATCAAAGACCTTCTGGATAAAGTGGACTTTATTCAGGGTGATTTAAGAGATACGGATACTGTAAAGCATGCTGTAAATGACGTTCGTTATATATTTCATTATGGAGCGTTACCTTCTGTTGCCAGATCTGTCGAGGATCCTCTGACATCAAATCAAACCAATGTTTGTGGTACGCTTAAATTGCTTCTTGCGGCAAGAGATGCAAGGGTTGATCGCTTCATGTATTCATCTTCGTCGTCGGTTTATGGGAATACTGAAGTATTGCCGAAGACAGAGGATATGGTGCCCATGCCTCTTTCTCCGTATGCGGTTCAAAAACTCTCAGGGGAGTATTATTGCAGGATTTTTCACAGCCTTTATGGTCTCAAGACCTTTGCCTTGAGATATTTTAATGTATATGGGCCCAGACAGAATCCCAAATCACAGTATTCAGCAGTTATTCCTTTATTTATCGATGCACTTAAAAATAGGAAACCACCTGTCATTCACGGTGACGGAGAACAAACAAGAGACTTCACTTTCGTTCAGGATGTCATTAATGCAAATCTGGCATGTTGCACAGCTCCAGATAAAGCCTGTGGCCAGGTGTTTAATATTGCGAGATGTGATAGAATATCCGTAAAAGGACTCGCCAGCGAAATTATGAATATAATGGGTATTCATATTACACCTATCCATGAGAGTACCCGCGCAGGTGATGTGCGTGATTCTCAAGGGGATTCCAGAAAAGCTGAAACTTTACTCGGGTGGAGATCTGATACAAACCTGCAGGAAGGCCTGCAGAAGACTGTTGATTTCTATCTCGCACGGAACAATTATTAAAGACACCCGTAAGAATATCATTCCATGAAAGCCTCGATGCGACAGTGTGAATCTGTAACGGCATTATCAACGGGATCGGGCGCCGACTTTATCTTTTCTCCAATACTCTTTGGACATAAGAACGAAAATGGTCTTGTTGCTGTTGAAATGGTGGAGAAGAATGGAAAGAGCGAGGTGGTTCTATTCTATCGTCAAGATGGTCTGACTGTAGAAAAAAAAGAAGACTTCCAGCCATTTATTATTGTTAATTCTGATGTTATTTCCGGATGCGAGATTGAGTTTCAGCATCGGACGTTGGCTGGTAATGAAATACTTAATTTGTGCGCAATTTTCCGGTCTTGGGAGGATTGCAGTAAGGCTGTTAAATGGCTGACACAGAAAACGGGTCTGAGCTCAAGTTCTCCTGGCGCTCCATATTTGTTTCTAAATGATCCTGTGCATCAGCACCTCATCTTGTCAGGGCGGACGATGTTTCGCGGGCTACAGTTTGACGACTTGAAAAGAATGCAAGTTGATATTGAATGTCTGACAAGCCCTGGTTATGAATTTTGTAACGCGCAGCGGGAAGGTGATCGAATAATAGCGATTGCTGTTGGTGATAATACAGGCTGGTCTGAAGTGATTTCTGATACTTCTAATGACGAGAAGACCATCCTCGGGCGTTTTGTCGACATTGTGTTAGCGAAAGACCCGGATGTTCTAGAAGGCCACAACATCTTCAATTTTGACCTGCCTTATATTTTCGAACGCGCCAGAAGGCATGGCGTTCGAATGACGCTTGGAAGGGATAAAAGTATTCCGAAAAAACGTCCAAGTAGATTTTCCGTGGCAGAGCGAACTATTACATATGATCGTTGTGATGTGTATGGTCGTCATATTATCGATACGCTGTTTCTTGTACACTCGTATGATGTAAGCCACAGAGAATTAGATGGATTTGGCCTGAAGGAGGTCGCCAGACATTTTGGTCTTGCAAGGAGAGATAGAACTTATATCGATGGATCCAGAATAACGGAAGAGTATCTCTCAAATCCTGACAAGGTGATGGCGTATGTCTTAGATGATATCGATGAAACAGGGAAACTAAGTGCTCTTCTATCAAAAAGTAATTTTATTCAGACCCAGATGCTGCCATATTCCTATCAGAATGTTGGTGTTCGTGGTAATGCGACCAAAATTGATGCATTAATGATTCGTGAATATCTCCGACAGGGATATTCAGTGCCATTACCTGGTGACTCTCGACAATATGAGGGGGGGTATACGGATATATTCATACAAGGGGTTGTCAAAAATGTTCATCATTGTGATATCAGGTCTCTTTATCCGTCTCTAATGCTGATCAGGAAGCTCGGTCCTGATAAAGATAGTCTCGGTGTTTTCCTGCAGTTATTGGATATGCTCAGGACGTTTCGGTTGCAGGCAAAAAAGAAAATGCAGGAAACTATTTCAAGCAAAGAAAAAGTCCATTTGGACGCACTACAGGCAGCATTCAAAATCCTGATTAATTCGTTTTATGGGTATCTCGGGTTCTCTCAGGGGCATTTTTGTGACTTTGATGTTGCCGAAAAGGTTACGGCAAATGGTCGAGATCTTCTCAGAACGATGATAAAATGGTTATGCGAAAATAAGGCTGAACCTGTGGAAATTGATACTGATGGAATATATTTTGTTCCCCCGGAGGGTGTAAAATCCTCAGAATTGGATGAATTCCGTTTAAAGTTCTCGCAATCACTTCCTGAAGGAATAGAAATTGAGTTTGATGGTGAATACTGTGCCATGTATAGCTATAAAATGAAAAACTACGTGCTTCTGACAGCTGATGGTGAGATGATTATTAAAGGTGCTGCTTTAAAATCGCGTGGATTGGAACCATTTCAGCGGAATTTCATGCGGGAGTCAATACGTCTTAAACTTGAGCAGCGTGACGATGAACTTCCAAAATTGAAAAAGAAATTCGAGGAGGCAATCAGGGGAAAGAAATGGCCTGTTTCTATGTTTGCCAAAACTGAAAACCTTCAGGATTCGCCTGTTACTTATTCATCCAAGAGGGGTGAGGGGAAGAGATCAAGAAGCGCAGTATATGAACTTGCGTTGCGCTCAGGGCGTGATTACAGGGCGGGAGATCAGTTGTCATATTATGTGACGGGCGAAAAGAAAAGTGTGGCAGTTAATGCAAACGCCAAACTTGCTGCTGAATGGAGACCAGACAAACGCGACGAGAATATTGCCTATTATCTCGCTAAACTAGATACACTCTATGAGAAGTTTTGCACTGATACCATTCAGGCAGAGTTTGATTTATAATACATATTCTAATAGAATTGTTGAAATAGGACAGAGGGAGTGCGAAATAACATGAATATGAAATCCGGGTTTACTTTAGTGGAATTGCTTGTAGTGGTACTGATAATTGCCATTCTGGCGACTTATGTGGGAATTAATGTCGCCAGAGAACCTGGGAAGGCGCGTAAAACCGCAGCTGTCGCACAGGTGAAGACGTTGAAGTCTGCACTTGAGATGTATAGGATGGAACAGGGCAAATTACCCAGCCAGGAACAGGGGCTGAAGGCATTGTGCGAGAAACCTACTTTGCCGCCCGTTCCAGAAACATATCCTCCTGATGGGTATCTTCAAAGCAGGAAACTTCCACTAGATCCATGGGGTAAGGAATATGTGTACCTCGTGCCTGGGCCACAGGGCCTAAGTTTCGAAATAATCAGTTATGGCGCGGATGGTCAGGAGGGTGGAGAGGGAAATGATGCTGACCTTTTGAGTTCGGAATTGTAACTAAGATTGCCTGTGAACTTTGCACTGAAGTTAATGACTATTGAACATTCAAGTTCTTCTTCGGTTTCAAAACAGAAAAACGAGTTTCTTTCGAGTTTACGTCTAAATCTTGATCAGGGTGGTTTTGTAAAGCTAGTTTTGTCCAGATACATGGGCGCTGAAGTCGACCTTGCGCGGATCAATATCAGGTTAATTGTAATTAAGGGAACGGTATGTCTAAGTTTTGTCAAACAGTACAAAGATAGGGATGTGACGGAGAATCATCAAATAACTGAAGCTGTAGAGTTAATCGATGTCTTCATTGGAAATATGTTTAAGAGTGCTCACCTCCTTACATCAGTCAAAGATTACCACCTTGATTGTGATAAGAATGGTGCATATAGATTATCCTCGGGGCGGCACGTAGGTGTCGTTAATAAATTAGGTGAACATGATAGGCAAAAAAAAAGGTTAATCGATAGGCATAGACAATTTCTGTTTGAATTGGGCGTAACCGATGCCGGTGGAAATGTGTTCCCGTCCATGTCTGATAAATGGAAGCAAATTAATAAGTTTATTGAATTTATGGAACATGCGGTAAAGGTGTCGGGGCTTTTATCTGGGGGAGAAATAACCGTTAGTGATTTCGGTTGCGGAAAGGGATATCTTACCTTTGCGGTATATGATTATCTTCAGAATGTCTGTAAAGTCAAAACCGCTGTGGTGGGGGTGGAATTAAAGGATCAGCTTGTCAAATTCTGCAATAATGTGACCGACAAGCTCAAGTGTAATGGGTTATCTTTCGTGAAAGGGAATGTAGAGAGCCATCGGTCCTTGCATTCTGATGTCCTGATTGCATTACATGCCTGTGACACAGCAACGGACTTGGCTCTTCATATGGGGATAAAAGCTGGATCAAGGGTGATAATGTGTTCTCCGTGCTGTCACAAGCAGATAAGACCGCAAATAGTAATTCCAGAGGTGTTGCGTCCTCTGTTGCGATTTGGTTCCCATTTATCACAGGAAGCAGATATGATTACAGATAGCCTTCGACTCCTTCTACTCGAAGCATGTGGTTATGACACTGATTTATTCGAATTTATATCTCTTGAACATACTGGCAAGAATAAGATGATAGTAGGAA
>MHBM01000058.1:0-8079 GCA_001804885.1 Lentisphaerae bacterium RIFOXYA12_FULL_48_11
ACTTTGATCCCTGGTGGAATCCGGCGGTTGAGGACCAGGCAACGGACCGCGCATACCGTATCGGACAGAAAAGAACCGTTTACAGCATCAAGTTGATCACACGTGGAACTGTCGAAGAAAAAGTCCTTGCGATGCAGCGAAAGAAAAAAGCCATCATCGACGCAACTTTGACGTCCGATGAAGGAGTTATGCAGAACCTGACCTGGGACGATATCCAGGAACTGTTATCGGAATAAGTTTGTTCATTCTGTCAAAAATCTTCAGGAAACAAGAAATGAAGCTAAGGCGATTAGGCAAAAGTGACATGGAAGTGTCACCCGTCATTCTCGGTACATGGGCGCTGGGCGGATGGCTCTGGGGCGGAACTGAAAGGAATAACGCCGAACAGGCAATACGGGCCTCCATTGATTCAGGCATTAACTGCATTGATACAGCGCCGGTTTACGGGTTTGGATTGAGCGAAGAACTTGTTGGCAAATCAATACGCCACAACCGCAACAGGTTGCTCATCGCCACAAAATGTGGACTAGTCTGGGATGACCGCAAAGGAAGTACAGCATTCTTTGAATCCATGGATCTTAACGGTAAACCCATAAAGGTAAAACGATGTCTGCGCAAGGAGTCAATCATCAGGGAGTGTGACGAAAGTTTAAAGCGGCTCGGGATCGACGTCATTGACCTCTATCAATGTCAATGGCCTGACCCAGCCACCCCTATTGAAGAAACAGTAGAAGCGTTCTCTGTACTTAAGGACAAAGGAAAGATCAGGGCTTGCGGGGTAAGCAATTTCTCCGTTTCACAGATGGAAGAATGGCAGAAATACATGCCCCTCACATCCGATCAGCCCAAATACAGCCTTCTATCACGCGACATCGAAAATGACATCCTGCCTTTCTGCAAAAAGAGCAATATCGGAGTTATCTGCTACAGCCCGATGGAAATGGGGCTGCTCGCTGGAAAAATCGGAATGGACAAGGTATTCCCTGACAATGACACAAGAAAGAACCGTCCCTGGTTCCAGCTAAACAAGCGGCAGGAAGTGCTTGATGCTCTGGAGCAGATCAAACCTATTGCTGATAAATACAACACCTCACTCGGAAATATCGCAATTGCATGGACATTCCATCAAGCAAGCATCACCTCAGCCATCGTGGGTGCACGTGACGGTGAACAGGCAAAAATAAACGCTACTACAGCAGACATTTCCCTTTCAGACGAAGATCATTACAATATACGTATAGCCTTCTCATCTCTCAAACTCGATGAGCCATACGATCCTGCCACGGCAAAAAGATAAAGCTTACGGAATCTTATTCTTAGCCCGATTAAAAACAAGCTGACCGGCATGGGTCATTTATATAAGACATATCTCAATATCTGCCATTGCTTTGCATAGAATTAATTTATATTTTAGTAGCTTCCTGCAACAACCAGAGCACTGACAGGCCGAAAAGCACTTTACCAACTGATATATAACGACTTACACCATAATCTTTTTATGACTATTCATTATAGAATGGAAAGGTTTGACCCTATTTATAAAAAGTGGTATCATATTGACTAGGAAACTAAAAATGTCAATATTTGCAGAGAGAGCACTGTCTGGGTGCAGACGGTGTGTTGTTTTTATACCCCTGATGGTAGCGTGTGGATTATTTGTATTCGCAAATTCCGTACTAGCTACAGGGTGGATTTTACCTACAAGCTTCAACGATCCCAATAATCGGTGGAACAACGAAACTCGTGCTTATGACGGAGACACCGCTAATTACGCAACAGACACTTCAGCAGGAAATAACATATGGGGCGCGCCACTTGAGTTTTTCCTGTCCTCGGCAATACGTTCCGACCGGGTAAGAGTTTTCTCCGACTTTCTATTAGTCGATGTAGACAAGATACGATTGGAAGTAAGACTTTCACCCAGTGGTACATGGACTAATGTTTATGAAGGCACGGTCAATAATTGTAACTGGTCAGAAATAACATATACGGCAACCAACATTGACGCAGGAAGATATACGTTCCATTGGGTAAGGTCAGGATACCAATACTGGCTATACGAGTTTCAATTCTACGAATCGCCGCCTCAGATCAATCTCCCGTCGTGTGATACGCAAGACGCTTCTTCCTTCGACGAAACCACCGCCATAGCTCATGGAACCATATCAGACGACGGCGGTGAACCATGTCAGTACAGGTTCCAGTACGGTCTCACAACATCATACACAACAAACACAGCTTGGTCGGGAAGCATCGTCAGTAACACTGAATTCACCACCTTGATTTCAGGCCTTACAACCAACACAACATACCATTTCCGCGCCCAAATCCAGAACAGCGCCGGTATCGCCAGCGGTTCCGACAAGACATTCACCACAACCCTACCAGGCACAGGATGGGTAACCCCAACCGGCTACACCAATTCCAGCGCGTGGACCAACATCCTGAACGCGAATGACGACAACACGGAAACATTTGCATCCTGTTACCACAACATAAACGATCCCGTCTGGTCGCCATATCTTTATCTTACTCACTCTACAATGACTTGCGACAAAATCAGGTTCATGGGCCGTTCAGCGGCTGAAATAGACCAGGCTTCTGTCGAACTGGATCTCAACGGAAGCTGGTCAAGCGTCTATTCTAATTCATTCACTGACAAACAATGGACAGAGGCAAGTTTTACGAAGGGAACGGCAACACAGGCCAGAGTAAGATTCAGGGTATCTGCCGCAAATTATGGACTGGACTGGCAACTCTACGAATTTGACTTTCATAAAATCACCGGAGTAACGTTGTCAGGTCAGTATAACGGCAGCACACCGGTAACACTTGTCATTGATGGGGTCACGAACAGCACGTTCTCCAACTTCTCCACAAATGTTTTCACGTTTAGCCCGTCCTTGGGAATGGGAAGCAAGATACTTATCTACTACAATGACAACACGACAGCCTCAAACAATGCCGCACTGGTAACCCTTGCGTCGGGATCTGACATGACCAACCTGGACCTTACTGCGGACACGCTTACTATGAGGAGCGATTTCGGATCATCCTTGGCCAGCACCGATATTGCGGCAGCATGGTTTAATGATACAGACATCCCGTACACATTCTCCGGCAACAACATTACTGTCGCTAACAACATGAATGTGCTCATTCCTTCAGGTCATTCCTTCGCTCCAGGTGCATCTACGGTCACCCTGAACAGCAACCTTGTAAACAACGGTCAAATCAATTCCGCAAGCTCAACCTTTACATTCAACGGTGCTACAGCCATCAGCGGCATATCAACAACATCTCTTAACAACGTAACCATTAACGGAACACTCGCATCTCACTCCAACTTAATCAGCGTTGCAGGCAACTGGGTAAACAACGGTACATTCAATCATAACTCCGGAACTGTCGAATTTAACGGTAACTCAACGATAAGCGGAAGCAGTGTATCAAGCTTCAAGAACCTGACTATTACCGGAACTCTGAATGCACCGGCAGGAACCCTTAACATCTCCGGGAATCTTATAAATAACGGTACATTTAATCACGACAACGGTACCATCGTATTCAACGGCAATTCTACAATCAGTGGCTCCGGCATTCTTACCGTGAGTAATCTTACGATAGCGGCAGGAAGCGTATTGTCCGCCCCATCAGGTAATCTCTACGTCGAGGGTAACTGGAGCAACAGCGGCATATTCTCGAACAAAACAGGATCAATCATTTTCTCAGGTAATTCAACGGCTGTCATTACTGGCAGTAATAATTTCTACGACCTTGTCTGTAATACACCCGGTAAACAGATCAATTTTGAGGCCGGATCGAACCAGGTTGTCTCAGGAACGCTCACCCTGAACGGAAGCGCCGGGAACCTGATCAAGCTTCGATCCACATCGTCTCCTACCCGCTGGAATATCGCCGTTCCAGGTGGAGCACAGTCAGTGACTTACGTCGACGTGCAGGATTCAAACGCCTCCGGCAATACAATCACCGTGGCCGGAGGTTTGGGAAGTGATAACAATGCAAATTGGATCTTTGTCCAGAACAGGTACTGGGTTGGAGGCGCCGGAAACTGGTCAGATACAAATCACTGGTCATTAAGCTCGGGTGGAGCCCCAGGTGTATCGGTACCGGACTCAACCCAACTCGTTGTTATAGACACAAACTCCGGTGGTGGACAATGCTCCATTAATGTTTCAGCCAACATCAAAGGCATTACGCTGGAAGCCGGCGCAAGCAACACACTTGTCCAAGGCTCAAGCAACGTTACTCTGGGCAGCGCCGGCCTTGAAATCAAGTCAGGCGCTTTCACGGGTGGCAGCGGTTTAATGAATGTGACAGGTGATTTCAAGATGTCTGGAGGCATATTCACTGCGCCTTCAAGCCAATTGGCGCTCAGTGGTACAGCATTCAATCATACCGGCGGTATTTTCTCGAACAATACTGGTACCGTTCTCTTCGCTGGCAATACCGTTATGACCGACACGATTACCAACAAGTTCAACAATATAGCTATATCCGGCAGTCTCTCTGCACCTTCAACATCAATTCATGTTTCAGGAAGTTGGTCAAACAGTGGTTCCTTCGCACATAACAACAGTACCGTTTATTTCAATGGCAACAGCGCTATTCTTGGCACGTCTTCAAACTATTTCATGAATGTGGCGCTATCAGGAACACTGACTGCAGGTGTAGCCAACATTGGAATAGCTGGCAGTTTTGCAAATAACGGTTCTTTTAACCATAATAATTCGAAAGTTATCTTTAACGGGACTTCAACAATAAGTGGTTCAAGTACATCAAGTTTTAACAATATAACCATCTCAGGCACGCTGACCAGCCATGATACTGTACCTGTCAGGGTGGCCGCGAATTGGATAAATAATGGCACATTCAACCACAACAGTGGAACCCTGCTCTTTAATGGCAACACAACCATCAGCGGGTCCAGCGTGACAGCGTTCAATACAATAGACATCCAGAATACACTCACAGCGCCGGCAGGTTCAATGAACATTGCAGGTAACTTCCTGAATAATGGCATATTCAATCATGGGGGTGGAATAGTAATATTCAACGGCACATCAACAATAGACGGTACAAACGCCGTCTATCTCAATAACACGGAAATATGGGGAACGTTGACAGCCTCCGCGGCATATCCATCATATATTTCCGGCTACTGGATAAATCACGGTGTATTTAACAATAACAGCGGCACCGTCGTATTCAATGGGTCAACGGATATCAGTGGTGCCAATATTTCTGCATTCAACATTCTCTCAATCATCGGATCAGCCAGGTTGATCAGCACCGAACGAATTGGCGATACAAGCGCGGTGCAACTATCCGGCACTTTGAATCTTGATGGCCAGAACGAAACAATAGGATCTCTTTCAGGATCTAGCTCGATCACGCTGGGCAGTGCTACACTTACAATAGCCGGAAATCACACCACGACATTCAGCGGTAATATCAGTCAGACTGGCGGCCTGATTAAACAGGGATCCGGCATGCTGACACTGTCTGGAACAAACACATACACTGGCGGAACCGCCGTTAACGGCGGGGTTCTTCATGGAAACACGCTTTCCCTGCAGGGATCTATCACGAATAACGCCGGAGTGATTTTCAACCAAACCGTTGACGGCACATATTCAGCCATCATGTTCGGATCAGGTACAATGGTGAAAAATGGAGCTGCAACGCTGACCATGACGGGGAATAACGCTTACACTGGTTCGACAACCATTTCCAACGGTACATTAAAAATCAACGGCAACAATTCTTCTGCAAACGGAATGGTAAACGTTCTCAATGGAGCTGTCATCTGCGGAACAGGAACCATTGGAGGTGCAATAACAGTAAACAGCGGTGCATTTATTTCTCCGGACACGACAAACACCGTTGCAAACCTGATTCTTGCATCAACCCTGGCCTTGAACGGTCAATACGTGGCGAACATCACCAATTACAACGCCGGCGACTTGATCACAGCAGGGACAGTCAACGGCAACGGTTCTGTCAATGTGATTCTCGGTGGTGGATTTACGCCTTCGACAACGACAAACTGGATAATAATTACCGGCGGTGCCGGAAGCTCTTATGTTACAATCACCAATAATCTAACTGTAGCAGGTATAGCCGACAGCCATTACTACCTATCCCAGAATGGAAACAACCTCCAGTTGAATTACAAGGGGACCTTGCCAGTTGTTGATAATGCGAGCGGCGCCTCAAACATCGGCACAAACACAGCCACGCTCAACGGGAACGTTGTCTCTGCTGGATCTGAAAATCCTGTAGTCAGAATATACTGGGGCACTTCAAACGGAGGAACAAATCCGGCATCGTGGACCACTAACGAGAACCTCGGCACGCATGGTGTTGGCGCATTCTCCACAGTCATCTCAAATCTTGCACACACCCAGACATACTGGTACAGGGCCAGCGCATCCAATTCGGACGGCGTTGCCTGGGCTCCAGCTTCAACGAATTTCTCAACCACTGCGTACCCCCCTTCCCTCTCCACTCTGGCCCCAAGTTCCTCAACCAATTCGGCGATATTAAGAGGACAGATCAATCCACCGAATGACGAATCGCCTGGAGCTATAATCTACTGGGGCCTGTCCAACGGAGACACCAATCCAGCATCGTGGGGCGCCAGCACAAACTTCGGAACCGTTGGGCTTGGTATTTTCTCTACAAACGTAACAGGCCTGATACCTGGAACGCAGTATTTCTGTAACTGCTTTGCATCAAACTCGGCCGGCGCTACCTGGGGAACTTCAACCAGTTTCTGGACAATCATTACAGCCACAGTCACCAATGATGATCCAACAAGCGTTACAACAAATTCAGCACAGCTTAACGGAATCATTCTTGATACCGGCGCTCAAGATCCGAACGTCCGCATATTCTGGGGCCCCACCGACGGCAATACCGACCCTGCAAGCTGGAGCAACAATGTGAACATTGGAACGTTGGGAATCACAAGCTTCTCGACCATCGCCTCCAACCTTCTGCCCAATACTGTTTACTACTATCGTTGCTACGCCACAAACACGGCCGGTTCGGCCTGGGCGTCGGAGTCACTGGAATTCACTTCTTTATCACCTTATGCTCCAACCAATAAAGCTGACATTTTTGACGATAATTTTGATGGTAAAATTGGCCAGAATCCTCCATCAGGATGGACAAAAACCCGCAACCCTACGGTTAATGTTATCGCTAATAATGCACTTTCGATTGATGAAGATGAGTTTGCCAGCTTCAGGAGAACTGGCAACAACCAGGCACTATCATGCACATTCCTAACATCGATCGCATCAGGAATATTGGCAGTGGAATGGCTGGGCCAGGTAAACGTCGCCAATCGACTCACGAGCTTCCGCATCCGTTCCGGCGCAACTGATAGAGCAGTAGTTACTTTCAGTACCGGCGGGACAATTCAATATTATAGTAATACAACACTCAGAACGACCCAGGCATATACAGCAAACACATGGTATAGATTTCGACTTGAACTTAACGTCTCTGCCAATAACTACAATTTCTTTGTTAACAATATCCTGTGCGGCACAAACGCGCTAATGCGAAATACAGGAGCTATTAACACATTCCGCATTGATCAGGGCGCGAACAATGCTGTGACTTTGTATTTCGACGATTTTGAGGCATACACCCACAAGAAATGGATCGGAGCCTCATCGACAAACTGGAATAGCACACTAAACTGGGCACCAAACGGAGTCCCTGTCGGAACTAATACAGTACGAATCACCGACGGCGATCAACGCGATAGCCAGAACCGTTTGCCGACGATGGACGTTTCATCAGTTATTACTAACCTGCTTTTCGATGAGTGCAATGACGGAAATAACCAGTCGGCAATCACAAATTCATTCCTGAGGATTCCGTCGAATTACTCCCTTGATGTCAACGGCCAGATCATCATCGAATCAAACGCCACACTGGACGTGACTGACGGAGGAACAATCAGCTGTGCCAGCAATTTCTACAATTACGGAACATTTAACTGCGGAACTGGAACCGTGGTGTTTGACGACAACTCACAAC
>MHBM01000058.1:8091-8233 GCA_001804885.1 Lentisphaerae bacterium RIFOXYA12_FULL_48_11
GTCATTTTGCATTCAACAACCTTGTGATAACCGGGGCACTCACCCTTGCAACGGCAGACGGGATTGATGTTTCAGGCAACTGGACCAACAACGGAACCTTTACACACAATGGCCGTTCAATTCTTTTCAGCGGTAACACAAC
>MHBM01000058.1:8273-17530 GCA_001804885.1 Lentisphaerae bacterium RIFOXYA12_FULL_48_11
ATAACGGGAATTCTTACCGGTCACAGCAACAGGATGGATGTTGCTGGTAACTGGGATGCTTCTTCAGGAACCTACAGCAACAATAATGGAAAAGTTGTATTGTCAGGAACCTCGCTGCAGACCATTGATACCGGTGGAGCATGGAATCCAGCCACGACAAACAACAACTGGAAGAACAACTGGAACGAACTTATTGCCACCAACTCAGCCGCAGGCGGAATTGTTTTTGCCGACGGGTTCAAAGCCAACAAGTTCACATGCACACGTCCGAACTCCACTCTGAATTTCAAATGGCAGGAAAGTGTGACCAATGTATTTGAAGTCTCCGGGGCCGGCGGATTGAACCTCCATGGCGCAGCAGGACAACTGATCAAACTGCGACGTTACGGCGGATCCGGCGCCAATCAATGGGAAATTGCACCAACCGGAGCAGGCTGGATGGTATCCTATGTTGATGTGACAGATTCTGTTAACAGTTACACCAATTACATTAACCCATCTTCCTCTCTGGGCAGCACCGGAGCCGCTAACAACAAAAACTGGTTTATACCTACATTTGTGCAGTTAAGCAGATTCTCCGCGTCACAGACCAACTCCGTAAACATTATTCAATGGCAGACTGCCACAGAAATGAACAATGCCGGTTTCAATATTTATCGATCCGAGACTCAGTCAGGCATTTATTCCCGGATCAACGGCAAGATGATCCTGGGCCTGGGTAACTCGCTTAACGGTAGAGCTTATAGTTATATAGACTTAGCCTGCACAAACAGCACGTACTGGTACAAGCTTGAAGCAGTGGAATTCGACGGCTCAGGAAAACTTTACGGTCCGGTCTCTCCATCCAGCACAGGTGGAACAACACCCATTTATCAACGCGGGGCAACAGGAGGGAGCGGCAGCACCGTCATTCCAACACCGGTCCCTGCAGGAACTGGTTCAGGCATTTACAAGATCTTTGTGGACGAAACAGGGATTTACAGATTGGGATACAATTTCCTGACCAATGCGGTAACGAACCTGTCAACGTGGGTCATGGATAATGTCCACATTTACAACCAAGGCCAGGAAGTGGCCATCGGGGTACACAATGGAGGTACATCCCTGTTCGAGACAAATGACTACATTGAGTTTTACGGCACAAACCTCGACACGCGGTTTACAGGCAGAAATGTCTATTGGCTCTATTATTCAACAAATCAAAACACATCAACCCCACAATTCTACCAGATTAGCACTCCGGCTGGAGGAATTCTGACAACAACTTCTCAGAACCGCGTACACTTTGAAGAGAACAGTTCTTATGAAATGGCTCTTTCTGACTCCATTCAAGATGATGATCACTGGTTCTTTAATGATTACATGGTGGCGTGGGAATCCGAGACAAACAGCATCCAACTCAAACCTGTGCTCAATAGTGTACTCGCCACAAACGGACTGGCAACAGTAAGAATTGCGCTCCGATCCCCTGTCACCGATTATGCTGACTACGAAACATTTGATGTGAGCATTGAAGTCAATGGCACGGCATTAACAAATGAGGCATCATGGTCAGGATTGGACCAGTATATTTTCGAATCTAAGTTTGCGCAGAACATCCTTGTCGAAGGAACTAATATCGTTGAACTCACGCTTCACGGCGACGCCGAAACATTCCTGGAATTGGTTTACGTCAACTGGATCGATATTGATTATGTCCAGCAACTTACGGCAATCAATGATTCCCTTGCATATCGTCCTGCAGATACCAACAGCAGACAATACACAGTCAACTCTTTCACAACAGGCGATCCAGCCGTTTACAGGATAACAGATGTACGAAATGTCGCCATAATCACGAATACCGCAGTTACTGGAAGCGGTCCATACAGCATGACATTCTCTGACTCAGCTGATTCCAGCACAGTTTACCATGCCATAGCTCCCCTTGGATACAAAACGCCGGCAGGCATTGAAAACGACATTTCCTCGGATCTCAGAAGCACAACAAACAGTGCAGATTATATCATTATCAGTCACCGGTTCTTTAAGGACGCAATTGAACCACTGGCCGCCTATCGGAGAACACAGGGCATGCGCGTGGCAGTAGTCGATATTCAGGATGTTTATGACGATTTCAATTACGGCGTTTTCAGCCCGTATGCCATACGCAGCTTCCTGGCATATGCAAAAGAAAACTGGATTGTACCGGCACCTCAATATGTCCTCCTTGTCGGTGACGGCACTTACGATTACCGCAATTACACCCTACAACCAGGAATTCCGGAACTAATTCCGGTCAAGCTGGTAAACGATGCCCAGAACAATGAGTCGCCATCGGACAACTGGTACATCTCTCCTGACAGTGAAACTTATCCTGTTATGTTCGTTGGCAGGTTCCCTGCAAGGACCGCAAATGATGTAACAAACATCATAAACAAGACAATTAATTATGAATCAACTTCCGCCGAAAGCTCCTGGGCCAGAAAAGTAGCATTCATTGCCGGAGATGAAGAACACAATGACGATTATTATGTAAGGATGTGCAACAGGATTTCAGGAAATATGCCTGCCGGGTATAGTTCAACAAATATCTTCCGCTACAATGTATCATCCGACTCCGAAATGCATGACAGGATAGTCGAAGTGCTCAATAACGGAGTTCTCGTGGGTATATACAGCGGCCATGGGAATTTCTCCTCTTGGTCCTCCGCTCAGTCCGGACAGCCGTTCTTCAACCTGGCGGATGCAGCAACGCTCACCAACAGTCCGAGGAATCCACTCATTATTACACCCACATGCATGAATGGATATTTCGCAAACACCATAGGGGAGACAATATGCATGGCCGAACAACTGCTCAGTAACAGTAACGGCGCAGTTGCCTGTATCTCCCCGTCGGGCATGGCTATTCCCCAAGACCAGCTTGAACTGGTCAACGCATTTGCAGACACCATATTCAAAGCAGGTAGTTTTACCGCCGGCAAGGCTTTCTCCTATGCATTACACATGACCCGTAACGAGCTCGACGAATATGGAAAATCAGCCATACAAACTACCGTGTTCTTCGGCGATCCGGCATTAAGACTCAGAAAGTGGTCCGGTTTCACAAACAGCTTCGACTATACCGGCGCAAATATCGGCGATAGCGATGGTGACGGGATTCCCGATGGCTGGGAAATAGCCAACAACATGGACCCGATCGGAACATCAAACGCAAATACGGACGGCGATGGCGACGGATTGTCCGACAAGAAAGAATACGAGAACCACGCAAATCCATACAGCGCCGACACAGATGGAGATGGAATGATTGACCTTCATGAAGTCATTGCAGGCACAAGTCCTGCCGACAACTCAAAGTTATTTAAAATCAACGAAAGTACAGACACCGAAAACGGAAACATTCTCTCATGGGAAACAGCCTTTGGACGCTGGTACACGGTTCAAACCAATGACAACCTCATCAATTCCGCCGGCTGGACCGGCATCCCCGGCTTTATCAAAGTTCCCGGGAATGGATCAACATTAGCCTGTACCAACCAGTCTTCTGACATCCTGATTTATTACCGCATCATGGTGACAGACCAGCCCTGAACGTGTATAAAGACTCCTGTATGAAATCCCCGAATTACTCAAGTTATGTCCATGCGGCAGATTATGTCATTCAACTTCGATTCCATGATCCAGCCAGTTGCAGGATTGTGATTCCATTCCCAGCCCCTGCCCCTGCCCCTGCCCTCGCTCAAAGATTATCCGGCATTATTGATGTCTTCTCCGGAAAATCTAAATCATCAACAAAAGGCCAATTAAAGGATGATAGAATTCTATCCGGAGAGGGAGAATACGACGGCTCGTTCGATCCTTCGTCAGGAAAAGGTACAATCAACCTCCCGCCACATAATCGAAGAATCGTCCTACTCAACTTTCTGACACAGGTCTTCTGCAGACTGGTTATAGAGCATGGTGGCTTGATTCTGCACGCAGCATGCGTCATCAGGAAAAACAGGGCCTACATATTTTACGGCCGGTCCGGCGCAGGCAAATCCACGGTATGCCGTTTTTCGCCAGGCTGTGACATAGCCACGGACGATATCACAGCCATCAGGAAACGTGGCAGCCAATTTCTTGCATGGGGAGTCCCACAGGCAGATCGTTTCCCGCCTCCGCCAAAGTACGGCCCATTCCCGATCAAGGGACTTTTCAGGCTGGTACAAAGCAAAAAGAACAGGGTCGATCCGTTATCCAGGGCTGAAGCAGCATCCGGCCTCATAGGGACCTGGAAAAATCAAATGCAGTCTGAAACAATCTCCAAAATGCTTGAGCTTCTTTCAAAACTAACGGATCATACCCCTGTTTATGAGTTACAGTTCAGAAAAGACATTTCTTTCTGGAAAATTATTGATAAATCTTTTGGAGATTGATTATGGCAATAACACCCGATTCTAAACCTAAAAAGACAGAAAATGCTGTTTATCGTATCGTCGACGAACAGGCGGTGATTGTAGAGCCCAAGAAGGGACTTGTTAATGTCGTAAACGACGTGGGATCACGAATCTGGACAGAGATCGACGGAAACCATTCAGTCGGGCAGATCGCCGGGATCATTACTTCCGAGTATGCTATTTCAGCCAGCCAGGCATTAAAAGACACCGCGGAATTCCTGAATGAACTTGAAAACAATCAGCTGATAACAGTTTCCACCTGATCAACATGCCAATGGATGCATACCAACAGATTCTTGAAACAGCTTTCATCCGCAAAATTCCAATCAACGCCCAGATCGAATTGACCTACAGATGCAATCTTGCCTGCGTTCACTGCTATGCCACGGAGCGGACCCTGAACGATGAACTGACAACAAAAGAAGTAGAAGGTATTTTCACACAATTAGCCGAAATGAATTGTCTTTTCCTTTCCCTTACCGGAGGTGAAATATTCTTAAGAAACGACCTGATGACAATTCTAGGAATGGCAAACGAAAGCAACTTCGCGGTAAGTCTATTCTCAAATGGAACTTTAATAACACCAGCCGTTGCAGACAAACTGGAACGAACGCCACCTCTCTGCCTGCATATCAGCCTGTACTCTATTAATTCCGTCATTCATGACAGGATTACAGGAACAATTGGATCACAAGCAAAAACTCTTTCCGCGATAAAGCTTTGCCGAGAACGAGGATTTAACGTCGCCATCAAGACTCCAATCATGAAGTACAACATCGGAGAAGTTAAGGCGCTTGAAGCTTTTGCATTAGAAATGGAGTCCAGTTTCGTATTCGATTTTGTTCTTGCACCAGCCGATAATGGCACCATGCCGATGAAGCAACATGGACTATCCGAAAAAGAAATAGAGGACTTCATCGTCACCAACGCAAAACCAGGAGATATAAGTGGGCAAAAGCCCGATATGTCCGAGACATTGTGCGGCGCAGGAACAAGCACACTGTGTATCACCCCAAAAGGCGATGTATTGCCCTGTCTGGCTATCCGGCAAAGTGCCGGAAATATCAGGAAATCATCACTGAAATCACTATGGAAGAGCACCAACCTTGACCAGTTAAGAAATTTGAGGTATTGTAACCTTGTAGATTGCAGAAATTGTGAATATCTGGCGTACTGCTCTAGGTGCTCAGGTATCGCTTTAGCGGAATGCGGGAATATAGCCGGGAAATGTGAGTGCTCGTGCATCGTTGCAAAAGCAACCAGACAGGCATCAGAACGCCTGGGGAGATTGTAATGAAAAACGAAAAGAAAAAATACACCAAGCCAGCCTTCCTGCACCGAGGCAAGGTTGAAGTGTTTGCCGCAGTCTGCAATTCTACGTGGAGCGGCAATAAAACCTGCAGAATCATCGGGCAATCAGGCTGTATAAAAACACGCATTTGATGGCCCCAGAAACCGCAACCATGCTTCATGATCACGCAGATTTAGCATCGCGATCCGTACTGAAAGACCAACTGCGAAAAGGTTTGCCAATATCACTGACGGCAAGGAACAACAGCATGGCACCCCTCATTGTCGACAGTGATCAGCTGACAGTTGCGCCATTGAAGAACAATATCCTCAAGCAGAATGATATACTCCTGATCGAATCCGGAAGTGACTGGATTGTACATCGCCTGCTGACTATACGCCATACACGCAATGGTCAACTGCTCATAACAAAGGGTGATAACACAACAGGGTTGGACCTGCCAACTGATGTGTCAAAGGCCCTGGGCAGAATCACAGAGATTAATCACAAGCCGCCCCAGAAGCTGCAATTCTTGGACACAAATATCGATTGCACTCTTCTACTGGCCTCCTTTTTGTCCACCCCAATGGCAAACAGTTTTAATATTTCCGCAGAATCTAATTTGGAAACTTTCATTCATAAGGCAGAACTTGAACAACTTGCACAGGCCATCTACTACTACAATAAGCTTCCCATGCTGGAGCAAAGTTATCTTCAGACGTTGGCACGCAATACCATTTTTCTTGATGAATTCAGGCAGTTACTAAACTCGATCGACAATATTGACATTATACTTCTTAAGGGAGCCTATCTGGCATCTTGTATCTATCCATCACCAGGTATACGTCCTTTTTCAGACATTGATTTGCTGGTTAAAGGTCGAGACTTCCAGAAACTGCATAGTTGCCTTAAGTCATCCGGCTACAAGCCGTTTCCAGAAATAAACGATTCTCCCGAACTTGCCAATCAGAATTACCTGAACAGCGTTATGTACACAAACGCCGGGCGGAATATATCCATACATGTTCACTGGGACCTCATGAACTCAACTTTGCCACTTTATATGAATTCGAGGATAGAAATGGATTCAATCTGGAATGCGGCCAGGAAAAACAGTCTAGGCTTCATGGAGCTTTGTCCCGAACATCTTCTGTTACATCTTGCTGAACATGCCGTTAAACATTCGTTCGATCGACTCATCCTCATCAGAGATATTGCAGAAGTCATCGAAAAGCTTGGTTCTGAAATCGACTGGGACAAATTTATGGCTTATTGCAGCAACAGTAGATTAAATATTATAGTTTATCATTGTTTCATATTGACGGCCAAATTGACAGCTGTTCAGGTTCCTGAATCTGTGCTTGCCCAACTGATGCCGCGAAAACAATCCTTTGAAGAGCGACTTTATCTTAAAATATTGGGAAAAGGCTACAGAGGCTGCGATATCAGCCTGCTCTTATATCTGGCGAATGCGAACACGTTTCGCGACAAGTTTCACTTTCTATGGAAAACGGCATTTCCGCCCAGGCGTGTAATGGCTATGGCTAGCAATCAAAATAGTGACAAAATTAATGCGTCGGTCTATATTAGACGTCTGTTACGGGGTGTAAGAAAAATACTGATTACTACAAAATCGGTTTATTCAGCAAAGCATACTTAGGTAAGCAAAACGCATAAAAGAATCTTCATTTGCGCAATTTTTCCTTTATCTTAAAACTGATCACAATGAATAAGACGGAGATCAACAAGAGAATAAACGATCAACCTTTCGCTTACGTCGCATTATGGCAATTTATAGGTTTTGCTCTTTTGGTCTGCATCGTCTGGGTCAGCGAAACAATGGACCTACCCAACCTGTTCTTTGGAATACCCCACGAAGAAGTAAATATTTTCCGGGCATGCCTTATCTCGGCAGCCGTTATTTTATGCGCAATCATTGTTGTCGGGAACACCTACCTTCAGCAGAAACATATAATCAAGGGTTTGTTACTGGTATGCTCATCTTGCCAGAAAGTCAAAGTCAACGAAGAGAAATGGAAGCATATGGATGAGTATGTCTCAGAGCACAGCCTGGCAGCATTCAGTCATGGTTTATGCCCGGAATGTTACGAGAAAATGAACCGCGAAATAGATTCAAGGATGGAAGCCGGAAGCGACAAGCCATAAACGTGGAGAGAAATGGTAATCAGAGTATTGAAGACAACCATTCCCGCACCTTGGGCGCATCAGGATCTTCCGGCGCCAGTTCCAGGAATCTCTCGTAATGGTATTTGGCTTTTTTCTTATCCTTGAAATTATCGTCATACAGAATCGCAAGATTATAGTGAACACCGGCATCACGCGGATCAATCTCAAGAGCCTTTACATATGCTTCTTCGGCCTTCTTATAAAGCATGTTTGACCTGTATATGGCCGCCATATTGTAATGGAACACAAGTGATTCTCGACGATTTGCATCTTGAATTTTTCGTACTATATCTTTAAGCCGTTCAACCTCTCTATTGGCCTTTGCCAGCTCCTGCTCTCGCAACATAAGCTCCGTTTGCAATGCAGCGACTGGTTCCGGTACAACAACAGGTTGTGGTGGCGCAATTACAGGCTGATTCGTTACAACAGGTTGGGCTACTATTGTAGAGGAATCGATAATAGCAGTAGGCAAGACTACTTCAGATTCAACAGGTTTAAATGAAGGCGTTTCAGCTGGTTTAACTAAATCATTGGTTAAAGCAGATTGCTTTACTGGTGTCTCAACAATAAGCATGTTGTCGACTTCATCTGCCGTATATGAATAACGGGTAGCTATGATTACCATAAGGCAGGCGATTAGAATCCCACATACTCTTGATTTCACAGAAAAACCTCACTTATACAATAAACACACACCCAGAAAAGTACCGGCGAGAATATAGCATCCCATAGTAGTTAGGAGAACAAGAAAAAGAAGTGAAATAAATACAGGTGAACCCAAACCTTTAAATGGTGGGCAGTACAGGACTTGAACCTGTAACATCCAGCGTGTAAAGCTGGCGCTCTGCCAATTGAGCTAACTGCCCCAGCAAAAGTCGCATAAGATTATCCCATTATTTCTGCATGTCAAGCGAGAGTAGCTGGTCATAGATCTTTCAAAATAAAGCGCAGGCGGCATTCTGGACCGCCCGCGTATTCCCCTAATCCAAGTGGGCTTTTCCACTACCTCCAATGAAAAACAACGTCCAAGCACTCCAATCGCAGAATAGATGATAAAAACAGCCTTATTTCATCCCCCTCGCGTTTAAGTTCGAAGTTTCTTGCCCGTTTCCGCAATTAATCAGATTAAGTGGAAACAATTTGGTCAGAAATATCAGGCAAATTACTGGGCCGGCTGCAGCAGCACGTAGTCCAGCCCGACCATGTATGCCTTACGATTTATTTATCCGTCTTCGCAGAAGACCCCTGGCTTAGAGTCCGTGGGATGAATGCGGGTTTTGCTTCCGTCGTCGCCCAAGAGGCTATGCCGGACAAGACGCCGGATTCCGCGAAGAAACTGCGGGCTTCATTTTCCG
>MHBM01000059.1:0-4117 GCA_001804885.1 Lentisphaerae bacterium RIFOXYA12_FULL_48_11
CGCATTGAGCGAAGGTGTTGGTGGTAATGAAGATTTCTTCATGTCGGCAGTGAACTGGCTTCTGGAGAGGGAAGCGTTGATGGGAATTGCGCCGAAAAAGCCCGGGGAATTGAGATTCGACATGGATCGTGAAAGGATGCGAATCATATTCATTCTTCTGATTGCCGGGGTTCCTGGCGCGGTTGCACTTGTCGGCCTGATGGTATGGCTGAAGAGGAGAGTATGAATTTCAGCACAACATTAAGGCTTCTGTGTGTTGTTCTCCTCCTTGCAGCGCTTATCGCTGTGTTTGACAGAGAGAAGCCTGTTGATGTTCAGAAATCCCTTCTGGGGCTCAAGGCTTCAAATATTACTGACTTGAAAATCGAACGTGGTGATTTCAGCGTTTATTGTTTCAAGAAAGGTGAGTCCTGGTTTATAGCAGAGCCGATACAGGCCAGGGCTGATGACAGCAGGCTTGATGGTATAGCCGGAGCTCTGGAAACAATGGAAAGAGATGAAGTCGTCACTCTGGCAGAGCGGGATGCCAGGAAGCTGACCCTAAAGGATTATGGACTTCATAAGCCGCGTGTTCGGTTGATTGTGGGTGTTCAGAAGGACGGTGGAATCTGCAAGGAAGAATTGTGGATCGGTCAAGACTCTCCACTTGGTGAAGCTATATATGTCAAGCTGGGCACCAATGATGAAGTTGTGGCCACCGATCGCAGCATAATGACTGTAATTCCTGAGACGATTGAGGCTTTAAGGGACAGGGCAATTCTCCATGGCGATGTTTCCAAGACGATCCGGCTTGAGATTAAAAGAGCCAACAGTGGATTTGTCCAGCTTACCCATGTTGGAAACGACTGGTTTATCCAGCAGCCTATTGTTGCCAGGGCAGACAGCGCCAGGATTCAGCAGATGCTTGAAGCACTTTTTTTGCTGAAGGCGGTGGATTTTGTCTGGGACGCTAATATTGAGACCGGAGATGTGGTTCGGGTTTCAGATGCGATAAGTCCTAATTCAAAAGCCGAATCCTATCGCCTTGTACCTGACCAGGCTGTTGTCGGGGTAACTGTCTGGCTGAGCGGTGAAGAGGTTGGACGTGAATTACTCTTTGGCAGAGAGGTGGAAGAAAAGAGCGATAAGATTTATGCAAGGTGCAGGGATATTGACTCGATATATACCGTTCACAAAAGTGTTCTGGACTTTGTAAATATCGGTGTGAATGAAATGAGGGATAGAAATCTTTTTCTTCTTCCCACTGAAAGTGTTAACTCTGTGGTCATTCGGAAGGGTGACAGGAAACTTGTCTTGGACAGAAATAAGGCGGAAGGCTGGAATATTGTTGAGCCCATACAGTGGAAGGCTGATGACAGGTTTATTTCTTCTCTTATAGACAATATTGCTGGATTGCGTGTTGAATCTTTTCTTGAAGGTACTAATAACGTTAACTTTGAAGTGGGTGACCAGTTGTGCATGATCAGTCTTTCAGACATTTGTGCTGTGACTATTGGTGCAGAGACAAACAAAGTGGAAAAGCCTGCTGAGAATGCGGCTGAAAAATCCACGGTGACAAACCTCAAGCAGGGTGGGTTGATTGTTGGCCCGCCTCGTGAAGGTAAGGAGACGGTGCTGGCCAAGTTTGAGGAGGAACCGTTTGTATTTGAGATATCCAGTAAGAGCCTGGATTTTATGGGTAAAGATCCTGTCGATCCCCTTATCTATCGTAACCGGACAATGCTCTCAATAGATCCTGCGACTGTGAAAAGTATTTCAATGCTAAAGGGCGGCGCAGAGACTGTTGTTGAGAAGAATGAGAATGGCCGATGGGTAGTTTCTGGTTCAGGAACAAACCAGATTGATGAAAAGGTTATTGATGAAATGCTGTTTATTGTCGCTGATATGCGTGCCATGAGAACCGATTGTCAGAATCCTGACAATCTTGTGCAATATGGGCTGGACCGTTCCGGGGTAACATTGACTTTTGGTCTTACAGGGGAATCGGGCATCCGCAAAACAGTAGTGATTGGCTTCAGGGCAAGAACTGATGGCGTGTATGCCATGGTTCAGGGGCTCGATGTGGTTTTTGTGATAAGCAATGAGTTGATGGGTGCTTTGACAAGGGATTTGATAAAGTTAGCGCCCGTATCGCCCTGAGCAGTGATCAATCCGCGATATTATATATGACACATGACTGACTCTTCCAATATACGCCATGCAGCCCGTGTGGCGATGTCCAGAATTCCCGGGATTCTGGCAGTGTCCATTCTTGCCGCGGTTCTTCATCTTACTGTCGTCGGTTTTCCTGAATGGGTGAAGGCAAGAATTGTCGGAAGGGTTAACAGCTCCGGTAGTATCGTTTTAAGTACAGAGGTTATCAAGCTGGCTCCGCTTCGTATGGAACTTGTTCTTGAGAATGTGCGTATCTACCGGAAAAAACTGGTTGGCCCTGCGGCCGTGGAAGCAAGACATCTCGAGATAGGAATAAATGTAATTTCCATGTTGAGGCGAGAGTTCTTCATTGATGGTGTTAAGGTGATAGATGGTGTTATCAGGCCAAAGTTGTGTTATGGGCGGAATGCGGATCATAGCACACATACGGCAAGTGCCGGGAAAGCGCTATTTGTCGTCGTACTGGAGAATTGCATGCTTCAGGGAATTACGATCGTATCTCTTTCTTCTGATGTGTGCGTTGAAGGTGAGTTGGTTCAGTTTAAAAACATAGGCGGTACACTAGCCCGCGGGGATATGCGTGGCGACGTAAGCGGGAGTCTTGTTTATAACGATGTAAACAAGATCCTGGACGGTAAACTTATGACGCAGTTCGATCCGCGCATTTTACTTCCCTTGATATATGAATGGGATATGCCCGGTACTGCAGATCTGGTCTCCAGATTTAACTTTTACAAGCGACCGCCCAAGTGCGAAATGGTTTTTAAGAAACACAATACTGGTTTGGGTGATTTTGAGCTGGATGGAAAATTCGTAATGCAGGATTGTTCTTACAGGGAAGTTGACATGATCAAGGCTCACGGAAGTGCTCGTGTTGAACTGGCAGGTCCGAAAGCACTTGTCCATGTTGAGGTCGCAGAACTTGTACGCGAGGAAGGGGTGGCCAGGACTGCGTTTACGGCTGATCTTGCAACTGGAACTGTTAATTTTGATGGAATGTCTGAGATTTACATGCCGGCTTTCTTCCAGATGATAGGTGTATTTACAAATGAATGCCGGCAATATTTCCGATTTGACGGGCCGGTCAAGATCGCGGCCAGCGGCATTGTCGACTACAGGCGTATGACAAACACAAATTTTAAAGGGATAATTGAAACACAAAAAATGAGGGTAGGGCAGTTCATGACTGAGAAATGCTCATTTATGATGACCATGGTTGGTATGACAACAACAGTCACGGATGTGGTCGGTAAGATTTATAATGGGAATTTTGGCGGTTCTGCTACCTTTGTTCTGCCGTCATATTCGGTTTCAAATATTTCCTATTCTGTTAATGCGACTGTTGCAGATGCGAGCTTTCGTGAAATTGTAGCTGTAACTATGCCTGAGCAAGATAAGGTGAAATATACAGGCAACATTAGCGGACGCGTCAATGTCAGTGGGCTTCTGGGTGAAGGGAATGGGCGGACTGCCGTTGGGGCCGGGTTTGTCGTTGTTACCAAGGGTCACATATTCACGCTTCCATTGTTCGGGGGGTTGACAACGTTTATGGTTAAATATGTGCCGGGTGTCGATTTTCTTCTGGCGCAGACAGAGGCGAGGTCCGATTTTGCAATTGCCGATGGAAAGGCATCTTCAAGAGAAATTCTGGTGGAAGGTGGTGTAGTGACTCTCAGTGGGGCCGGGTCTTACCGCTTCAGTGGCGGCCTTGATTTCAAAGTTAAAGTTAAGCTTCTTAAAAAGAAGACATTGCTGGGACAGATTGTTCAATTTGTGACAGATCCGATCAGTGAACTTTTTGAATTTAAGCTTGATGGCACGCTTGCACAGCCCAAATGGTCCGCCCTGCACCTTTGATTTAATCTTTTCCTGGTTGTTCTCTCCGATTCGTTGTTTTATTGTCTGCAGGCAATTCCATCCGTTAAGTGGTAAGTTGTGTTTTCTGACTCGTGAGTGATTATGA
>MHBM01000059.1:4145-17517 GCA_001804885.1 Lentisphaerae bacterium RIFOXYA12_FULL_48_11
GATGAATGAACGTGACAGCGAGGCTGTTGGGGCACTGCTGGTACGACATGGGCATATTCGTGTCAAGCTTGAGTCAGAAGCGGATTTACTAATCGTCAATACATGCAGCGTGCGGGGTAAGGCTGAGAATAAAGCCATAGGAAAGCTTGGAGTTCTTGTCGATGAGAGGAAGATCTTCCCTGGAAGAATCGTGGGGGCTGTTGGGTGCATGGTCCAGAGATTGAAGCAAGATATTTTCAGTGCAGTTCCTTTACTGGATTTTGCAGTGGGAACTCACAGTATTTCCCACATGCCTGCCATCCTGGATATGGTCTTGAGCGGGCAGCGGCCAATTCTTGATGTAAGTGAGGATGATGAAAATCTGGATGAATTGTCGGGTCATGTAAATGGCGGCATTTCGGCGTTTGTCAACATCCTGCTCGGTTGCGAGAGGCGTTGTACATACTGCGTGGTGCCTCTTGTTCGCGGCAAGGAGCGGAGTCGTCCTGCCGAGACAGTGCTGGCAGAGGTGAGAAGTATTGTTGAGAAGGGTGGCAAAGAGGTTACTCTTCTCGGTCAGAGTGTGATGTCTTATGGAAGAACCAATCCTGTCTGGGACGATGATTATGTTTCGCCAAGGGGTTTTTCTGAGCCGCTGTCCAGATTGCTTGAAGCGGTGAACTCGATTGAGGGTGTGAAAAGAATCCGGTTTACTTCAGGTCATCCGTCGGGTGTTACAGCTGAGCTTGTACGGGCAATGTCTGAGCTTCCTGCAGTGTGTGAACATCTGCATCTGCCTGTGCAATCGGGCGCCGACCGTATTCTTAAGCTGATGCGCCGTGGTTACACATCAGATGAATATCGCAATGCGGTCCAAATGCTTCGTTCGAAGAAGGTCGATATGGCTCTCACTACTGATTTTATCGTCGGGTTCCCTTCGGAAAGTGCCGATGAGTTTGAAATGACAAGGCAACTTATGGCGGAAATTGGATTCGACAATTCCTTTATATTTAAATATTCTCCCCGCCCTGGTACACCAGCTTTTGAGTTGAAAGATGACGTATCTGCAGCAGAAAAAATGCGTAGAAACAAGATTCTTCTGGTACTGCAGGATGAAATGGGGCTCGATATAAATGCCCGGACCATTGGGCACGCTGTTGAAGTCCTCGTCGAAGGTGTAAGCCTTCGCAATAAACAGATGTGGGCAGGGCGAACACGAACTAATAAGATAGTGATATTCGAGCCTGATTCAAAAACAAGGCTTGGTGATATCCTTAATGTAAAGATTGACCGGGTTATGGCGCAAACTCTCTACGGGAAGCTGATATGAACGATTTGCAGATGATGTCGATGTTTGTTGGTGTTGTGATGGTTCTTTTGTCGTTGCCATGTATTTTCCGTACGCAAAAGGCCATGGATTGGATAAGGGGCTTTCCCAGGAGTAAATTCGTGGCATGGATTATTACTGCTTTATGCACGACGTGGGTTGCGTGGTTGCTTTTTCAAACGCCTTTGTCATGGTTTGACAAATACAAGCCGGCGATATACATGCTTGCCCCTGCTTTTTTTCTTCTTGTAGTTAATTACATGGATGAACTTCTTGCACCCAGGGCATTAGGGGGGCTGCTGCTTCTTGTTCCTTGTCCCATTATTGAAGTGGCCAGGCAGAACGGTTTGCTGCTGGTCAGCATTGCCTATGTGCTTGTTGTGCTTGGAATAATTCTAGTCCTGAGTCCTTATATGTTCAGAAAAGCAATGTCCTGTTGGATTGCCAGCACTTCCCGCTGCCGGGCTTTTGGTTGCATCTTCCTGGGAATTGGTGTTTTTGTTTCTATGTTCGGTCTATTATTCTACTAGAACCGCTTAACTGATGGTAACGTCCTGCCTTCATATTGCAGCAGTTTTCATTTCTTTATAGCTACAGTTTGTACTGTGGGATTTTCATCAGTTCACCGCCTTTGAGGGCGGACTGGTGCGCCACGATGCCGGCAACCGTCATGTTCAACGCCTTGGCCACATCCACCAGTGGCTTGCGGTTCTCGAGTATGGCCGTTACAAACTCGTTCATTAGCGGACCGTGCGAGCCGCCGTGCCCGCCGCCATCCACACTGGGCGGGATCGGAGGGCGATTGATGTCCGGCAGGTTTTTCTCGAATCCTTCGTAACGTCCATGGGCTGTATTTGCCAACGCTGTTGGTTTACGTTCTTCGCTGAATGAACCTTTCTGACCACGAATTCGTCCTCTTTCACCACCACGCCCGGCAGTGTCCCAGCTTACGACCATTCTCGCCATTCCACCATCGCTGGTACGAAATAGCGCGATTTCGGTGCCGAACGGATTCTTATACCGGTTGTTCTCCGGTTGCAGCCATTGGAGATGACTGGGTATGCCCATGCAGGAAACCTCAGTAAAACTTCCGTCGGTCACGCCAACGTAGTAGGCGTTTGAGTGTGTTGGGTACCATTGTGGCGGCAAACCGTCCCGCCAGCCTTTGTATGAGGCAATAGGTGTTGCAGAGTAGTGATAGTATTCTCCTTCGGAATATACAAGTTTACCGAACCCGCCAGCGTTATAGATTTGACGCATTGCGTAGAGATCTTCATGGAAACAGGAAGTTTCAAACATCATGTACTTCTGTCCGGTGGATTTTACGGTATCGAGTAATTTCTCGGCATCTTCCATTGAACCCCACACGGCCGGTACAGCAGTGGCCACATGTTTGCCGTGTTTCATAACCTCAATACAGTGCCGGGCGTGGTTTGGGGCATCGGTGGCAACGAAGACGGCCTCAATGGTGTCATCCTTTACCAATTCTTCGAGCGAGGGGTATGTTTTTGTGCAGTGACATGCTTTGGCCAGTCCGGCGCAACGATCAGGAAGAAGGTCGCTTACAGCAACTATTTCAACATTTGGATGGTTTTGGAAACCGAATGCTGCCCCGAACCCGCAGACACCGTAGCCTGCAATACCAACGCGAATCTTGCGGTCCGACAAGGGCTTCCAGCCCTTTGATGCGTCAGGGTCTGTTGGTATCTTCTCAAAACCCTGGATCACCTTTTCCCCAGCCCGCGAAGACAGGTTTGTCAGGCTTAAAGCGGCTGCTCCGAATCCAATTGTCTTAATAAAGGAACGACGTGTGGCGGGGATATGTATTCTGGATGTGTTGGTTTGTGATTGCATGATTTCTCTCCATTTACATTTACTGATAATGTTCCGAGTTTGGTGCTGCTTATGCATTCTCTGAACTATAATGCATTGTTTGTCCAAAACTTTATCAAATATGAATGTTTCTTTGCTTAACCTTTTTTCCGGAAAATCTTACATTATTTCCGGTTGAGGAGGGTGTACAATCACTAAAAGAACGGTTATCGATTTTGATGATCTGGCAGAATCAAAAGAATTCCGTCAGTTTTTTCTCATTGTCCGTGAACTGACAGGTATTCCGGTTGCTTTGGTTTCTCCGGATGGCAAAAGAACCAAGCTCCTCTTTACTATGGATACATGGACGCCGCTTTGCCGGTTGATCCGAACTAATCCTCTAGGCCTTAAGGGCTGTCATGATACCGATATGTCCCATCTCAGGCAGGCATATTCGAGCAAAAAGCCTCTCCGCTATCTTTGCCATGCAGGCTTAATTGATATTATGATGCCTGTGATAATCAACGGTGAGCATATAGCCACGATCAATTGTGGACAGGTGTTGCCTGAATCACATTCCGAAAGTGGTTTTCAACGGCTTAAGAAAAGACTCAAGCCCATGGGCTTTTCATCCGCCGGACTGAGAAAGGCTTATTATGCCTCGCAGTGCTGTTCTTTCGAGAAGATACAGATCATTATGCATTTATTTTCCTTTTTTGTGGAGTATTTCGGTGAAATAAGCTGGCGGCTGAAGCAGGTTCGTCAAAAGGACTTTCTTCCAGTTCAGTTGGCTCAGAAATATATTCATGATCATTTCAGGGAGCGTGTTACACTTAATGATGTTGCGCGTTCCGCGTCACTCTCTGCGCATTATTTCTCGTCCTTGTTTCATGAAATGACGGGTATGACTGTTAAGAAATATGTCCAGATGGTTAGAATCAATGCTGCAAAACAATTGCTGAGTCTGACTTCCGAGAGAATAACGGATATTGCCTATGATGTTGGTTTCAATAATCTGACAGACTTTAACAGAGTATTCAGGCGGATGGAACGTCGCTCCCCGAGACAGCATCGTTTGAAGGGCGGCCAGACCAAGCTTTCATTGTGAAGGGGATATTATTCACCTCTAAAAGCGGTGATGAAATTCATTCCGAATTCGTCAGTACCCGTAAGCAGTGCCTTTGCGAGTTTAAAATTCTCTGATTCCGTATCCATTTCGCTTAGTATGCCTGCGTTAATCTGCATCGGGTCGACGATCCCTCCGTCTGCGCCTGCTTCGACTGCAAGCCATGAGAAGACCTGGTTGATGAGTTTTCTGTTCGGCATACCGAACGATACATTGCTTAATCCTGCAACTATGTGGATATCTGCGCCGTATTTCGATCGTACGCTGGAAACGGTCTTGAGGAAGTTATTTCCATTATTACCATCGGTTGAGATCGGGAATACGAGAGGGTCAATGTGTATATCCGGTATCTTGATGCCGACGGCTGTGAGGCGCGGAATGATGGCGTCGATGTTGGCCATCCTTTCCTCGTTGGTGGAGGGAAGTCCTTTTTCACCAGCTGCGGATGCTATTACAACGGAACCATGTTTTGCCGCGACTGCTATTGCATCGACCCTTTCCAGGGATACGGAGTTAACCATTGGTTTTCCGCGTGATTTATCGCAGGCTTCGAGCCCGGCATTCAGGATGTCAGTATTAGACGAGTCTATGCTGCAGGGGAGCTTCGAGGCCTGTTGAACCACGCCTACTGTCCATTTCATCATTCGGATCTTTTCCTGGGGATCTGTGCTGAATTCATCAATGTTGATATCAAGATAGGATGCCCCTGCGTTTTCCTGAATTCCGGCCAGGTTTTGTATATAGTCTACCCCGGCAGCTTTGCCTGTTGAATCTCCGTAAGTGCCCTGCCATGCGGCCACTGCGCAATGTTTCACCTTCCCGTTTTCCCAATCAGCTCGTTTCATGAAAATTTCCGGTACAGGAAGTTCTCTGGTCTCGTTTCCTGCTTTATAAATGATTGAATATTTACCGTTACCCATGTCTTTGACGGACTTGCCACCAACTTTTAATATTCTTGTGCAGTGTATGTTCTCTCCGACAGCGATGAATTTTGATACTTTCATTTACTGCTCCCAAGGTTTCTTACAGCACGAGCAATCGCGCTTATGTGTTCAGGCGTTGTCCCGCAGCATCCGCCTATGATATTCGCCCCGGCATTTACCACTGCAAGGGCATTTTCGGCCATTTCTTCTGGTGTTTCTGGAAAAATATCAATCCCATTGATATTTTTCGGCATGCCTGCGTTTGCATGAACGAGGATGGGGGTCGATTGCGTTGCAGATCGGATTTCCCTTACTATCTCAGCCATGTTCTTCATTCCATTCCCGCAATTAGTTCCAACAATGTCGGCGCCTGCATTCACCATGCTTTTGGCCATCTGGGCAGGGGAGACGCCCATCATCGTCCTGAATTCGCCCTGGATTGTCTTCTCGAAGGTAAATGTGCATATGATCTCAAGGCCGGTATTTTCCTTTGCTGCCTTCACGGCCTGTGTTGCCTCATCGATGGCTGCGAAAGTCTCAATGCAACAAGCGTCAGCTCCCCCTTTTTCCAGAGACATGGCCTGTTGTTTGAATGCGTTGTAAATCTCCTGTTCGGTGACATCTTCCATAAGAAGCAATTTGCCGGTTGGTCCTATTGAGGCAATGACATACCTATCAGGTCCTGCCGCTTCCCTGGATATCTCTGCGGCTGCGATGTTCAGTTCTTCTACCTGGCCGGAAAGACCAAAATGTTCAAGTTTGAACCGGTTACATCCGAAACTGTTTGTTTCAATCATATCGGCACCGGCATTAACATAACTTGTTGCAATGGCTAGTACATTGCTACGGTGCGTACTGTTCCAGAGTTCAGGGCAGTCCCCTGGTTTGAGACCCTGCTTCTGAAGAAATGTTCCCCACGCGCCATCAGATACAAGGATTCTGCCGTTCTTTAACTGGTTGGAAATCTTATGCATATCGCGAGGCACCATAATGGCCGAATATGATATTTGTCAATATGAATACTGGGGGTGATGGAAATAATGTGCCTCCCAAAAGATCTCCTTATCTGCTTTCATTTTGAATGTCCTGCGATAATATAACGTCAAAGTTCTTTCAGGGAGGCTGACAATGAAATTATTAAGAAATCTGGAAATTCAAGTTGCCGTTGTTGTTTGTTTTTTAGCTTTTAGCCATGCTGTTGCTACAGAAGGTGGCGGGAAACTGGATGATGTTCTTTTGGCGCAAGATTTATGGACAATAGATACTGTTAAATTCACCGAAAGGGCAAATAATCTCGGGTTTCGGTGGGTTTCCACGGCAAAAGATTCGGCACGATCAGTAATGCCTGGGCTTACATTCAGAAATATGCCGGTGCTGGAGGTTATTGTCCGTTTTTCATCAAACACGGTTTCGAGCGTGATGATGTCTCTGTACAATCGCGGTGATGCAGGAGAAATAGATGAGGCAACGCTTCAGAAACAGATCGATCTTGTGACAGGCGAAATGAGCTCTCTGGCTGGGATTAAAGGACGTGAAATTGTTTCGCGACAAGCTACCAGGGTTGATCTTAAAGTGCAGTCATTAGTATGGGAGAAGGCTCCTTCTGTGTACTTCTTGGAATATGCTTTTTCCCGCATGAAACCAGGAGCGGGTAATCGTTCCACGATCAGAGCAGAGTTTATTAACCTGTCCATTGGAAGGCAGGGTGCGGCAACACAGAAACAATTTGCAGGCGAGCAAAAAGTGGATGTCGCGTATTCAGAGCTGAAAGGACATATTAAGAAAACTGCAGAAGGTGATGTTTATCTGGACAATGTGCCTATGGTTGATCAAGGGCAGAAAGGTTACTGTGCTCTGGCGACTACGGAACGGATTATGAGATATTATGGTGTCGATGTTAACCAGCATGAACTTGCCCAGAAGGCAGCAACTGCAACAGGTGAGCGTGGTGGGACGGATCCTGAATCCCTTGTAAAGGTCCTCAAATCTATGGCTAATGCTTTAAACGTCAGAACGAAAACGCTTCAGGAGTTTAATATCAGAGAGTTCCTCGGCATGATACGCGATTACAACCGGTTGGCGAAGCGTAAGAAATCACCGGAAGTGATTCTTCCAACGTCAGGTGTTATAGATATTGCGAAGATTTATGGTGAGCTGGATAAAGATACTTATCTTGAGATGTGCGCGAAAGAGACCGCCCAGATCGATCGTTTCAGTAAGATTATCAAGGATAAGGTCAGCAACGGTTTCCCTGTATTATGGGGAGTCCAGCTGGGACTTGTTGATGAAAAGCCGGAATTGCCCCAGGCGAAGGGTGGGCATCTGCGGCTGATTATTGGCTATAATAGTAAAAGTCCCTCAGTAATTTATTCTGACAGCTGGGGGGCGGGACACGAGATGAAGCATATGAAGTTGACGGATGCTTATGCGATAACAACTGGATTGTATACAATAGAACCACGTTAAGGTGATTCCCTGCGGATTAGAAGGGAATTGACAAGGTTATTGTCAACGGCTAAAAGGACAGTCAATGAAAGACTGGGAATATAACGTAACTCTTGTTTTGAGCGTCGGATGCCTCATCCTTGCAATATGGATTATCGGGGCAGGGAGGGCGAACGAGAGGCTTCAGGCAAAGCTTCAGGCACAGCAGTTGGATATTGAGCGTGGTAATGTGTCGCGGCAGATTGGAAACAGAATTGTGCAGGACATGGTGTCTGCCAGTTCAACGAATAAAGCTGTTCAGTCAGTCTTGGAGAAATATGGTTTTGTTCCGCGCACATCGGCGCCAGTCAGTGTAAGGCCTGAAAAACAGGTCGTTTCGCCAGCCAAGGTGAAAGAAAAGAGCGTCAAGCATACGGCAGGGAAATAACATGGATTCAAGACTTAATGAAGATAATGCCGGATCAACAGAGTTGCCTGTTGTTTCCGGTCGTAACGATGAGCATTCTTCACAGAGTGTTTTCCTGCCTATTGCGATACTTATGATCGCGGTAATGCTTGTGTTGGGCTGGAATTTGTATCTGACGAAAACCCAGGCGGCAACCTGGCAGAAGCAGATTACCCAGCGTGAGCAGCTTGTTTCTCAGGCTCGGGCTGTTCAGTCGGATCTTCAGAAAATAGCCGCGGACCTGCTTTCTCTGTCATTGACGGATGTGGATGCGAGGTTGATTGTTGAAAAATATCAGATAAAGCAGGATCAGAATGCCGCTGTTTCTTCTCTGCCCAAGCGCTGATTGATAGGGACTTTACTCTTTCAGTATCTTTCTGTGTAAAACCGGTTGTTTCATCTTGTAGAGTTGGTATTATCAAGGGTATTGTTTTTAGTGTTGTGTCCGAGTTAATTTGAAATTCCTGGAGCGGAGGAGTGAAATGGAAGAAGCTAAAAGTAAGAGATACACTACCCCTAAGGCGGATGCATTTTCGAGTATGGCTTTGTGGCAGTTTCTCTCGTTTATCGCTCTTTTGTGCTTTGTGTGGACGAGCGAGATTCTTGATCTTCCGGCGCTTGTTTTTGGCTCTGAGGAAACAAGCTTTAATCTGTATCGAGTAAGTCTTCTTTCTGCGGCAATTATTACTGCTGGTATTATAACCGTTGGACATTCATACGAGAGACAGAGACGTCTCGTGAAGCAGCTGTTAATGACATGTCTTTACTGCCACCGGGTGAAGACTGACAAAGGGAAGTGGATGCATGTTGAGGACTATTTCCTTTCGCATTATCCTGTCGCAGTGGACCGTAATGCCTGTCCTGAGTGCCAGCAGATGTTGAAAACGGTTGAGGATATGCATCGGGATAATCCCAAGACATAAAAAAAGCCCCGTTTTTCAACGGGGCTTTTTTCTTAAAGACGTAGCGTTAACGTTTCTTTGTTTTAGACGGGGTGGTGCTTTTCTTGGTAACAGGTGCTGTACTCTTTTTGGCAGTAGTGGATTTCTTTGTTCCAGTGCTGGTCTTGGATGCTGCTGGTGTCGACTTCTTTTCAGCTGATTTCTGGAGCTCCATCATTTTAGCCTGCATATCAGCCATCTGGGTCTGAAGATTGGCGACTTCGGCCTGTTTGGCGCGTAGCGCATTGGAAGCCAGGGTCAAGTCGTTATCAAGTTTTGCAACCCTGGACTCAAGAGCCTGATTGGTCTGTTCCAGTTCTGCTATTCTTTTCTTGTCGGTACAACCGCAGAAAAGGATACAAGCTGCTGCAATCATTAATGAACATTTTACTAGGGCTGCATAACCACGCATACATTACCTCGTTATTATTTATGTTTAGAACTTTCACTGAAAAAACAGGCAAAGTATATGACGAAGAAAGAGCGGGTGCAACAAGAATCAGGATGCAGGATGATTCAGCGCAACATGTTGTTCTGATGGATGTTATACCTTGAATCTGGTATCAGAAGTGGTACCTTACATTACCGCCAAATGACATTTCGTCGAATAATTGGATTTGTCCCCCGAGCGAGAAATTGTGGGTTATAAAGAAATCAATTCCTCCGACGAATCCGAGGTTTCTGCTTTCTTCGAAATCGTCGTCATTCACAGTGCCGTTTATAATGGAGAATATCGGGCCCACATAGACGGTATAACCGTAAAATTCGGTTATATTGTATTTAGGGTCTTCCACTACTTTTTCATAAGCAACGAGCAATGTTCCTGATATATCGGTTGCTTTTATCGTTTCGTCATCAAGTGTTGAGTTAAATTGAGCTAGTTCCAGCGCAGGTTTTATGCTTATACGGCCATAGAAGATCTTGGGCTCTTCCAATTCGGTATGCCAAAGATTGGCGTTGACTCCAATTGACCATTTGACCTTGCCATCGCCGAAGTCGTTATTTTCTAAGAGCCTTGCCTGGGAATTACCAACAGTGGCAAAAACAGTACACCATTTGGACATGTCATATCCGAGAAAGAAAGCGTATGAACGCAGATCGAGCCGCGCTATTTCTCTGCCGTTGTCACTGACCTTCCGCCTGCTTTCGTCATAATTAAATCCAAAGCTGATAGTCTCGAAGGGTGGGGGTGTGATCATCGAGTCTGGTGAAAGAGAGCCGGAGATAGTTGCTGCGTCCGATCTACATAAAGAGCATGACAGGGCAAGGGTGGCAATAAAGCCGAGATTCATCTTCATGTTCATGTTTGGTTTTTCCTTAATTCATTTGAAACAGGTCGTGAAGCATACATTGTAATCAGGTCGTTTGAATTGCGCAACGATTCAAGAAGCTGATGAAGTATGGCGGATAGCGTTTCGGGCGCGTTGGACAACATGGCTTCCAGCTGCACCTTGGTGATAATCTCGACCTCGACATCGCTTTGAGCCGTTACTGTTGCGGAACGAGTGGTGTCGTCGATGAGTGCCATTTCTCCTATGATCTCTCCTTCGACCTTGGTGGCAAGGTTGACTCGCTGTGAATCCTCTGTCTTCCATATTGATACATATCCACTCTTTATCAGATAAGCTTCCTGGGCAATATCGCCTTCTTTAAAAAGATGCTCACCTTTGTGAAGCTTTTTCGTGGATAGCTTTACCATAGACATTTATTTTCCTGATTGTATGTTTAAAGGTTAATTATTTTCTGTTCTAAAGCTGTTACTTTCGCACAGACGCAATCGCTTTTTCTGCAGTATCCAGCAGCTTCTGGGTATCGAATGGCTTGGACATGTAGCTGAATGCGCCCATGCGCAAAGCCTCGACAGCCATTTCCTTTGAGTAATAGGCTGTAACCATTATCACTGGCAATGTGGGGCATTCTTCTCTGACAAGGCTGAGCAACCATAGTCCGTTTACAGGGATCATTCTGACATCAGAGATGAGCAAGTCAAACTTGTCATGTCCTCTAAGCAGGTCTATTGCCTCGTTTCCGTCACCACAGACAACTACTTCATAGCCCTTGGCCTGGAAAAGTGTTCCCAGCATCCGCAGAACGTCAGCTTCATCGTCAACTATAAGCAGTCGAGGCATTGAATATAATTTCCTTCATATAAAGATTATATTCCAGTCAGATTTTAGTAAAGTCTAGAATGTAAAGTTTTTCGAAGTAAGACTTCGTTTATGCTCTTGTAGATTCTATTTCTGGCGACTATTATGATGAATAATGATGAAAAGGAACAGGAAGGGGTATAATAGGTAATGCCAGGTACATCTGATAATCTCTTGAATCAGATTCTGACAGGAGAAAGCAAGCTCTTGAATCTTTTGATGAACAGTTTGCCTGAATTGATGTTCATTAAGGGTAAAGACCTGTCTTTTGTCCAAGTAAACCGAAGCTATGTCAAGCTGGCAGGTCTCGTTGATGCGTTTCATGCTGTTGGCAAGAAGGATTCTGATTTCTTTAAAGCTTCTGATGGGCAGGATGCGTCGGCGGTGGAAACGAAAGTTATAGAGTCAGGAGTTCCGGCTTTTGATGTGGACCAGAAAGTTTCCAATAAAGCAGGCGAAACATTCTGCTTGTCCGGGCACCGATTGCCGATAAAGAACCAGCAGGGGGAGGTGATCGGCATCCTTGGCCTCGTGCATAATGTTACATCGGTGAAGAGAATGGAGCAGGAACTGCGGAATGTTAACGTGCGACTCTCTCATACGCTAACACAGCTTAAGCAGACGCAGCAAAAGGTTATTCTTCATGAACGTCTTAATGCTTTGGGTGAAATGGCCAGCGGAGTTGCGCATGATTTTAACAATGCATTGATGCCGATTCTGGGATATGCAGATGTTCTGATTTCCAAGCCTGAGCTACTTTCGAAAACTGATGAGACTATTGTGATGCTGAAAGACATAAGGATCGCCGCCATGGATGCGGCGCAGGCTGTTCGTCGCCTGCGTGAGTTTTATAGAACTTCTGCCGAGGATGAGAATTTCAAGGGTAACCTGAACAAGCAGATTGAAACAGCAGTTATTCTTACAAGGCCAAAGTGGCAGTCTGAAATGGGCGCTAAAGGGATTCGTATTAATGTTGAGACCAACCTGCAGGAAATTCCATTTGTCAATGCAAAGGAATCCCAGCTGCGGGAAATACTGATCAACCTGATGCTGAATGCGGTGGATGCGATGCCGAACGGCGGAACCATAACCATTAATACCATGAAAGATGATGACATGGTTGTCCTTGAAGTATGCGATTCCGGTGTTGGTATGGCTGAAGAGGTAAGGCAAAAATGCCTGGAACCTTTTTTCACAACGAAGGGGGATGAGGGAACTGGTCTGGGTTTGTCTATGGTATATGGTTTTGTCAAGCGCCGGAATGGATCTATAAACATAGATAGTGCGCCAGGAAAAGGCACCAAAGTCAGTCTCGTGCTTCCTTCAGGAGAGAATGAACATGTTGAGCAGAAGGCGGAGATGCCTGTCATGGTCATACCAGCAATGCGGGTTCTGGTCATAGATGACGAATCTTATGCCCGTAAATTGTTTGGTATGTATCTTAAGGCTGATAATCATTCAGTTGAGTTTGCAGAAAATGGGCTGGAAGGGCTCGAGAAATTCTCCAGTGGTAACTTTGATCTTGTGATTACAGACAGGGCGATGCCGGATATGAGCGGCGATCAGGTTGCCCTTGCCATCAGAGAGAAGAAGCCAGGAGTGTCTATCATAATGGTTACAGGATTCGGGGACATTATGAACGAAAATAAACAGTGTCCCAAAGGTGTCGATGTCGTTGTCTGCAAGCCGGTCACTCATAGCGATCTCCAGCGATCGATTTCTCAAGCAGTGGGTAGGAGGGCTTAGTTATGAAGGTATATGTGATTCTTGCTCTATGTTCTTTCGGTGGAGCTATTGTTGGGGGATTTGTAGGTAAATTCCTTGCCAGGTGCGGAATGGGGTGACCCATGATGTCCAGCCCCTGGTCAGGGGCTATCTTTGGTGCTGTTATCGGCTTTATAATCGGGCAGACGTTATTCGCTGGAAAGTAAGTTAAATGAGAATTGCCTTTGTAACCGTGGTCGCCACGTCAGATACAGTCCAGGTGAGAATTTCCGAGATCAGTTCATTCCTCCGGTTTAATCCGTGTTATGTGTTATTAAGTCTTCAAGCGGAAATTCGCTAGTTTTTTACTCGCCTTCGCCAAAATGCCCCGTGCCTTGGCACGTGGGATGAATGGCGCGGCAAACACGGTATAGTATGGATGAAGACGGGTCAAGGCTACGGCGGAGTTCCGCTGATCCCGCTTTTGTTGGCGGGATGCCCCGCGGCTTGCCGCGGGGAGCTT
>MHBM01000060.1:0-13441 GCA_001804885.1 Lentisphaerae bacterium RIFOXYA12_FULL_48_11
CATTGACGAAATTTGCCACCAATAGCCCGATCCCGAATGTAACGAGGAAGATAAAGCCCTGGGCCTGCGCCTGCATCTCCCTTGGTGCAACACGGTTGATATAAATCTGCCCGCCCACAAAAAAGAAACCGTAGATAATACCATGAACAAGTATGCCGATATAAACCAGCCATGCGAGACCTGGAGACATCCCGCTGGCAAGAAAAGAAGCATAGCGGACCAGCAGGCAGAACAGCCCGAGCAGCATGGCCTTCTTGACGCCCATTTTCTTGAGGGCAACCGTCACCAACAGCATGAACACCATCTCTGCAGCCTGCCCCAGGTTCTGCGTGAACGTGAGCAGCTTATAGCCCATCGAATCAAGGTACATTGAGAAATACGACCAGTAGATGCCGAACGGAATCATCACCAGTAGCGATACACCAATGAACACGGCAAAGTTGGCGTCTTTCATCAGTGTCAGACTGCGTAATCCAAGCGAATCCATGATCGAAGCCTTCTGCCCCTTTGCCGGAGGCGGCGTTGCCGGCAAAACCAGCGCAACCAGGGCACCAACAAGACTTACTGCCGCCCCGAAGTAAAGGGGAAGCGCCGTGCCATCAAACTCTTTCACGTTCATCAACTTGACTGCCACAAGACTGAATATGCCGGAAGCGACCCAGCCGATCGACCCAAACACCCGGATCTGTGGAAACTGTTCGGCGGGACTGTTGGCCATTGCAACGGCACTGGTCAGCCCCCATGTCGGCATGTAACAGAACATTGCAGCCAGCAGTATCCAGAAAAGCGTTGTCGGACATTCAGTCCGTGCAGCAAAGAAGAGAAATCCAGCACAAAGCAGGTTAACGAAGAATAAAACCTTTTCACTGTTGAAATGCCGGTCGGCAATCATGCCGATAACCGGAGAGACAAGGCACCCTATCGCCATGGAGCTCAGGATCAGGGCCCTCTGGGTTCCATCGACACCCATCTTCCCAAGGTAAGCCGCCAAAGGTACCCACCATACAGCAAACATCATGAACTGAAGGAACATCATGAGGCTGAGCCTGATTCTCACGCCCAGGGACATTGTTACGTTTTCCATGACTTCTTCCCTTTATCGCTTTTCCATCTACCGCATCATTAATCCGCCTGTAACATCCAGGGTCGTTCCCGTCATGAAACTTGCCGCATCTGATGCAAGGAAAACTGCCACGCTTGCAACCTCTTCAGGCTGCGCAATGCGCTTCATTGGAATACGTGACAGGTAGAAGTCCTTTTTCTTTTCCCAGATTCCAGCAACCATCTCGGTCATCACCATACCCGGCGCTATCGCATTCACATTAATCCCCTCTTCCGCCACTTCACGTGCAATGGCACGGGTCATAGAAACCAGGGCCCCCTTGCTTGAATCATACGGGAGATGGCCAGACGTTGAACCAAGGAAAGCCGCCTGAGACGCAATATTAACAATCTTACCCTTAGCCCTGCGCAACCTGAGTCTCTTTACGAATTCCTGACTTGCGAGAAATGCCCCGGTCACATTAATGCTGAACGTTCGATCCCACTCCTTCCGGGTATAGGACGAAATCGGACCGGAAGGACAATAAGCAGCGTTGTTCACCAGAATATCAACAGGGCCAAGATCACGCTCCATTGTCTTAAATAACGTCAGGATATCTTTTCCCTCACTAATATCACCCTTGATAGCAACAGACTTGACGCCATACTTATCACCTATTGCTTTTACAACTTCCTCAGCCTTTGACTTGCTGGAGGAGAAGTTGACGCCGACTTTCACCCCTTCAGCCGCCAGTGCGAAACAGATGGCTTTGCCAATCCCGCGGGATCCTCCCGTAACCAGCGCAACCTTGTTATTGAGATTCAGCTTCATATATTCCCTCCCTGCCCTAAGGCTTCAGAACAACCCTTAACGATACCCCGTTCTTCATTAATTCAAACGCCTTCTCAAACTCATAAAGGTCCAATATGTGCGTAACCAGCTTATCAAGCGGCATTTTTCCACCGCACATCAGCTTCACCGCCCTCTTTACCTGGGCTGGCGTTGAATCGCTTGTTCCGACAATTCGCAATTCTCCGTAATGAATAATCCTTGAATCAAGAGTGATGTTCGATTTTCCGGCCGGCAATGAAGCAAACAGGCAAACCGTTCCGCGCTTTCTTGTCAATGCCGGCGCCTGCTCCTGCGGTACAGCCGCAGGGGCCGCAACAACCACAACATCGGCACCCAGTCCGCCGGTATGATCCTTCACAATCTTCCCAATATCCTCGGTCAACGGATCGACAAGTTGATCGAACCCGAACGCTTCGCATTGCCTCAGCCTGTCCTTGTTAACCTCGGCCATGATAATTTTTCTGGCGCCAAATTCACGGGCCACACATCCGTTCATTATTCCCATGGGACCGGCGCCAACAACAACCACTACATCCCCTTTCCTTACGCCACAGTTCTCCATCGAATTCACAGCACAGCTCAACGGCTCGGCAAGCGCGGCATGCTCAGGCTTGATTTTCCCTGGAACTTTGACGAGGTGGCCGTTGACGATCGCTCTTTCCGGTATCACTACATATTCAGCCATGCCCCCTTCATAAGAAAAACCCATCGGCTTGATGTCGGCACAAAGATTGTTCCAACCGTTCCTGCAGTAATGGCACATGCCGCAGGAAATGGATGTAGCCATTACCACCCTGTCGCCTTTCCTGAATGCACCTTTTACTTTTTTATCAATTACCAGGATAGTCCCGGTAAACTCGTGGCCCATTACCTTTGGAGCCAGAATCCTTGGATTGCCGGAGATGAAAGCCTTCAAGTCGGTGCCACAAACCGCACAGGCATCAACCTTTACAAGGATCTCACCTTTTCCGCATTCTGGCACCTGCACCTGCTCCTTGCGGATATCTCCGGGTGCGTGATAAACAATCGCCCGCATGATTTCAGTATTTTCCATCTGCCTGGGCTCCATCAAGAACCGCCTCTGTTGAAGCAACGCCAAGCCTTGTACAACCCTGGTTGAGATAACCAACCGCGGCATCCCAGTTCCGAATACCACCGGAAGCCTTGACGCCCATCGTCTTTCCGACCGTCTTGATCATGACATCAATCGCTTCAGGCGTTGCCGGCCCGTCACCAAACCCGGTGGATGTCTTTACAAAGTCTGCACCAGCCGCTTCCACGATCTTGCATGCCTTCGCGATCTGGTCCTTGTTGAGGTAACAGGTTTCCAGAATAACCTTTACCAGCACTTTTGATTTCCTTGCCTCGGCCACAACACCGGCAATATCCTTCTGAACATTGTCATAGTTACCGGCCCGGAACTGCCCGATATTCATAACCATATCGATTTCCTTTGCGCCGTCCTGGATTGCCAGCTTTGCTTCAAATGCTTTTGTCTCGGCGCGATTACTACCGTGTGGAAAACCAACAACAACTGACACATCGACGCTGGACCCTTTCAGCTCTTTTGCCGCAAGGGCCACATCACACGGCCTCACGCACATGCTCTTCACGCCACGCCTGATCGACATCTGCGCGTTCTTAATCACATCCTGCTCCGTTTGCACCGGCTTCAAAACTGCATGATCAATCGTCGCAGCAACTTCTTTCGCTGTATATGTCTTCATTCTTTTCCCTCTTCCGTTTGTCTTCCAATCGGCATTCAAAAATCATCAATTTTCTTCTAGTGCATTTCCCTGCCGCCCGTAATATTTATCGCCTGACCTGTCATGTAGTCAGACCCCTCCGACCCGAGAAAACTTGTTATAGCCACCACATCCTTGATTGCGGCCAGCCGTTTGAGAGGAACTTTTTCAGAGAATTTTTTCACCACTTCCTCACGAGGCAGGTTAAGATTCTGTATGTAACCGGCAGAAACATTACTCCAGACACCTGTGTTCTCTGTGATCCCTGGACACACACAATTAACGTTGATTTTATAATCAGCAAGTTCATACGCCAGAGACTGGGTCAGCCCTATTATCGCCGCTTTTGCCGCAGAATAATGGCTCATCAGGGCAGAACCGGTTTTGCCGGATTTTGAGGAGAAATTGATTATTTTTCCGTATTTCTTCTCCTTCATCAGGGGAACAACATGTTTTATGAACAGGAAAGAACCCCGGCAGTTGACCGCAAACATCTTATCCCAGTCCTCGACTTTAAGATCCTCCACCTTACCCTGTCCGACAATCCCGGCCACATTAACCAGAACATCTATTCCGCCACCAAAAGCTTTCTTTGTCGCTTCGACAATCTTGACCACATCAGCCTCACTCGTAACGTCGCCAGCAAGCCCATGGCACTGGCCAAGCTTCTGAAGATCCTTTACCGTGGCATCAACACCAGCCTGCGACAAATCAGTGATAAATACCTTGCCACCGTTTGCACAGAAATCTTGAGCAATACCCTTACCGATGGCTCCAGCAGCCCCCGTTACCAGCACCGTCCTGCCTCTAAAACTGATTTCCATTTCATTAACCTTTCTTTATACAATCATAACTGACAAGCCGTTATCCTTGAGCAGATTCAATTCAGTCTTTGGAAGTTTATTATCCGTAATTATGACATCCATCCTGTTCAAAGGGCCAATGAGCGCAAACCCAGCCTTGTTATATTTTGACGAATCAGCAAGAAGCACGCGTTTCTCCGAATGTTCCGCCATCTTACGCCCGACCTCTGCTGTTTCCAAAAGGTCAGCTGTAACTCCTGTCTTGAGCGAGAAACCATCCGCGCCCAGGAAAGCTGTTTTAACATGGAACTGGTCCAGGTTCTTCAAGGCAACAGCACCAACTATTCCCTCCGCCGAAGGTTTGAACTCACCACCAACCAAAGTGACATGTAGAGAGGGATTCATTCTCGCATACGGGAAAATCAAGGTTGAATTAGTAACCACATGAACATCGCGTTTACCAAGCAGATATTTCGCCATAAGAACTGCCGTCGTTCCGGCGATTATCATGATCTTATCACCATCGTTCACAAGTTCAGCCGCCGCCTTTGCTATGCGGTGCTTTTCTTCAATCATATTTTTCTGACGATCGATGATATTCTGATGAAATGCAGGTAACGCACCACCATGTGTACGAACAATTAACCCCTCTTCCGCGAGCGAATTGAGATCACTCCTTATAGTGACAACTGAAACCTTCAGCATCTCACTGATTCTTGAAACTGGAATATCATTATCTTCAGCCAGGAGTTCTATTATTTTTCTTCTTCTTTCGTCTATATTCATAATATTTCCGTATTACTTTCGTTTCACTTTCGCATATGTATCATTGATGACAAACAGCCCGCAAGAAGAAAATGAAGAAAAAGTAAAGGCAGCGGAAGTTGCCACGGCAAACAGTGCAGAATACGGCAAATGCAAGTAATACAGAAACCGTCAGAAAAATTTTATTAAAATTTATACTACAATTGACCGTTTTTCAGGAAAGAATGGCAGACAGGCATGGAGACTTTTTTGCCTTCTACCGAAACAAAAGTTACCTGGTCCAAACCAAATCGTACATCCATAACTTTGCCAAAACCGGCCGGCACACGGACAGCACCTTGAATATAACGAAGAGAGAAAGGCGATTTCTTTTTCAAATCGTGACAGGTTGGAATTCCACGCTTGCTGATAATATTCTGTTTTGCCGACTCAGCGACCCCAGCATCAAAATACAGGCATCCATCCTCCAGGGCCATACAGCAGTTCCGTCCATTCCAGGGATTTCCGTGCCTTCCATGATTCTCCAGCCATATCAACCTTGCAGGCATTTGTTTGGGATTCTTCAGGGCAAACCAGAGCCAATTCTCTTCGGTATTAACAGCAGCCGTCCAGGATACACCATCCTTCGGCTGATCAAACAACCCGATCAGGTCGGCATAACCAATACGGGCAGGATAAGATGAATAGTCCGCAATAGGTGGATTCTTAAATATCGTAGGGATCCTCGAAAGGCTTTTAAACTCGGCGCCTGGCGCCATAGACTGGTATTCCCCATTTTCAGGTCGGCTGAATTGATGTGGACATGTCAACCCAAGCTTGAAGGGACTCATGGAAACCAGCACCGACTTTTCCTTCGCCGGCATGGCAAGAATGGCGTGATGACCCATTGATGTTTTCCCCTCAAACCCATCTACCCTGGTCGTTGAGTAGATCACATTATGTCCGTCGACCAGGCTAAGTTCCCGTATAACTTTCCCACGGCGTACTTTTGTCGCACAGATAATGGACAGTGTTGTCACGGCACCTTTTTTCGCACAGCCAGCCAGTTCCCAGTCAGTCCCGGCAACTTCGCCATGCGGTGGATGCTTCTCACCCTTGTAAGGGGTAGCATTTCCACCAAACGGCATGCAGAAGAAATCGCCACGCAAAGGAGCAAGAAGCTGGACTGGCATTTTCAATCCCTCGCCCTGCCATGGACTTATATAGTAGGGCTGTATAGGATGACGACTGTTACGATCAAAGACAACCGGCGCCATTTGCGCGCCCAGCAGAGTGACTGTCATCTCAACATTGTTATTGCCGACAACCCACGCCTTTTGGGAATGAGAGATTGCAAATCCAGCTTTCATACCGTTACCTCCAACAGATGTTTACTGATAACCAATCAATACACATACAAAAGCGCGGCCGGGAACATCCAGACCGCGCCTTGTATAATCCGCGCTAATCTGCCTTCATCCGACTTTCGTCAAAACTACGGCGGAGAAGCCCACGGTTCAATACTATTCTGTCTTTGTCTTACGGCTTGACCTGCTTAACATCTTCCCAATCGCCTGTCTTGGCGGACTTTAGGACAGCATCGCAGATATACTGCGTAACCAGGGCTTCCTTGAAATCAGGCATTGCCGGTTTGTTCTTGTCCAAGCCGTCAATGAAGTCCGCAACATGGTGCACAAATGAATGCTCATACCCGATCTGAAGTCCTGGCACCCACCACTTATCCATGTATGGATGATCGCCATCAGTTACATGGATTGAACGCCATCCACGCAGCCGACCTTCATCACGATGCTCGAAATACTCCATCCGATGCAGATCATGGAGGTCCCAGAATATAGAGGCGTTCTCGCCATTAATCTCAAAGGTATATTCAGCCTTGTGTCCTCGCGCATAGCGTGTTGACTCGAATGTAGCCAGCGAACCGTTGGCAAATCTCGCAAGAAATGCGCAGGCATCATCAATACCAACCGGCTCAACCTTACCGGTCAGCGTGTGTTTACGTTCCTTGATGAAAGTCTCCGTCATGGCCGTTACCTTCACTATGGGACCATTCAGCCAGATCGCGGTGTCAATACAGTGCGCCAGCAGATCACCCGTCACACCGGAACCTGCCGCATTGATATCAAGCCGCCACAGGCCGGTACCGCCCTGCGGCAAATCTGCGCTGATTGTCCAATCCTGAAGGAATTTTGCGCGGAAATGGAATATCTTGCCAAGCTTACCTTCATTAATAAGCTGCTTGGCCAGCGTTACGGCAGGTACGCGGCGGTAATTATACCAGACCATGTTGGGAATCTTGCTCTTCTCCACTTCCTTGACCATGGCCTCACCTTCCACTCCGTTCATGGCAAGTGGTTTCTCGCAGAGAATCATTTTACCGGCTTTAGAGGCGGCAATTGCAATCTCCTTGTGCAGATTATTCGGCGCACAGATATCAACAACATCAATATCCTTTCGTTCAAGAAGTTTGCGCCAATCAGTCTCTATGGATTCGTAACCCCACTTGTCTGCAAACGTCTTGATTTTTGCCTCGTCACGCGCGCACGCAGCCTTGAGGACAGGCTTGTAACCCAAGTCAAAGAAATTACTGACCTTGCGAAACGCGTTAGAATGAGCCCTTCCCATGAAACCATAACCAATCATACCTACATTCAACTTCTTCATATCTCTCCTCCTCCTTCTGTCTTATTTTTCTTTCTTAAGCACAATATCCTTGAACTGAATCATCATCGGCTTCCCGGCATGAACTTGCAAAGCCATCGTCGTTCCATTTGGCCCCTTGGTACTTTCATTGACCGCTTCGACCGTCTGCACGCCATTCACCCAGATCTGGATCAGGCTGCCCTTCGCAACAACCCGGAAATCATTCCAGTCGGTGTACTTGATGGCCGCCATTATGTCCTCTTTCTTGCCGATACTCCCGGCTGACTCCACTTTGACTTTCCCATCAACATCCTTAAAGACAGCCTTCTGGCCAACGCTCATTACGCATCGCCCTGCCCCACGCTCGTCGTAGAGAATTCCGAAATACGGCGGTCCGGCACACAGGTCTGCCTGCAGCCCTCCAACAACATACTCTGCCTTGTCCAGAACCACACTCCTGAACTGCACACCTGAATTCCCGAACTTACTTTCAGCAGTTGTTGTAAACTTAACCTTGCAAGTCAGTTCAAAATCTGTTGCCTCACCTTTCCAGATAAGAAAGGTATTGTGCTTGGCGGGATGTTCCAATGTGGTCTGCCCGGTTATACATCCATCCTTGACCGACCAATAGCTAGTATCACCATCCCAGCCCGTGAGATCCTTCCCGTTGAACAGATTCAACTCTTCGGCAACCGCCACAATACTGCAAACTGCAAACAGCAATACTATACTAAATTTCCTCATTATCCTGACCTTTCAAAAGGTAGGGCGCGACCGCCGGGCGCGCCGATATTAGCAGTGGCGGGTCCGGCGGCCCCGCCCTACCATATTTAGCTGCCTCGCTACATTTGCATGACTTTCCATGTCACATCTATAGGGCGTGTTGCCCAAATCATTTCCGACCTCTCGGAGGCCGGCTACAGAAGAGGAAACAGCCGTTTTCTTCTGTGGCCGCGGTCCGTGACCGCGGAAAATCAGACCATTTGCTATTTGGGCAACAAGCCCTATATATGCCACGGCTCACGCATAGCTCTTGAGCAATAACGATTCGCCTCATCGTCACCAATAAATTTTTCTTTTACCGGATCAAATTTCAACTTCCGGTTAAGCTGCCACGCCAGTGCGGCAGCATGACATGCAATATGCGAATATTTCATAATATGAGGGCCGGCCGACGGCTGTTGCCGCGTTCTCATACAATCGAAGAACTCCCTTACGTGCCCGCCCGGCGCCGTACCTATGGCACGCTGAATGTTGCGACTCGAACGCAATGATTCCGGATTTACAATTATCTCACCGCTATCTCCAGTTTCGATCCATCCTTCATCACCCACGAACCGTATGGGGCATGTCCCTGTAGAGGTGCGATACTTGGGATCACGGTTGCCAAAAGGATCATCAAGGAAATCGCAAACTACTTTTACACCATTCTTATAACGGCATATCACTGACTCAGGTGTCGGCTCATACTCGATCGGAACTGTACCATCCGCCTTGTTTGCCCACTGGCAGAGGTCTAACGTGTGAGCACCCCAGTCAAGAAGTGTACCACCGGAATCAAAATCATAATGTTTCCTCCATCCACCTTTGACATATGCCGGGTTATAAGGCCGCCAGGGACACGGACCGAGCCACATATCCCAGTCCACCTCATCCCTTGAAGGTTCAGGTTCCGCAGGAAGCCAGTCGTGACGGACATGCGGTCTGTATATGGAAGCATGCAGGGTATGCAGCTTGCCAAGCTTGCCACTGCGGGCCAGGTTCACTGCAAACTGGAAATTCGGAACACTCCGTCTCTGGGTTCCAGCCTGGAAAACACGTCCATACCTGTACATTGTATCAGCCAGCACACAACACTGCTCGATAGTTATCCCGCACGGCTTCTCACTGTAAACATCCTTGCCGGCCTTTGCGGCCATGATGGATGCCAGCGTATGCCAGTGATCACCCGTGGCAACAAGTACCGCATCGATGTCCTTCCGGGCAAGAAGCTCACGGAAGTCTCTGTACATGACGCAATCATTATTGCCATATTTGGAATCAGCCATTGCCTTGACAGCCTCCCTGCGGGAACGCTGCACATCACAGATAGCCACGAACTGAACATCCGTCTCGGAAACCATGTTGTCCAGCACATACCTTCCACGTGGACCAATCCCTATCGCACCCAGGACAATCCGCTCGCTCGGCGTAACCGCACCGCCTTTCCCAAGCGCCGACCCCGGTATATAATACGGAACAGCAATGGCTCCGGCAGCCATAGCAGTTTTTTTAAGAAACTGCCTGCGACTGCACACACTATCACAACGTGTTATTCGATTCTTTATAATCATTGAATCCCCGCTCAAAACTGGTCATTCATTATTCGACATTCCAGATTGGGTTGGTATTCCTATTTCCTGCCTTCCAGTTTCTTTAACATTTCCCTGGCTTTGCCCACATGCGCGGAACTACCCCCGACGTCCACTACTTTCTGCAGGGCCTCCCTTGCAGCTCCGGCCTCAACAGCTTTTCCTTTCTTGGGCGGCTCAACAATAGCAAGAACTGTATTAATGGCATCATCCCTTACCTTCTCATTATCAAGGTAAGGCATGACCAACTTAAGCGATGCAGCGTTTTTAATCGAACCAAGAGCCCCAAGCATCATTCTCTTTTCCTCATCTCTTTGAATCAAACCTGATGCCTGCTTGCACATTTCAATCCTGTCCTGCTCCGGCACATCGCGCCTCATGGCCATGCTCAGACATCCACGCAAACTGAGCAGTTTGTCGGTTTCATTGCCAAGATTTTTGGCCATATCAAGCAACACGGGTACAGCCTCAACCGTCTTCCACTCGCTCAACACCCTGATCGCTGCCAAGTGCACATTCTTATCGGCATCATCCACGGTTGTACGAACAGCCTTTAGAGCCTCCGCTCCGCCGGTTACACCAAGAACTTTCAGCAACGCCGGCTTAACGGCAGGAGCCGCCTTCACCAACGCCTCGATCAGCTTCTTCGCGCACGCATCCTTGTCGTTTGCAAGGGAACACACAGAACCGAGCACCCTCTCGTAAGTTCCGATTTCGCCGGCATCAGAAGCTTTAGTCATCATATCAATCAGGACAGGCAGCTCAGCCATCCCCGCCAGCTCGCCGTAACTCTTCACTGCGGCAGTTCTGACAGCCAAGTCACTGTCGGACATGTCCTTCAACAGGGCCGGTTTTGCCTTGGCAATCCTTCGCTGTCCTGCAATATCAATCATCTTAACTCTTAGAGCCTGCTCCGGATTCTCAATCATCTTAACTATGGCAGTATCAACACCGGAACCAGGTAAGCCGGCCATGGCCGTGGCAGCCGCCTGACTGATTTCGGCATCCGCATCTTTCATAAGCTCCACAAGCACAGGCACTGCCGATCCATCGCCAATCTCTGCAACGGACTGGATTGCCTCCACACGCACAGCCTTGTCGCCCTTCTTCGTCATTTCAAGTAATGCAGGCAATGCCGCCTTGTCACCGCGTTTCCCGAGAACCCTGACAACAGGAATAACCCGGTCGGCCTGTACCTTACCGATTTCCGACACAAGAATACCGGTAACCTTTTTCTCTTCCATTTCGAGCGCTACACGCAACGCCATTCCAAATACACAAAGTTCGTTATCGTGAATCATTCCGGTAAGCAGTTTCATGCTGTCAGATTTATCGCAAAGCACGGCACCACGAAGAGCAGCAGCCCTGATTCTCGCAGGTATATTCTGGGCCAGCATGCCGTCATAAACATCCTTGGCCTTGCCTTCCCTGCCCTCTGCAAGCAGGTTGGCGCCACAAGTCAGCAGTCCATCACAGATTCTGGTAACGTTATCTCCCTTTGCATCCTTGAGGGCATTGAGCAGCACTTTTCCAGAGGCAGCCGTACCGATCCGCCCCAGCGCCATTGCTGTCGTACGAACAACGTCGCAATCGCTGTTACAAAGATACTTCCCGAGCAGTTCCACTGCTGCGGAATCACGCCTCGCCCCGATTGAACCTATTACACCCGACAGGAGCTTGCCGCTCAGCTTATCCAGAGCCGCCCTCAGCGCCTCATCCGCCGCCTTGTCCGGCATTGGCTCAAGCGCATAACGCGCCATGTGGGAAAGCTGCTCATCGCCGAGCATTCCTGCCAGCACCGGAACGCAATCCCTGTTGCCAACACGAACAAGATCCCTGCACGCCGTCGACTTCTGTTCAAACGGCGCATCCGACTTGAGTACGGCCAGCGCCTTGGCGCGAAGCTCATCAGCAGTTTCCGCTTTCAGCGCAGACGTAAAAGAAATGCAAACAGACAAAAATATAACAACCGCAAACAACATTTTCTTATCTCTCATTTCATTCTCCTTGTAACCTATTTTTATGAACCCATTCACAGTGCTGCACCACGTGCAGCCACGCAACAACAATTAAAACTGCCACGGTGCTCTCATCGCGCGCGAACGAAGGCGATTAGCTTCCGGATCGTTGACAAACTCAGCCTTGACCGGATCAAATTTCAGACTTCTCTTCAACCACATGCAGATATTGGCGGCATGAACGGTAGACATAGACCTGTACATTACCTCAGGGTTAGCCACCGTTTGCCTGCGTGTTTTCATGCAGTCGAACAAATTGCGCACATGACTCATGGGCCGCTGGGTCCTGGCCATGTATTCACCGACAATTTTCTTGAAATCTGCGAGCATGGATGGCGACGAGACATCAGGTTTTGAATAACCATCTGCCGCCGCAGCCCATCCTTCATCACCATCGAATCTTTCGCCACACGAACCATGCCAGTACTGATCTCCACGGGATAGTATCATTCTGGTCCCATTGGCAAACTTAGTAATCATACCGTCACCTGTTGGATTCTCAACATACTCGTACTCGACAGGCGATGTGTCAAGAGCATCTAACCCGGCCTGTGCTTGTGCAAAAGTATGGGCACCCCATTCGCCTATACAACTCGTGTGGAAATCGTAACAACCGCGCCAGCCGCCGTGAACATAACTTGAATTGTATGGCCGCCACGGGCATGGACCGAGCCAGGCATCCCAGTCTACTTCATCCTTCGAAGGTTCCTGTTCCGCTGGTTTCCATTCATTACCCATTATTGCGGCATCCCATGGAGCAATATGAGCATAAGCGGTGTGAACCTTGCCGAGACGTCCCGACCGGGCCATTTCAATGGCAAATACGTGGTTCGGTTCACTCAGGCGCTGGGTACCTGTCTGGTAAACACGTCCATATTTCTTCGCTGTCTCAACCACCATCTGCCCTTCAGCAATTGTCATACATGACGGTTTCTCCGTATAAACATCCTTACCGGCCCTCATCGCCAGCACAGAAGCCAGTGCGTGCCAGCGGTCGCCTGTGGCAATCAAAACACCATCAATATCCGTCCGCTCAGCCAGGAATTCGCGTATGTCCCTGTGCATCGTGCAATCCTTGGTGCCGTACTTGTTATCGATAATCTGTTTCACTGCCTCGCGACGGTCTTTCCTGATGTCACAGATTGCAACAAACTGAACATCCGGCTCACCCATCATCCAGTTCAAATCTCCGGTACCCCGGCCCCTGATTCCTATTCCACCC
>MHBM01000060.1:13551-17028 GCA_001804885.1 Lentisphaerae bacterium RIFOXYA12_FULL_48_11
CTGCCGCCTGCTAATAAACTTTGTATCCGTTGTTTTCTTCATCATGTCTTCGTCTCCTCGCTGAACACCCTGATTCCGTTTACTTCATCTTATTCATTACATTCCGGGCACGGCCAGCAAGCTTCCCCTGCTTAACCGAAGTGAGCACTTTTTCAATGACCGGCACAACATCAGCCGCCTTTCCCTTGTTTAACCTCTCGGCTATTGACACAACAGCAAGACATGCCTCATCCTTCAATGCCGGCTTATCCAGATACGCCGCAGCCATCCGAAACGATTCCACATCACCAGCCACGCCAAGAGCCCCCAGGAGTATCTTGCGTTCGTCGTCCCTCTGGATCAGCATCTCTGCTTCCTTGAACATCGCAAGCCTTTTATTTCCGGCAACATCCTTGCCGCCGCTGACACGGATATACCCGCGCAAACCCAGCACCTTATAGGTGTTGTTCGCTGAATTCTTTGCCAGTTCAAGCATATCATCAGCCGCATCAGCAGTATTCCAATCACATATAAGCCGGGTGGCGACATCCTTGACTTCCGCATTTGCATCCGACATGGCTGCACGGATCGATTGCAGTGCCTTTGCATCGCCGATGGAACGCAGTATGCGCAACAGCGCACATTTCTGGGCTGGCTGGGCTTTTGCAAGACCTGCCACAAGGGTATCAGCACAGGCGCTTGCACTGGTCTGTCTTCCACATATGGTCGCCATGGCTTTTTCAGCCGCCTGTGTCTCATCCTCCGACTTGTTCTTCAGAAGAATATCCACCAGGGAAGGAAGATCAGAAAGTCCTCCAAGTTCGCGCAGCGAGTTGATGCAGGCAGCCCGCACCGATTGATCCGCATCTTCACATGCCGCTTTTGCGACTACCGGCATTGCGCTGTACGTTGCACGCCTGCTGATAATATCCGCCCCGACAATCCGAGCCGCGGCATCCCTGGAAGCAAGCAGCGCAACACCTGTAGCATCAGCCTCGACTGACGGAAAACCTGCTATGGCCGACTGCGCAGCCCTTGAAGTCTCGCTGTCGGGCTGCACTGCAATTTCCACGAGTTTAGGAAGAACCGACACATCGGCAATCTTCGCCAGCGCGGCAATTGCAGCCAGGCAGACATTGGTCGAGCTGTTGCGAGTTAATCCCAGTAATGTCGGCACAACAGACTTGTCCAGACGAACTCCAAGCGCCTCAATTACATACACCTGTTTTTCGGGCGGCAGAGTGCCGACTGCTGTAGTAAGAGCTTTAGTCAGCTCAACACCAGGCATTTCATGGGCCAGGCCCAAAGCCACTGCAACCATGCCTGTATCATCACTTTTGAGCTGCTCAATCAGAACCGGTATTCCTGTAGCCTGTTTTGCAACTATCAGGCCACGCATAGCTTCCATGCGGATATGGCGAGACACCTGCAAACCACGCACACGATCATAAATCTTCGCGGCCTCGTCATTTCTGCCCTGCGAGATAAAGATGTCGGCATTTCGAAGATATCCTTCGCAAACAGCCGGCAGCGTCGCAGCTGATGCGCCTGCCAATGCCTGCCCCAGAACCTGAGCCGACTGCTCTCCACCAATTCGGCCAAGGGCGGCCGCTGCTGCCGACGCTACCGCAGCGTCAGCATCCTTCAACTTCTGTGACAAACATTCAACAGCCTTCACATCGCCACGCTTGCCAATCGAATTGATCACGCCGATCAGAAACCTTCCCTGAAGTTTGCCCGCAGCATCCCGCAGAGCTTCATCAACCGCCGGATCCGGTATGGCCTCCAGTCCGATTCGCGCCCAGGACGCCAGCTTTTCATCGGACAACAGCGCCGCCAGGGCAGGCACCGCCGCCTTGCCGCCATAAATTGCGAGCTTCTTGCAGGTTACAGCCTTATCCTGCGGCAAAGCATTAGACTGCAGAACGGCAATCAGCGCCGCCTCATCCTGATCCGCCGGCTTGGCATCCGCAGCCCCGGCAATTCTGCAAACTGCCAGTATGCATGCAATCAGAAACACACTTGAAACAGAAATCTTAATCTTTTTCATAATCATTTTCCTTGTTGTGGTCATAAACATGGTTTCTTGTCCGAAATTTCAGATTCTCCAGGGTTCACGCAACGCCTCGGAACGCAGCCTGTTGGCCTCCGCATCATTGATAAACTCATTCTTGACTGGATCGTAGTTAACTTTCCGATCCAAGAATTTAGCGATATTGGCAGCATGACAGACAATGTGCGACTGGCAAGCCACCCGAGCATTGGCGCGCGGCTGATTGCGCGACCTGACACAGTCGAAGAAATTACGTACATGGAAATTTGCGGGGTAACCCTTGCTCTTCGGACGTTTCCCTCCGATGAGGTCCATGGAACTGGCGAAAAGATCCCCGCTATCGCCTGTTTCCACCCAGCCCGCCTCGCCTTCATAACGAACTGGACATGAGCCTGAATCGAGCCAGCCGTCATTACGCAACACCAGTTTCACGCCACTCGCATACTTCGCGCAGAGTTGATTGCCTTCCGGCCAGTATTCCACGGCCGCAGTGTCATCTGTCTGATTCGCCCACTGGCAGAGATCAACGCAATGGGACCCCCACTCAAGGCATCCACCACCAACCATGCCGCCACCTTTTTCAAATCCGCCGCCACGGTGTAGAATATCGTTGTTGAAAGGACGCCAGGCTGCCGGCCCCAGCCACATGTCCCAATCAGCTACTTCCTTGCCTGGGTCTGGTTGTTCAGTCGGCCAGCCGCTCGTGCTTGTACCAAGACCACCGGGGTGTGCATGCAGTACGGTAAGTTTGCCCAGCTTGCCTCGCTGTGCAAGAGTAGCCGCAAATTCGAAATTAGGCAGGCTGCGCCGCTGCATCCCGCCTTGGAACAATCGCCCTGTTCTGCGGAATGTTTCCGCAAGTATCAGGCTCTCAGCAATATTCTTCGTGCAAGGCTTCTCGCAGTATACATCCTTACCCGCTTTCGCCGCCATGATCGAGGCCAACCCGTGCCAGTTAGGACCTGTAGCTATCAACAATGCATCAATATCGGGACGGGCCAGCAATTCCCGGAAATCAATATAAGTGGCGCAGTCATTATTTCCATATTGCTGATTAACCCTGCTTTTGGCTCTCTCACGGTTGTCTGCGCGAACATCACAAACCGCCAAACACCTGACATCCTGCTCGGCCAGCATGCAACCGAGATCGTATGAGCCTCTGCCACCTATACCGATTGCGCCCAGGCCGATTTTTTCACTTGGGGCAACTGCTCCGTCACGCCCCAACACACGTGCAGGTATAAATGACGGTATCGCGAGAGCCGCTCCAGCAACTGCCGATTTTTTCAAAAAACACCGCCGGCTGATGGTTGATTGAATGGATCTTTCTTTCATGAATTTACCTCTTATTATTCTTATGACGTCTCAAACGAGACGGATTATGAAACGGCCGACGTATTAAGAAACCGAACTACAAACCAGATGCTTTATTCCGGCACAGGCTT
>MHBM01000061.1 GCA_001804885.1 Lentisphaerae bacterium RIFOXYA12_FULL_48_11
TCATTACCACCAACACCTTCGCTCAATGCGCCATTGGAAACAAAAAGAGAATCCCCAACCACAACCATCCGGGCAGGCTTAAGCTCCACTTCAATTCCGCTTACTGGTCCTTTCTCAACTGCAACAGCTATGGAAACAGGTCCCTGCCGGTCCGTCTTGGAATCGAATCGGGCCGGAGACTCCTTGAGGTTCGTTTCCAACCACCCTTCACTGGTGTTTGAAGCAAGAACAGTTACTCGCGGCCTGTCCACCGGCGTCTCGGAAGAAGGTAAAGGAACGGACTCTGTCTCTACAGGACGAGGCAGATAAAACACAGTGGTTATATTCTTGAGCTTGCGGGTAATATGATGCTCTCCATACTGCATAACAACCAGCTCACGGCCGCTGATACTCAACCCGACAACGATCCCTGGCCCCGCCTTGATATTCCAGCTTTCCAGGAAAGTTTCAATGCCCGTCGTAGTCGCCGGCTCCAACAACACCAGTATCCGCCCCTTTCTATCCATGTATTTCGATAAATTAGCGAGCTCATCGCCGGAAAACTTCTTATTCGGACCGGCTATCACAAGAGCCGAACAATCGTCGGGAACAACCCTGCGCTCTGCCAGGTTGAGCAAGCGTATTTCAGTATTATCACGTCTTAATGCCCTGGCTATTGATGAATATCCTGAATGCCTGTTGTAGTCATTGATATCACGCTCCCCGTGACCTGAAAGGAAATACACAACAGGCTGACTCACCTGAATTACGTTCTGGATGGCAGACGAGAACGCCTGCTCACCCTTGAAGGCAATATTTTTCCGCTCAACTCCACCTTCTTTTTTCAGGTTTATTGCAAAATCAACCAATTCCTTGGCCTCCACATACTTCTTCCGACCACCCGACTCGAAAACAACAACATTGGAATCCGCCAAATCATATTTTTGTTTCAATTCCCTTGTATGGGCAAGATCTCTGTCAGGATCAATAATCTCAACCTCGAACTTCGACTGCCCCATCTTTTCTGCCTCGTACCCATACTCTTTTAAAAGATTGCGGACATCGTCGGCAAGTTCATGCCCCTGCTGGAAGAAAGCAATGGCCTTAACAGGCTCCTTCAAACTCTGAAGAAGGTTTCTAGTCTTGTCAGACAGCATATAATACCGAGTCGTACTGACATCCCTGTGCATGTGGCACAACGACGAAAAATAATTCACCAGCACCAGCACCATTACTGCCAGGAAAACGGAAACACTGACATTCAGACCTGTTGTAAACCTCCTGCCGCGGCTCAACCAGATCTTCCTGCGGGCTTCTTTCCTGTCGTCTGTAAAATCAGAATCCATAATTAAACCTGAACAACTATTTCCACCGTTTCGACTCAAGTACCCGTACGGCTGTAAACAACATAAACGCCGACCCAGACAGGTATAAAATCACAGGCCTGCTATCAATCGACCCGCGGGAGAACTCATCAACATGAGCAAGAACTGAAAGATACGCAACCAGCTTGGCCGGCATGAACGGAAAGGCCGATACAATATTCCCCAGGAAAAGCATGATCCAGATCAGGCACAGGCAGGTTATTGCCGCAGCAATCTGATTTTTCGTCATGAGCGACACGAGTAGTCCCATCGACATGCAGAATGCTATCACCAGGAAGGTTATGATACATCCACCAACCACTGCACCTTCATCAATTTTACCGATTGACGGATTAAGCGCCGCAAGCGCAAAAATATTCGCAATCGCTGGAGCAACAATAACAAGAACAAAAGTTACAGCCCCCGCATATTTGCCGAGAACAACCTCCGTCTCGGTAACCGGCGCAGTCATAAGCATTTCTATCGTTCCAGACCGGACCTCTTCCGTGAAAAGCCTCATAGATACAATGGAAATCAGGACCGTAAGCCACATGACCACAGAAGCAAAAAGCAGATTCGTCAGAAAAACATTACTCCCGGCATTTTTGATAACGCCCACGAGAAAGGTGCTCCCGGAAGCAATAAGAAAGAAAACCATGGTCACATAAGCGATGGGCGAAAGGAAGCATGCAGCCAGTTCTCTACGCCATATTGCACAAAGATTTCTCACAACTCCTTTTCCTCCGTCGTGACCTCGACAAAAACATCCTCAAGGTTTCGCTTCTCAAGAACCAATTCACGCATGATCCACTTACAGGAAGAAGCCATTGCAAATATTTCAGGTCTTACGTCCGCGTCTTTTTCACAGTCGCAGAGATAACGCCCCCAATCACCGTCGGATTCATGTATCACACTGATAATGCCGCGTATTTTCAGCAGGCCTTCCCTGACCTTTTCAACCGGGCCATTGATCTCGGCAATTGTCCTGGGCGCACCCCTCATCAGGCCAACAAGATTTCCAGGTGTGTCGGACGCAACTATCCTTCCCCTGTTGATGATAAGCACCCGCTCGCAGATCATTTCAACTTCCGGAAGGATATGGCTCGACAGGAGAACCGTATGATGATGTGCCAGACTTTTTATGAGGTTACGGATATGGCGAATCTGATTGGGATCAAGTCCAATGGTCGGTTCATCCAGAATAAGCAGTTCAGGCTCATGGACCAAACTATCGGCGAGGCCAAGCCTTTGCTTGTACCCCTTGGACAAGCGTCCTATTACACTGCCCGACACCTCTTCCAATCCGCACGTTTCCAGCATCTCCTTTACCCGCTGCTTTTTCTTCTTGCCAGACAACCCCTTGAGAACTGCCCTGTAATTAAGATACTCCTTAACCCTCATGTCAGTATACAGCGGCACATTTTCCGGCAGATAACCAATCCTGCGCCGCACCTCAAGAGAATCGGCAAAAACATCGAATCCACCGATCGTCACCTTTCCTCCAGTAGCAGGCAGAAAACAGGAGAGAATCCGCATCGTGGTTGTCTTTCCCGCCCCATTAGGCCCGAGAAACCCCACAATCTCCCCTTGCTTAACCTCAAATGAGAGATTATCGATCGCCAACGTACGACCGAATCGCCTTGTAAGATTTTCAACCTTTATCATTTTATCTTTAGCTGCATTTGACTGAAACCAATAAACAGCTATTATGTCGTTTATTGTACTCCAGTCAAGAATTGGCCCAAAAAAGATTGTTTTCTGAAACGAGCAGAAGGAATAACAGAATGTACGCCATGCAAGCATCCGATGGAACGAGGCAAAAGAAAGCAGTCCTGTCATCATTCTTTCCCAGGGCCGAACAATACAGAAATATCACAGGCGTACCAGCCAAAACAGTTCACGAAACACGCGATTCCTCTTTCTTTTTCACTTATTCTGAACGCCATCTCCAGTGCATCTGGTTTGACAAATCACTCCGTCCAGAAAAGCTCATTGCATCTTCCGGCGAAGAGGTATTTGTCGAGAATCCGGGCAGATGGAACCTTGAAGCAGGGCCTGACTTCCTCGATGCCATTATCGTTATTGGACCGGACCGCCGCAAGATGCGGGGCGATATTGAAATTCACATTCACCCTTCCGACTGGAAAACTCACCAGCATTACGGGAACAAGGCATACTCAAAGATCATCGCTCATATTTCTTTTTTTCCAGGGCATATCCCCGAAGAAACCCTGCCAGCGGGCACCATACAGTTGTCACTAGGCAACGCATTGAAAGCAAACCCGGGGTTTTCGTTCGAAAATATTGACATCAGCGCCTACCCATATTCCGCTCCCGGAGGGCAAACACCGCCATGCGCAGAAATACTTGCAGGATGGAATAACGATCAAATAACGAAGCTCCTTGAATCAGCTGGCGAAGAAAGACTAAGGACAAAATCATTCCGCATGGGTACAGCAATCAGAGAACGCGGCGAAGATCAGATTCTATATGAAGAAATTATGACCGCTCTTGGCTACAAACACAATTCAATCGCATTCCGCCAACTGGCACAAATCATCCCTCTCAAGGTTCTGCGGGATGAAAGCAGTGGTAACATATTGAAGGGCTACTGCCTGCTTGCAGGCGTGTCAGGACTCCTGCCACCAAAAGTATCACAAAAATGGGACACGGAAACACGCTCATTCATCCGCCAGTTATGGGACAACTGGTGGAAGAACCAGGCAAACTGGGAAACTCGCCGCATGCCGACAGATGCATGGCACTTGGCAGGTATACGGCCCCAGAATTCACCCCTGCGCCGCATGGCGGCGGCGGCTTCACTTTTTACAACAGACGACAGCCTCTCGTCAAAATTTGCCAGAATTAGTACAGCCGATTTTGATTGCTGGCATAAGAACGTACAAAACCTTTTCAAGCTGCCTGAATCCATCAGTTACTGGAAGCAGCGGTTGAGTTTTTCCGGCACCGTCCAGAAATCGAACATAGCCTTGCTGGGTACAGAACGTATTATTGCCATCGAATTAAATGTCCTGTTGCCTTTCCTGGCATCCAGAGAAATCCCGATAAAAAGACTGATGAACAATCTCCCACCCGAACAAGGGAACAATCTGATACGTACTGCCGCTCATGCCCTGTTAGGCCGAGATCATAACCCTGCATTATACCGGAGTGGACTGAGACAACAGGGCCTTATCCAGATTTTCCATGACTTCTGCCTCAACAACAGATCGTCGTGCAGTGATTGTCTCCTAGTGGAATCAATCAGGTCATTCTCCAGCTGACTCCACATCTAAGTTCTTTCTCACACATGAGAACGCACTTCTCGGAAACCCTTGTTTTATAGGGGTTTTCCTACATTGGCATTCTTTCTGCTCTATAGCCATGGTGGAGTGAAGAAAGGGGCGCAGAGAAATGTCAGTACTAACCAAACTTGTGAGAGAGAGAGAAGAATGGATCAACCGTCAGAAGGTTCTTGTGGCACGCAATCACCAAGCGAAAATGATAATGGATTACGTTACGGCCACGTTCATATGCATGTTGCCCTTCATCGTATTCATGTTCCGAGACAAAATTCTGCTGATGATGCGCTATTTAGTTAATTGAAGTGTTGATAAAAATACCATGAATCTTCAAGTAATGATCCGAAAGGCAGAAAGTCAGACATGAAGCCGTGGTGGTTAAAACACGTCGAGGATTATGACAGCAAAGCGAACGGTAAGAGGAAGAAACCTTTACCACTGTTTCCTGACTGGAATGTTACTTTCTGCCAGGAAGTTCTTGATCTGTGGAATAGTAAACTGGCCTGTATGAATCATACCCGCAATAATTGCAGCATCAGCACCGGCCTGCCTGAACACCTGCACGAGATGATCAGGTGTGCCGGCGCCACCTGAAGCGACAACCGGCACACCAACGTTATCAGCAATCATCCGTGTAAGATCTATCTCAAAGCCATTCCGTGTTCCATCTGCATCAACAGAATTCACCACGATCTCGCCTACACCGAGATCTACAGCCTTGCGAGCCCATGCAAGCGCATCCAGCCCTGTATGATGCCTGAATCCTCGGGTTGTGATTTCGTATCCGCTTGGAATTTCGGCTGAAATCTTCACCTTCAATGGATCCATGCCCAGTACAATGCACTGCGAACCAAACGCCTTTGCTCCATCTTTGATAATCCCAGGGTTTTCAACAGCAAGCGAATTTACTGATACCTTTTCCGCTCCTGCAAGAAGTACCCTGGACATATCGTCTAAGGTCGAAATCCCGCCTCCCACAGCAAAAGGAATCCGCACAGCCTTGGCCACCTCCCTGACCATGTCTATATCTATAGGCCGGCGTTCCGCAGAAGCGGTGATATCGTAAAAAACAAGCTCATCGCATCCATCATCATAGTATTTGGAAGCAAGCTCAACAGGATCACCCAGCTCAATATTATTCTGGAATCTGACACCCTTGGTCACTTTCTTGTTTCTTATGTCAAGACATGGAATTATTCGCTTCGTTAACATTCAAATCCTTCTCACATTAGCCTTTATTCTGAATTCTTCTTTCAATCCCCACTCCACTTACAGAAGTTGTCCAGCAGCTTAAGCCCCACCTTGCCGGACTTTTCAGGATGAAACTGCGTTGCAACAAGACTGCCCGTCCCGACAACTGAAGCAAAACTGACCCCACCATACTCGGTCTCGCCCAGAATATATGACTTGTCAGACGGAGACGGATAGTAACTGTGAACAAAATAGAATTCGCTGTTATCTGATATACCATTGAATATTTTGTGACCAGAAACCTGCCTGACGCTGTTCCAACCCATCTGGGGAACTTTCTCAAACCGGTTAACTGGCCTGAATAACTTCACCACCCCCGGCACAAGGCCGATACACTCAACCCCGTCATCTTCTTCGGAACGTTCAAATATTATCTGCGTACCCAGGCATATCCCGAGGAAAGGTTTCCCCTTCTGCACAACCTGCCTTATCACATCCACCAGCTTCATGTCATTAAGCGTGCGCAAGGCAGCGCCTGCAGCACCCACGCCCGGAAAAACAACTCTGTCAGCCTTTAAAATCCTGGGACCAGAATCAGTAATCTCGCTTTCTACACCGATGGCATCAAAAGCCAGCTTTACGCTGGTCAAATTACCAGCCTTGTAATCAATAATTGTAATCACAATGTCTTAATCCTTGTAAAAAACTCCTCTCACCAAGGTAACCGGGATCCTGGTAAAGACGAGCTAACGGAAGAATACTGACAGCTCTGAAGCGATTCGTCAATCTGGAGATGAAACGGACGAACAAAACATCATGCAGACACAGATGATGACCCGTCATAAAAGTGAATATGACGTAAAAGTTCTTCATCATCAAAAGGCTTGATCAGATAACCCGACGCACCTAGGGCAAACATTTTCTTTATTATATCACGATTTACAAAAGCCGTTATTAAAAGCGTTTTTGTTGCACGGGGTAGATTTGCATTCTTCATAAACCAGATGCCATCATTTTCAGGCATCTTGTAGTCAACGAGCACAAAATCGTAGGCTTTCTGCGTCACCATCTGAACAGCCTGACGGGCGTTATCGGAACAATCAACTTCGTGAGATGCTTTGGCAAGCACTTTAGCTGTGATTTCAAGCAGCTCCCAATCATCATCTAAAATGAGGATTCTCATCCAACCAACCCTCCCTGTATAGTTGCATTATAACCGCGCCAACTTATCCGATCAATAACAGAAAAAATTATTTCTTCTGGGTAAATAACCAGTCCAGGACTTCCGGATTTTTGAAAGTAGCGGTCCAGCAATCATGCCCAACACCGGGATATTCGGTGTATTTAGGATTACCCCCGTTTTTCTTTATGGCATCAATCATTGCCCTGGACCGCTCAACCTTAACCGCCGTGTCCTTGTCGCCATGGAAGGCCCATATCGGTACATTTCTGATCCTGTCAGCCATTTTGTCATCACCGCCACCGCATAGAGGCAATGCAGCCGCAAAATAATCAGGCCACCTCTGAATCGCATCCCACGTTCCATAACCGCCCATAGACAAGCCAGCGATATAAATTCGATTCTTGTCGACCTTGTGTTTCTTCACCAGGCCTTCAACAACCTCCTTTGTCATCTTCATTGAAACAGAAGGAGATTCAGGCATTGCATTTGAACCGGCACTCCAGTCAACATCAACCCACTTCATATTCTCGGGACACTGCGGAACCACAACAATAATGGGCTCTTTCTTGTTCTGAGAATATGAAACAACATCCTTGATGCAATGTTTCAACTGTTTCTTGTTGTCGGAACCTCGCTCCCCTGCACCATGCAGGAACAACAATAGCGGACACTTTTTGACGTTGTCGATACCGTCAGGCAGATAAAGTCTGTAATTAAGCTCCGCACCGGAGGCATCCTTGTAAACTTCATATCTCATTATGGCCTCCACATCCTGGGCATGTACACTACCCGCAAGCAACAACACAGACAATCCAAGCATCATTCCTCTGTATTTCATGCTCATTCTCCCCTTTCTTTTGAAGGCAGGCATTATTATTCTCTTGAAAGCCGTCGTCAATACAATCAGCATATATAAACATAAACAAAAGGAGATAGATATGCCATTGATGAAAATGGAAACATCCGCAAAAGTCCCGGCTGAAAAGAAGGAAAAACTGATTCTTTCACTCTCCCGGATACTGGCCGATGTCACCGGCAAGCCAGAAGCCTACACTATGGTCACCCTTGCCGAGACCACCGCCAGCATGGGCGGCAAACTTTCATCAGCCGCCTTTGCCGATGTACGTGGAATCGGCGGGCTTAACCAGAAAGTCAACGAAGGAATCTCAAAACAGGTGGCAGACCTCCTGAAGGCTGAGTTAAATATCGCCCCTGAAAACATCTACCTTACCTTCACAGAAGTGGCGACAACTAATTGGGGCTGGAAAGGCGGAACATTCGGCTGATGGCTAAATTCAATCCTGCAGGCATCTTTTCCAGGGAAGAAAAACGGTTCATTGGCGAATGGAGTGAACTGCTAGCGTTCCCCAGTATCAGCGCTGATCCAGCTCACGCGCCGGACTGCCGCAGTTGCGCCAAATGGCTGGTATCACATCTCGATAAAATAGGTTTCCCGGCAAAACTCCTCGAAACCTCCGGACATCCTGTCGTTTTCGCCGAACGAAAAGGTAAACCCGGTAAACCCGTCGTTCTTTTTTATGGCCATTATGATGTCCAGCCGGTAGACCCCATCGACGAATGGCAAACTCCTCCGTTCGAGCCAGTCATCCGAAATGGACGGGTGTATGCACGAGGGGCCGAGGACGATAAAGGACAGTTTTTCGCCATAATAAAGGCAATGGAAATCCTTGTCAGTTCGGACAAACTAGATTGTACCGTAAAAATCATCATTGAAGGCGAGGAAGAATACAGGAGCTTGGGTATTTCGGAATCTCTGGAAAAATGGCAGGAGATGTTAAAAGCTGATATACTGATGCTTTGCGACACAAACATGGCCGCCCCTGATACACCCACCATTATCATGGGACTTCGAGGAATCATCAGCCTGGAAATTGCACTCACTGGCCCTCGCCATGACCTCCATTCAGGGATGCATGGTGGCGTCGCACCCAATCCTGCCGCAGGAATGGCAAAGCTCGTGGCAAGTCTCCACAACCCGGACGGCAGTATTGCCGTGCCAGGCATGTACGATTCCGTGGCCGAGCCATCTGAACGTGAAAAGAAACTCGCAAACGCTTCAGCGCCCGATGAAGCCACATATATGACAGCGATCGGAGTCCCACCAGTCGCAGGTGAAAAACGTTTCTCGCCTGCAGAGCGCCTGGGATTCAGGCCCAGCATTGACATCAATGGAATTCACTCCGGTTATGGCGGACCCGGCATGAAAACGGTTATATCTTCCCGTGCGATAGCAAAGATCACATCCAGGCTGGTTCCAGGACAGGATCCCAAATTCTGCCTGAGGGCAATTATCCAACACCTTATAAAAAATACCCCTACTGGACTCAATCTATCCGTCGTCGAACAATCTATTGGAGGCCCTGGATTCAAGCTCAATCCGGACTCGGCACTTGTCAAAAAAGCGGAAGACGTGCTCAGACAGATGTCAGGAAAGGAGCCTGTATTCATGTGGGAAGGTGCATCCGTGCCTATAGTCGCCTCACTAGCGGAAACTGCCGGCGCTGAACCATTGCTGATAGGATTCGGCCTGGACGAAGACAGGATTCATGCGCCAAACGAATCCTATTCCATCAACCAGTTCAGAATGGGCTTCATCTACGGCTGTACCATGCTATCAGCCCTGTGATTCAGTCTGTCCGAAATCAACGATTATCTGGTGACGGGTATAACCGACAGGGTTAAAGCTGCCGCATCCTGACACGGTAGAAACGCATCGAGGCATTAGTCGAATCAACATCAGTCCACATGGCATTGGTTGCATCATAGACCACATTACTGGCAACCGTCCAATTACCTGTCAACGTGGAAGCATATTCAACATTAAACGGCGGTCTGTTGCTGGAGTTCGGCGGACAAATCCAAGACACCGAAATCGTACCGTCGTTTGTTACTGAAACATCCGCAATACTAGTCTGTGCCAATAACAGAGAATTAAATGCATTCAAAACGCCCCAACCATGAAGTTGATCCCATCCGTTTGTAGGATAAAGAGGGTTGACTGCTCCGGCGCACAGCAAATCCCTCACCTGCTGATTATTCAAGTCAGGCCGTAAAGAACAAATGAGTGCCGCTACGCCAGCCACCTGCGGCGCAGCAAAGGAAGTACCGTAGCAGGATGGGCCGAAGATGACGCCCGAATTGGTGGTAACCACATACATGTTGGTTCCAGGTGCCACAAGGTCAATTGTCGAACCAAAAAGACTGAACCCACACCTTTGTCCGTTCGTATCCGATGCTCCAACAGTAATCACCTCAGGCATTGTACCTGGGAATGTAATTGATCCATAGTCGGGGAAATTATGGGTTATCGTCACAAATATCACACCCTTGGCAATGGCATTAGTAATGGCAATTCGCATATCATTGGTAAGCGGACCATTCCAGCCACCGGCCGAAAGGTTGATGATCTTAGCGCCGTTTGTAACAGCCCAGTCAATGGCATCAATACAGGGCAGTTCAGAACTCGAAGAATTATTCATATCAAGAATCTTCAAGGGCATTATGCGACAGTTCCAGTCAAGTCCAGCCCCGAAACTTCCGTTATTACCAGTGGCACATAAGACCGAAGCTACCTTCATTCCATGCCCGTTATCATCAACTGGATCATCATCGCCATTAATAAAGTCATAACCCGGCACAACTCTTCCGACAAATTCCGAGGTACTATTCGTATCCAATCCCGTATCCAGAATGGCAACGATGATATTAGAGGAACCCGTTGTGAACTCCCAGGCTTCAGGCGCACTTATCCGCCCGATATGTCCGGTTGACCCGGCAAGATACCACTGGTGATTGCCAAAATGTTCATCATTTGGATAGACCTCTCCGCCCTTGGCACAGGTTTCCGTTACAACATATTCAATCAGGGGATGGCCTTTCAGGATTTTCAGGCATTCTTCCTGCGTAACTCCGGGCGGCAGGTGAAAAAACATTAATCGCGACCAGTCAACGTCCGGGACCGTCAACCCCTTTTTCTTGCGTTCCCGCCTGGCCCACTTGGCATACATGGATTCTTCGAGTAATCCTCCGGATGGCAACCCCAGAGCAGACAACACAACACCTGGGTCTTTCTGCTGCTGTCCAGTAAGAAACCGGGCAACCTGTTCAGGCTTGAATTTGACAACGACCCTGCCGGCAGTAGCAGTTGCCGATACTGGTGAAGAAACAATCTTATCCACGGCCCCGCGCGTTTCAAAAGCTGGACTTGCCAGACAGAACAGAGCTGACAAAACAATATGCGACAGTTTCACCATTTGAATTCATTATAGTAAAACCCTTCCCGGAATACACCCGCATTATTTTCATATTTTACGGACCTTCTCATTCTTCCTTGTGAACAAGACACCTTTCTGGCTAGATGTAGAAATTAAATGAAACCAGCCGACAACAAGAAGCAACCAGAAATAGAAAAAGCAAACGACAGCCAGGAAAATGTAAACGGCATAGTCGAAAGCGTAATCTATCGTTCTGAAGAAACAGGCTACACTGTGTGTTCCGTAAAAGTTACAGGTCATCAGGACAATGTAACAGTAGTAGGAAATTGCGCCGCAGTCTGGGTAGGAGAAACCCTGAAAGCCAGGGGTAAATGGGTCCGCCACAAGCAGCATGGATTCCAGTTCCAGGCAGATACCATCACCTGCATTGCACCGGTGACCGAAGGCGGAATAGAAAAATACCTGGGCAGCGGAATGATCAAGGGTATCGGGAAGGTCATGGCCAAACGCCTGGTCAAAGCTTTCGGCGAGGAAACCCTCCGCATCATTGAAAAAGAATCTCAGCGTCTCGAAGAAGTTGACGGTATCGGCCCCACTCGCAGGAAAATGATAAAAGAATCATGGAACGAGCAGAAAGCCGTACGGGACATAATGATATTCCTGCAGTCACACACTGTCGGCACCGCCCAGGCAACAAGGATTTTCAAACATTACGGCAACGAGGCAATAGCACTCATCACAGAAGATCCATACAGATTGTGCCGCGACATCTGGGGCATAGGATTCAAGACAGCAGACGGCGTAGCCATGAGCATAGGCATTCCACCTGATTCCGAGATGAGGGCACGTGCCGGCATTGTCCATGTCCTGCAGACCTTGACAGAAGAAGGCCACTGTTTCTGCACCGATGATGAGCTCATCGATTACTCCCAGAAACTTCTCGAAATTTCCGCCGACGTTCTGAGAAGCGCCCTCCATCATGAAATCAAAAGGCAGGCACTCGTCCAGGAAATGGATCGTATTTTTCTTGCCCCAATATACGATGCCGAAATAACAGTTGCATCCAGGATCAGGAAGCTTCAGAACACTGCGCTCGGTTTTCCGCCCATAATATCCGACAAGGCAATATCCTGGGCCGGTAAGAATATGAAGGTCCGGTTTGCTCCAATGCAGGAAGAGGCCCTGGGTATGGCCCTTTCAGAAAAGGTATCCATCATAACAGGAGGGCCGGGTGTCGGGAAAACAACAATCATCCGCGCGCTGGTCGATGTCTTCAAGGCCAGAAACCTGAGGGTAGCCCTTGCTGCACCAACAGGCCGCGCCGCCAAGCGCATGGAAGAAGCGACCCGCCATCATGCCAGCACTCTCCACCGAATGCTGAAATACATTCCAACTACCGGCTACTTCGAACATGGAACAGCACACCAGCTGGAGGAAGATGTCTTTATTCTCGACGAGGTTTCCATGGTGGACATCCAGCTCATGGCGGCATTCCTGAATGCAATCCCTGACAGAAGCTGCCTCGTACTTGTTGGTGACGTGGACCAGCTTCCCAGCGTAGGCCCAGGCAATGTCTTACGCGACATGATTGACTCGAACGCCATCCCCTCCCGGAAGCTGGAGACAATATTCCGCCAGCAGGCTGGCGGCTGGATAGTTCAGAACGCCCATCGCATAAACCACGGCGAGTTCCTTGAACTCCCGGAAGATGAGGAAGAATCAGACTTCTTCTTCATTGAAGCGATGGATCCCGAACATGCCATTAAGACCATGATCGAACTAGTCAAAACAAGAATACCCCGCAAATTTGATTTTGACGCCATGAACGACATACAGGTGCTTACTCCCATGCGCCGGAATCAGCTTGGCTCTGAGAATCTCAATGCAGTGCTCCAGGAGGCACTCAACCCGTCTGGCACTGAAATCCAGCGATTCGGGCGCAAGTACCGGGTCGGCGACCGTATAATGCAGATTCGTAATAATTACGACAAAGATGTTTTCAATGGAGATATCGGGCGCCTGATCCGTGTCGACACCGAAGAACAGCAGCTTGTTGTTGATTTCGACGGCAGGCACATTCTCTATGAATTCTCAGAACTCGACGAGCTGGTGCACGCATACGCCTGTTCCATACACAAGGCACAGGGAAGCGAATACCCTGCCGTTGTCATTCTTATAACAACCCAGCACTACAAGCTTCTGCAGAGGAACCTGCTATATACCGCCCTTACGCGTGGCCGCAAGCTGGTGTGCATAGTTGGTTCAAAAAAAGCCATCTATATAGCCATCAAGAACAACGAAATACATCTCCGCCGGACCGCCCTGAAGGAACGCCTCATCATCTGATTTCCCCATCGCTGTTCCTCTGGTCAAAGGTTGTCCTTGAAAACACGTCTTTTTGAAGGTATCCGGGAATAGGCAATTTACCCGCTCTTTATTCTCGGCCATGAAGCAGACGTTTAAGCCAGGGGGTCATCAACAACACAATCACTCCGGCTGTAATGGAAGATATGACAAACATAAGAAAGAAATCTGCCTGCCCGCCCAGTTTGAACCACCGGTACCAGAACAAATTTATCTGCCCATGTTCAATCTTTTCAATTTGCGCTGCCACTGTACCGCCCAGCTTATTTGCAACAAAGGAAGAAAGAAACCATATCCCCATCAGGAAAGACACCAACCGCACCGGCGCAGCACGTGTCACAAATGACAACCCTGTAGGCGAGATACAAAGTTCTCCAAGGGTATGTAATGTGTACGTAGCCAACAGCCAGAACATTCCAGCCTTGGCCGCCACCGGCGTAGCCTTCATTGCACCAACGACCATGAAGATATAGCCTGCGCCCACCAGTAGCAGCGCGATGGCAATTTTCATCGGTTGGCTGGGATTTCTGTTACATCGCGCCAGCCATGGCCATAGAGCCGCAAAAACAGGCCCGAAAAGTATAATCAGCAGCGGGTTGACCGACTGGAACCATGTGGCAGGCATTTCCCACAACCCTATGGCAGGTAATGTTATCCAGCGATTTGTCTTCTCATCTGCAAAAAAGTTTAGAGAACTGCCAGCCTGCTCAAAAGCCAGCCAGAAAAAAGCATTAAAGATAATAAACATCAGAATACATGCAGTCGGACCACGATCATCCTGAGCCTGCCTCCTGATGAAGCAGGCTGACCAGACAATCACCACCGCCGTAACACCAATTGGAATAACTCCAGCAAAGGATGTCCCGCAAACAAGATCAGAACACCGCTCAATCCAGGTGAAAAAACCGGCATAATAAAGCATTGCAACAGCTGCCGAAATAATAATTGCGGCAAGAACAAACCAAGGCGAATAGTTGGGCTTGCCATCGGGAGGAGAGCCAACATCCTTAAGATAAACCGGCTTGCCAAGCAGGTACGTGAAAAGGCCCAGAATCATACCCACTGCAGCCGATCCAAACCCCCAGTGCCATCCAATCTTTTCACCGAGAGTACCGCATACAAACGCACATATGAATGCTCCGACATTGATCCCCATGTAAAATATTGTGAATGCCCCGTCACGGCGCGGATCATCACGCGCGTAAAGCTGTCCCACCATTACGGAAACGGTTGGCTTGAAATGTCCAGTCCCGACGATTATCAGAGCCAGCCCCATAACGAAGACCGACATTCCCAACTCACTGTGAACCAGAGAACCAAACCCTGAAATCGCAAGTGCAACATGTCCCATAGCTATAACAATGCTGCCTATAACCATGGAACGATGAGTGCCGATAAACTTGTCGGCGATGATACCGCCGACAAGCGGCAGAAGATAAGCCAGCCCGGTATACCACCCGTACAGATTGCTTGCATCAGCCTTTGACCAGCCACGCCCGGGATTTAAACCAGCCGATTCATGGACAAGATAAAGGACAAGCAAGGCACGCATCCCGTAATAACTGAATCGCTCCCACATTTCGACAAGGAACAGGAGGAACAATCCGCGCGGATGCCCCATCAGGGTCTTTCCTGCAGCATCTTGAGATATTGAATCCACTACTTCCATTGCCGTTCATTCATCCACTGCTGTAACAAGCAAAACGGCGGAGAAGACAACAATCTCCTCCGCCGTTGTTTTTCAATTAACGTATGCCATTATCAACCGTTAAGCGTCCATCCATCGCGATACTTGCGACTTAGAAGAGCGTTTGCTTCCTCACAATTGGTAACGCGCCCGGTATTACCGTCATATTCCAGCTTCTTGCCGACACGGTATGCCACAAGGCCGAGATTCATCATCTCGAGCATCTTGCCGGCATAGTCAAAGTCACACGACGTCTTGAGATCTCCCTTGCAGGCATTGATCCATTCGTCCTGGAATACACCAACAGGCGGGAGCAGTTTTTCCTTTGGTCGCGGCTTGTAGTAAGTCAAGTCGGCTTCCTTACCGTACGGCAGAATTATGTGCGAATCAAAATCAGAGATCAGGAATCCATTGGTTCCTTTAAACATCGCCCCATGCCCTATCTTGTTCAAATCAATATAGTTCTTCGGACTATTCGGCATGGCGCCGCCCTGGTACCACGATACTGTGATTTCAGGCCGCCAGTCATTCTTGGGCATCTTGAAATGCATCTCAAGTTCAACAGGCGTTACGTCGGGATTAAACTTTTCGCCCTTGGATTCCGCAGTCAACGGCAGTCCTGCATCAATAGCATCCCACGCTATATCCATAGTGTGAGCGCCCATGTCGCCTATCTGACCAACCCCGAAGTCCCAGTACATGTTCCAACTCAGACAATTTGCACCGGGTCCACCCGCAAAATAACCGGGATTGTATGGATGCATCGGGGAAGGTCCGATCCAGAGATCATAGTTCAAATGCTTTGGTGGCTCACCTTGTCCAGGAAGATAACCAGGCCGGCGTATCTGCCGATTTCCCCATGCATAAGTGGCGATCAGCTCACCGATCACGCCATCCCTGATCTGCTCGCTTACACGGTTGAAATTTGGAATCGAATGGCGCTGAGTACCCGTCTGTGTAGCAATCTTGTTCTTGTTCTTCAAGTAATTGGCACGCACAACACGCGCCTCTTCCACCGTTATGGCAAGCGGCTTTTCGCAGTAAACATGAAGGCCGCGATTCATGGCCCAGTTTTCAATGAATGCATGCGTATGATCGGTGGTGCAGCACAGGACCGCATCGATATCTTTCTGGTCAAGGCACTTTCTCCAGTCAACGTATGTCTTGGCACCGGGAAACTTCTTTGCTCCGAAAGCGAGATGTTCTTCATTTACGTCACACAGCGCCACGACATTCTCATGTGAGAGCGGCCCGAAATGCGCTTCGCCACGCCCCCAGGTTCCGATCAATGCTATGTTCAATTTATTGCCTGGTGCATTCTTGCCCGCACGCGTCCCACTGGGAAGTATCAGAAATCCTGTCCCTGCTGCTGCGGTACTCTTGATGAATTGACGTCGGTTCATGCTGTTGATCTCCCTATGTTTGTTGGTTGTTCGGCTGGCTGAAGAGCAGGATACCCTGCCCTGCTGAATCAATGTGTTTCTATGTACAACTTCACCGGTACATTTGCAACTCTTAATAAGAGTCTTCTCCGCAGATGGGAGTAAATCATATTTGTGGGTATAAAGAGAAAGCAGGTGGCATTTCGCGCCCATGCTCCGCTATGAAGCTACGCAGG
>MHBM01000062.1:0-7461 GCA_001804885.1 Lentisphaerae bacterium RIFOXYA12_FULL_48_11
ATGCGTCAGCTTCCCTGTTTTCAGATCAATAATCACCAGGCAGCGCAGACGCCGGTGAAAGAACAACAAATCCACCCGGTACCATTCATCGTCAATTCGCAACCGTCTCTGCCTCCCCACAAACGCAAAATCGCCGCCAAGTTCCAGCAGAAATTTTTCCAGATGCCGGATCAGCGCCTCTTCAATCTCAGTTTCCGAATATTCGTCCTTCAGCCCAAGAAACTCCAGGACGTATGGATCTTTGACTTCCTCTTCCGGCGTCATGCGATCTTCGGGTTTGGCCGCCGTTCCTTTGGTCAGCATCTTCGCCTTATTACGGGACAACGCCGTGCGTTCGTAAAAGAGCGAATTGATCTGCCGGTCCAACTGCCGCACCGACCAACCGCCGCGCAGCGCCTCCTCCTCGTAAAACCGCCGGGCATTCTCGTCTTTGACAGAAAGGAGGCGAACGTAGGCTGACCAGGGTAGCGGGAAATGACTGGCAATAGTTCGGAGATCAGATTTCGCCGACAGCGTCGACGGATTCCCAGAAACTGCAGACGGTGTCTGCAGAATTGTCCAACCAAGATAAAAGGCCTTCATCTGCCACACATTACGCGTAGAGAATCCCCGCCCAAATTTACGTGTCAAATCTTCGGCCAGGTTTTCGAGCAACTGTTCCCCATATTCCGCCCGCTCTTTGCCGCCCTGCTCAAACTCCACGATCCGCCTGCCGACATTCCAATACGTAGCAGTCATGACGGCATTTACAGCGCGCGCCGAGGTACGGCGTGCCACTTCCAGCAGTTGCACGATATCGTGAACCAGTAGACCGTAATCCTTCTTGAGCATTTTGCTCATGCGTTCACAACCTCCCGATGTTCACCATGTTCATGCTTACGTGAACATTACCTGTTCCGTGAACATCGATAAACTCATTTCTTTGCCCTGTAGGGCCCGACCTAATTTGGGAGTACGGCGGCATGCCGTGCTAAGCCGCATCGCAGAAAAGCGCGGTCAAGCCCGCGCACTCCAAAATCGTCCGCTCTTCATGCCGTCTTCTCCTCCGCCATCCCGGGCGGAAAATGAATGTCAAGATCCTCCACAGAAAGCTTGCCGGAAATGAGGCGAGGGAGAAGGCGGTCACGCATCATGGCCAAACGCTTATTGGATTCCCCTATCAAATCCGTTTCGACATAAAGTGGAGTTACCTTGGACGCAAACGCGTCCTGAAGATCTCGCGGTGGCATGATGATCTTTTGTTTGATAATCAGCTCAGGCTTCAGGTGTAGGACATTCGCCCCGTTGGCGAATTCTTTAATGAAGTCAGCAAATCCCGAATGCCGCATGTAGGCGTAAAGAAACGTATTGTCGATGTTTTTTGGGACAAGCTTGACAGTGTCGAGCGAAATCACCGCGCCTCTTTCACCGAAGTCCGGCATGCGCGCTGCGCGCCCAACGACTACGCGGTCTTGAGTCATATCTGTAAGTGCCATCACAACATCATTCTGACGCACGACTTGTTCGTCCTTGTAACGGCCCGAGTAATATTTTAAGCCATCTTCCCTATAACCACCACCGCGTTCAAACGACTTGAGACTAATGAAAGGCATGTGCGATGTGTCGTCAGTTATCTCATCACCTGCATAAGATTTACCTTTCGCCAAACCAAAGAACATGGACGCCTTGTCAAAAGCCCACCCCTCCGGCACGCCTTTGACAATCTTCACCTTTTTATATCCAGGGAAACGGAGGCGGACGAACCATTCGCGGTAGATTTCCTCGGCCATCTTTTCCAACAACGCAATCCGCCGCTTGTTGTTCTCAATCAACTCATCATACGCCGACAAAATCGCAGCGATTTTTCGCTGCGTCCCTATATTCAGCGGGAATGTCACAGGCATGCGCCTTAGGATATTTGTATTAAGGTTAGGCATTGTTGCCCCAATGGCCTGACCTTCTATCCATTGAATCACCTCTGGCAATTGCAGGTATCTATGCAGAAATCCTGATGCCACCATTGAGGACCCCAAGGTAATTCTCAAACAACCCGTTCCGCAAAGCCATCCGACATTCTCATCACGAATAAACGCTTGCCTTCCGATATCACCTCGACGGCCATAAACAATATCGCCCTTCGACAATTTATGCCGCCGAAGTCTTTCAACGTGGTTTTCCGAAACGCGAGCAATGGAAGAGTCGTCTATTCTGCTGTTAAGAATATCTTTGGGCATGACTACAGGAATTCCAGTCGCCGAATAGTCCGATTCATGAAGCTGGGAGCCGAACGGGCCTGTCTGAACCTTTCCACCGCCTGAATCGCACAATTCACCAATAGTTTTGGTTGTCCAGCCCTTCATGACTCACCAGCAAGAAGACTCAAATTAGCGGTAATAACTTTGTCTAAAGTACGGCTGGCAGTTGTTAGGCCTCCCAGAACATCGCGCAAATCAAGGATCTCCTCCACAAACTCTTCCTCCGTCTTCCCATCCTCTTCAATCACTACGCCAACATAGCGGCCGGGATTAAGGGAATACTCCTGTTCCTTCACGTCCGCAGGTGTTGCAAGCTTGCACAGGCCGGTGACATCCTCGTATTCGGCATTGGGGAAACGTTCCTGCAGCCAGTGGATGTGCTGATAATAGATTTCGGAGTTTTTGACTTCCGTGTGCAATGCCTCCAGCGCAGTCTTGAGCGACTTGATCTTGCGGCTTGCCGCGCCGAAGCCCTGGCGGAGGCGGGTCGGTTCAGCCTGCGCCTGCTCAGCCTCCGCTTTCTCATGTTGACGTACAGTCTTGTCCAACTGCTTCAAACCGTCGTGAAGAGCGACAAAGAACGGATCAAACGCTTCCCGTAACTGCTGCTGGGCTTTGTTCTTCTTATCCACCTTCGCTTCCGGCGACCGCGCCCTACCTTTGTCCTGATACGCTTCGTAATGGGCCTGGAGCTTGTTGAGACCTGCCCATTGCTTCACAAGATCACCTACTGCTTTCTTCCCGGCATCATCATCCAGCACTTCCAGCAGTTGTGCCGAAATCGGCTCCACCCTCGTCTTGTTCTCAACAAGTCGTTCCATACCCGCCACAAAATAGCTGTCCACAAGCTGTACAAACTTTTCACGCCTGCCTTTATGGAGCTGACTGATTATGGCGATGTTCTGGATCTGCTCATCGGAGAATTCGCGGTGAGCACGGTCAATCTGGGTGAAAATGTTCCGGGCATCAATAAACAGAATGCGGTCATCCTTCTTCGCCTTGTCAAAGAACCAGAGAGTGGCCGGCAAAGCCACAGTATAGAACATGTTCGATGGCAATGTCAGCATGGCAGAGATAAGATTCTTCTCGATCAACGTTCTGCGGATATCAGCCTCGGAATGTCGTGCATCTGAGGCCGAGTTTGCCATCACCAGCGCCGCCCTTCCATTCTTATTCAGCGACGTGGCAAAGAGATTAATCCACAGGTAATTGCCGTTGGGCACAGTCTCCTTGCCCTGGTCCTTTTTCTTGGCCTTGGATTTATTACGCGGGATACCATAAGTGTTGAACCGTTTGTCCTTCTCGACACTGCTCAGACTGACGTCATCCACGTTGAACGGCGGATTGGCCAGGACATAGTCAAACGTGCCAAAACTACCGTGAGGATCCTCGTAGTAGGTGTTGGCCTTTTTAACGTCACCGCGCAGACCGTTCACCGCAAGATTCATCTTGGCGAGGTTGACTGTCTCCTGCGTCTTCTCCTGGCCATAGACAAACACATCACTGTCCACATCCTTTGACAGCTCCTTGCGGTGTTCATCGATAAAGTGTTTCGATTGCACAAACATGCCGCCCGAACCGCAGGCCGGGTCAAACACCTTGCCACCATGCGGCTCAATCATCTCGACCATCAGCCGCACCACCGAACGCGGCGTAAAGAACTCACCGCCTTTCTGGCCTTCATTCCGGGCAAATTCCGAGAGAAAATATTCATAAATCTGGCCAAAAAGGTCACCGGTTGCATCCGCGGGTATGTTCGAGAAGTTTTTCAGAAGTTCGTTAGGAATGGTCCTTGTTTTCTCGTCGCGGGTAAGGCGGAAGAAATCATCCTTGGGCAGAACGCCTTCGAGTTCCGGCTTGTATTCCTCAATGGCTTTCATGGCTTCCTTGAGCGCCTTGGCAATCTCCTTCTGTTCGGGAAGTTTCAGCAGGTAATCGTAGCGGGCATGATCAGGCAGATAGAAACCGCACTTTTCAATAGCAATATCGGAAATCTTCTTTTCGCGCCGTGTCCCCTTGAGCTTCTGGTATTCAGCGAGGATTTCCGCTTCATGCCGGCGGTAATTGTTATCGGCAAACTTCAGGAAGATAAGGCCCAGCACCGGTATTGAATATTCACTGGATTTCAGGTCGGAATTTGCGCGGAGGTTGTCTGCAGCGCTCCAGAGATCCGCCTCCATTTGTTTCAATTGCTCTTTGGTCATTTATTCATCAATTCTTGAAATTGAACAGAGAAACTATCAAACACAACATTGCCTTAAGTTATCATGTTTTCGACCAAAAGAAATGTTGTTTTTTTATACTCCGGACTTCCGACATAAACCAGTAACTTGTCAAATGACGGGATGATATGGTTGACCCTACCAAATTACAAATCTTCGCTTAATCCGTCTTTTCAATTCGCAATCGATATTTCTTATTCGTGACCTTTGTGACTTCGTGGTTAAATCTGGTTAAATTCCTAACCTCAGGCTCACGTGTCCGTCATCTTGTCCCGCATAGCATCCTATTCGACGCGGAAAGGATCCCTGCGACGACGGATCCCTCTTTCTTTTCTTCCAATCCATCAGTCGGCATTCGGCAATCGTAATTCGGCAATCTCTTCTATTTCCCGGCATATTCCTTGTAATGCTCAGCCACTTTGCCGGTCTTGTCGTCACCCCTGTGCAGGAAAATCCTGTAACGGAACGTCACATCACCACCTGCCGGAATCTTCATATCCCCGGTTCCCTTCGGCTTCTTCTCAAAATAACTTATCCCGAACGGATTGGCACCCATCAGTCCATAGTCCCTGGCATGCCAGTATGTCGGATGCCGGGGATTTGACGGATGATCAAAAATCGTTATGCCAACAACCTGTCCTTCGATCGGGCCGCTGTAGTCACACCACTCAGCCCGCTTACCCCAGGCAGCAAGCCCCTTATCTCCCACACTGTTCACCAGGCACCCCTTCCCACCCTTTCCCTTCACACTGATCACAGGCAGAACACGAACCGCCATCGATCCTTCCTTGGTATCTCCAAGGACAACTTCACCATTGGATGCCTTCAGCTCAACTTCAAAATCAATCATGCCGCAATCATCACCCGCACTGAATTGATAAGTCCTGGCATCGGTACATACAACTTTTCCATCCGGGCCAATCCACTTGTTGGTTGTTTTCAAAACCCCGGTCCTGCCCGATTTCATTTCAAGAATCCTGTCATGCACAATCTGCGTTTTTTTGCCGTTTGCCCAGAAATCAAGTCCGTTCACCGCTCCATGCGTGAACCATACCCCGCAGTGATGCGGATGATCATGATCTTCATTCTCCACCCCTTCCTGCTTCATCGGCCAGTTTCTTGTAACGCCAACACCCGTCGGACCCACGACCGGATAAAAGAAAGGGCGCGGAACATTCTTATAATTATACTCGGTAAACAGTTTGCCGTTGATCTCGACCCTGACCCTGTCGTTAGCCTCTGTTATTTTGACGCCGGCAACATCCTGAGCTGCAGCATAACCAGCAAGATAAACACAACCAGCCACAACAAATACGGGCACAAACAACGAAGTTTTCATAACAATATATCCTCCATATAACTGCTTTCTATATTAAGACCGGCATGACTGTCCACATGATAATAACGTCAATGCACTGCGCGCCTCTTTTCTGGTAAGGTAATATTTGTTTTATCCATGTTGCAAAAAAGAATTTATCGACGATTTAAGGTAGGGCGGGGCCGATGGACCCGCCGAAATTGTTAACAAATTAAGCGGCGCGTCTGGCAGCCGCGCCCTACCATCAACAGAAATAAGGGTTGGATAACATGCCATTTTCAGGACGACTGGACCGGTCATCCCTACCAGGCGGAAATCAATCCTTTTCCTCATGGTAGGGATGAGTCGCTGACTCATCCATGGACGACCCGGCGGGTCGTCCCTACCCGTCTAAAATTCCGCGATGCCGCATCGCGGTGTAAACCGTGTTTTGCATTTCGATGCCTGAACAACCTATATCGTTAGGTAGGGATGAGCCGCTGGCTCATCCGCGGACGACTCAGCGAGTCGTCCCTACCACATTCCGTAAAATCCGTGTTAATCAGTGTTGGCCATCTGTGGTTACAAATCTTCGCTTAATCTGCTCTTCCTCCCAACCACAAATATGATCGATTTCCTCACCAATCATAAAACCTTTTGGATTGAAGCACGTGGCAGTCGTCAGGTACATTACCTCGCATTAAATTTATAACCATTCCAGTAACAATCGGGAGGACACGCAGATGAAGAAATTAATATTAGGATGCTTTCTGCTGGTAGCAGCAGGATGCGTATACGGACTCAAGAATAACGGCGGCGCGACACTGAACGCTCCGGATTCCCTCACCACCGAGTACCTGAAAAACCCTGTAGGCCTCGACTGCGCCGCACCGCGCTTAAGCTGGAAACTGACAACCTCAGACTTGAAGGCGCGTGGTCTAAAGCAGACCGCCTACCAGATACTGGTCGCAACAAGCCTGGATAAACTGCGCGCAGACAAAGGCGATCTCTGGGACAGCGGTCGCGTGGTTTCCGAACAGTCAGTCAACGTCATTTATAAAGGAACACCTCTGACAACTTCACAGCGCTGTTTCTGGAAGGTACGCGCCTGGGACAACATGGGCGACAAGCCTTCAACGTGGAGTGCACCGGGATACTGGATCATGGGAATCATGAAGCCGGCAGGCTGGCGCGCAAAATGGATAGGTGCGAATGCTTCGACAAGGCCCGACTGTGACCTTGCCGGCGCAAAATGGATCTGGACTGGCGACGCGGATAGTATCGACAAGGCGGCCGCCGGAAAGCGCTATTTCCGGAAAATATTTGATGCGCCGCAGGATACCGGCAATAAACCCGTAATGCTCGCGCTTACAGCGGATGACGAATACGAAGTCTTTATCAACGGAGAGCTCGCAACCAAAACGTGGGGACACATTAACGAATACCGCTGGATACGTTTCGTTGATGTCTCGAAATTCGTCAAACCCGGGCGTAACTTGATCGCAGCTGTGGTCAAGAACAAGGAAGTCGGCCCTACCGGGCTTCTGGCAATACTGAAGCTTGCAAACAATGCAACAGTAATCACCGACGCAAGCTGGGTAACGTCAGCCCAGGCACCCAAGGGCTGGAACGAAACAGTAGACAGCTTTGCTTCAGAGAACTGGAAAGCCGCTGTCGCGGTAGGCGACGCGGATTGCCAGCCCTGGGG
>MHBM01000062.1:7495-16600 GCA_001804885.1 Lentisphaerae bacterium RIFOXYA12_FULL_48_11
GCTTTCGAAAAGCAATTCACAGCCAAAAAAGCCATAAGAGAAGCCACCCTCCATATCACTGGTGTCGGTTTCTACGAGGCGAGACTGAATGGCGAAAGAATCGGAAACAAAGTACTCGACCCATCTCCAACGAAATACGACAAGCGCGTACTCTACTCCACATATGACCTTACAAAACAGGTTAAACAGGGCGAGAACCGCATAAACGTGCTTCTTGGCCACGGCTGGTACGATGTGCGCAGCGTTGCGGTTTGGAACTTCGACAATGCTCCATGGCGCGACTTCCCGCGCATGATCGCGCAGCTTGAACTGGTATATGATGACGGTTCAAAGGAAACCGTTGTTTCGGACAACACCTGGCGGCAGGTTGCAAGCCCGCTCGGTTTCGACTGCATTCGCGAGGGCGAAGTGATCGGCATTCAGCCGCCAAACGCGCCTGACCTGGCAAAGCAGACAGTAATGGCCGAAATTGTTCCGGCACCTGCCGGCAAATTGACCGCCGCGGCAATGCCGCCAAGCGTAATCGCAGAAACTCTCAAGCCGGTAGCCGTGCGCGAAGTCCGTCCAGGTACGTGGACGGTTGATTTCGGCCAGAACATGGCAGGCTGGATTCGCCTGAAGATCAAGGGACAGAAAGCCGGAGACGTTATCACAATTCGGTACGGCGAACGGATCAGCGAAGATGGCAGTGTCGATATGAAACCTATCGACGCGCATTTCCGCTACCCGGCTTCGTTCCGCGTGTTGCCTGGTGGATTCTTCCAGACAGACCGTTTCGTTTGTGATGGCAGCGGCGAACAGGTATATGAACCGCGTTTCACTTACAACGGCTTCCAGTACGCGGAAATCAGCGGACTGAAAGCAGCGCCAACAGCCGCCACCGTGGTGGCCTGCGTAGTACACACCGACTTTTCCATGGCGGGCTCGTTCGCGTGTGACAATGAGCTGATCAACAAGCTACAGCTGGCAACCCTCTGGGCCTATCGCGGTAACTTTGCAAATGGATATCCTACCGACTGTCCGCACCGCGAGAAGAACGGCTGGACAGGTGATGCATCGCTGGCATCCGAACAGGGAATGTACAACTTCCAGAACACGGCAGCCTATGAAAAGTGGATAGGAGACCTTATAGATGAACAGCAGGCAGACGGTAACCTGCCCGGTATAGTGCCGTCCAGCGGATGGGGATACAAGTGGGGTAACGGACCTGCATGGGACAGCGCGCTGGTGATCGTTCCATGGATGCTCTACGTTTATCAGGGTAACATGCGCATCCTGGAAGAAGCATACCCGGCAATGGCCAGATATGTGGACTACATAACGTCCCGCGCCAAAGACGGCATTGCCTCGCACGGCCTCGGCGACTGGATCCCCGTGAAAAGCAAGACCCCGGTTGATGTCACATCCACAGGCTACTATCATCTTGATGCACAAATCGTGGCAAGAACGGCAGAGTTGCTCGGCAAAACCGACGATGCAAAGAAATATGCAAACCTGGCCGTATCGATTCGCGATGCATTTAATCGTCATCTCTACAAAGGCAACGGCGTTTACTCCATCGGTAGCCAGACAGCACAAAGCTGTGCCCTGCACCAGGGATTTGTGCCGGCAGAGGAACGGGCAAAAGCTGAAGCCAAATTGATTGAGTCCGTTGAGCAGACCAAGGCAGCGCCAGACTTCGGCATTCTTGGTTCAAAATATATTTTCCGTTCGCTCAGTAATGCAGGACGCAGCGACCTGGCCTTTGCCATGCTCTGCAGGGACGAAGAACCATCTTACGGTCGATGGCTAAGGCGCGGGGCTACCACCCTCTGGGAAGACTGGGGTGACGGCTCATCGCGCAATCACATAATGTTCGGCGATTTCTCGGCCTGGCTCTACCAGTATCTTGGTGGTATCCGGCTCTCTGACAGCGTTTCGACAATTGCCGAGAAGGTGGATCCCAACGCTATCGCCTTTAAGACGTTCATCATCCGGCCCGATCCAGTTGAAAAACTTGGCTGGGTGAAAGCGGAACACGATTCACCTTACGGAATGATCCGCAGCAGATGGAAAAAGGAAGGCGGTAAATTCAAACTAGAAGTCGAAGCGCCCGTTAATACCAGCGCCATGGTTTACCTGCCGGTTAAGCCTGATGCGAATAATGTAGTGACTGACATTAAGCCAGTTCAGTCCGATTGTGACCGCATGGCTTTCAGGATAGGCTCCGGGCATTACACATTCGAAGTAAAATAACGAGAAATGCTTTACTAGAACCTATCTCAAAATTGGTTTGAGCCATGAATGCATGTCTTTTTGTGCTGGGCAAGGCGTGCACGCAGGCGGGAATACCCAAGGCGGTCATTCCCGGGGCGGGTTCCAGGGCCTGATTCCTGAGCGATAACCAAGCTCGCAAGTTCATACCGCAAAACAACATGACTCCATTATCGACGAAAACCTAACAAAAACGCTGAGTTGATTTTTCAACATGGTCCGTCACCTTAACTGTTCTATTTTATTTATGCCATTCAGTAGTTGGAAGTCTGAATATGCCGACTCTTGCGATAATCGCGCATGGTGCTGCCGAAACGCCGACGGAATACCACGCCGAGATGGCTTTCCGATTCAAACCCGCAAATCCCGGTAATCTCACCTATCGGCAGATTTGTTTCCTTCAGGAGCGTACACACCCGTTCCATCCGCACGCGTAATATCTCTTCCAGAATCGTATGGCCCAACGCTTCACGGAACCGTATCTCAGTCAAACGGCGCGAAGCCTTCACATGTCGCACCACGTCCGGCACATTAATGCCTGAGCAGGCGTTGAGGGTAATGAATTCCAGTGCCCGAACCACCACAATGTCGGCAATCTGTGTCGCCTCGGTAGAACGGCGCGACACCACACGTTCAGGACCATAAATGATGACCTTCCTTTTTCGTGTGGCATGGCGCATCAAGTCATCGAGATACTGTGCAGCCTCGTAACTTGCACGTTCCGCATCAAGAAGAATACTGGACATCGGAGGGTTCGTGGTTTCACAAAGATCTTCATCGTTATCCACCCCGAGAACCGCTATGTCGCGTGGCACGCCAATTCCTGCCCAGGCACAGGCATCCATGATCTGCCGTCCGCGGTTGTCCATGGCGGCCAACAGCGCTACCGGCTTTGGCAGACCGCGCAGCCATGCGCAGAGACGGTCACGCTCGCGGCCTGCATCCTTCTGTTCTTCCCTGGACAATGCGCCGTAAATGTGGCAGTCAAAACCGGCCTTACGTACCACTGCGGCAAAAGCCTCCCCACGCTTGACCGACCACCCAAACCCCCGGACCTCGCCGACATACGCGTAATGAATAAACTTGCGGTTCAGAAAATACTCCGCGGCCATGCGACCTACTGCAACAGTGTCACTGCGGACTATACTGTGCAGGGCAAGCTGATGACCGGAATGCTGGAAAACTTTTTCCGGGTCTACCAGCACTTGGGGTACATCGGCCCGTCCTGCTATCCGAACCAGTTCCGGCGTGTATAAACGCCCTATAATACCTGTACAGCCCCACTCTTTCATGCGGACAAGCTTCTGCTCACCATTGCGGCCCTCGATGATATGGAGTCCCCACGGACCGTGGCGGTAGACGTACTGCAGAATACCGCGTCGCATATCCCGGCTGACCTTTACAGACGTCGGCAGCAGTACTGCCACCTGCGGTATTTTCTTCAACATGCGTGACATATCGAAACCCCTGCGTTTCAGAGTCTGAAATCGGCAAAAATAAGTCAAAGTCATTCTGCGCAATACCTAGAATAATTATTACGCAAAACGTACTAGTTTCTTTTGTACAACCTGCCTAAAGTGACATTCATTAGCAGGGCCTTCACCAAACAGGAAAATAGAGTCATGAGAATGATACGCACAACTGCTGCAGGAATATTAAGCGTGGTAATGCTCTCATCGTGGACACCGGCTCAATGGGATGTCCGTGACTGGCGTGGCACGCCGACACTCTGGAAAGACAATCAACCTGTCACCCCCATGATGTTCTGGCAGTGGAAGCCCGAACAATACGAGATTGAAAAGTTCTCAAATGCAGGGATGGGCCTTTTCAGTTTTTTCGGTTCATTTCAACATTATGAACACCCCTACTGGAAGGCTGACGGCAGCGTAACCACGGAATTCCAGGACTGCGAAATCCGGAAACTGCTTTCATACAATCCAAAAGCGTATTTCCTGCCACGTGTATTCACAACCGCTCCCGAATGGTGGGTCAAGGCAAACCCCGGTGAGCTTTGTGCCTTCTCGAAGGGCGAGCTGAAATCACCACGGGAATCAATGGCGTCGCAGAAATACCTTAACGAAACCGGTCGCGCATACCGACAGGCGGTCCGTCACATGATCGACGCTGACTATGGGAAACAGATGATGGGAGTACATGTTACCAGCGGCCCATGGGGCGAAAGCTTTTACTGGGATGCTCTCTGCCCTCAGAAGAACCGCCCGGCCGGTTCCGACGTTTCCGAACCGATGCGGCTGGCTCTGATCGATTATCTCAAAACAAAGTACGGCAATGATGTTTCGCGCCTGCAAAAAAACTGGAACGACAAAACTCTGACCTTTAACACCGTCCAGGTTCCAACCGTCGAGCAGAGGATCCAGACAACGGCTGGAGCATGGCGCGATCCTGCCAGATCCCGGGCTGTAATGGATTACTTCGAATGCCACAACCAGGTTGTTGTCCGACTGATCGACCATTTCTGCAAGATCGTTAAGGAAGAAAGCAAAGGAAACCTGCTTACCATGGTGTTCTACGGATATACGCAGGATGAAAACTGGCCCATCGAATCGGACCACAGGGGAATCAGCAAACTATTGCGGCTGGACAGCGTGGATATGCTTTCGGCACCACATACATATTATCGTCGCGCCCTGGGCGAAGACGCTGAAATGCGACAGTACTTTTCCAGCACCGCCCTGCATGGCAAGTTGTTTTTCGACGAAGGTGACGACCAAACCCACCTTGAGAAAAGAAAGGCCAACCCGGACCACCGCTGCCATGTCAACACCGTCGAAGAGTCGCAGGCACTGCTCTACCGTGAGTTCGGCAACTCCGCTACACACGGTACCGGACTATGGTACATGGATCTTAAAGGCGGATGGTTCAAGGACGAGACACTGATCGACACCATCGGCCGAATGAAGAAATGGGCCGATACATCCCTGAAGCATTCCCGCAAAAGAAACGCCCAGGTCGCGCTTATCTCCGCGCCGGAAAGTGAATTTTATCTCGGCTATCGCGAATCACCAGACAACGAGATCTCGTACGGGCTCTACCACGACCAGATGGCGGAGTTCTACCGCACCGGGGCCCCGTTTGACTGGTACCTCATTGACGACCTGGAGGCAATAGCCGAACAGGATTACAAGATCTACATTTTCATGGACTGCTTTTACCTGACCGAACAACAGCGAAAACAGATCGAAACGCTTCGGTCGAAAAACCGGACATTACTCTGGTTCTACGCGCCGGGTTACGCATCACAGGAAAATCTTTCGCAGGAGCGCATGGAAAAACTGACAGGCTTCCGTTTCGAACAGACTGAACAGGGAATATTGAAGGGAACTCTTATAGATTCCGGACGCGAAATCGGCATAGACAAAACACAGAAAACACTCTTCACGGTCCTGCCTGAGAAAGGAGTCCGGAAACTGGCAGCAGGGACAGGCACACTGAAAGATAAGCTTGTTCTGGCACAGAAGAAGAACCATGACTGGACATCAATATTCTCTACCATCCCCGGGGTTCCATCCGACCTGTTGCGAAAGATGTATGCCGATGCCGGTGTGCATGTATATTCCGACTGCGGCGATGTGATTACGGCGAATGAGTCATGGCTGATGATTCATACCCGGACTGCAGGCTCCAAACAAATCCGCCTTCCGGGCCGGTACAAAAAAGTCACAGAGATTACAGGCGAAAAAGTAATTGGAGAAAACATCGACACGTTCACGATCGACCTGCCTCAGTACGTAACGGCTATCTTTCTCCTGGAATAAGGACGGCCCTCCAGCAGACAACAGTAGCCGCAGATTATCGAAAAGCTCAAAGAACAGTAAAAAGCAGTGCGCAATATCGAGAATTATTATTACGTAAAACGCACTAGTTTTGTCAGCCAAAAAAGGCATATAGTAAATCAATGATCGAGGAAGATACGCCTGCCACGGAAAACAGACTTCGATCGAGACATTATTTACTTTCAGAAAGACCTCTAAGGAGTGAAAATGAGAAAAGCAAGGATCGTATTAACAATAATATTACCGCTGGCGGTCCTGGCCCAGGAGAAAACATCAATCGCTTCAGAGAATAAGACGGAGTTCTCTGAAAAAATGAATGCTTATCACGCGCTCTGGAACGCGCCGGAAATAGCAAAACGCATCAACGACGGCATCGAAAACAACCGCAAGGGCGATGCCAATATTGTGGTTATGGATGCGAACGGACATCCGGTAAAGGGGGTATCACTGGATATTCAGCAGCAGAAGCATGCCTTTCTGTTCGGCTGTAACGCTTTCGTGCTCGGACAACTCGAATCGCCCGAACGCAACCGTCAATACGAGGAGACATTCACACGGATTTTCAACTTCGCAACTGTTCCGATTTACTGGAAAGGAACCGAACCCAAACAGGGTGCTTTGCGCTACAAGGAGGGATGCGATGATATCTGGCGCCGCCCCCCTGTAGATCGGTTTATCCCTTTCGCCAGGAAATATGGCCTGACATTAAAAGCCCATCCGATGCTCTGGCATGAGCATAATCCGGAATGGCTTCCAAAAGATCCGGAAGCGCTTAAAGGTCTTTACCGGAAACGGTTCAAGGAACTTGCCGACCACTACGCAAAGGATATCACCATATGGGAGGTAACCAATGAATCCTCCGGCTGCCACAAGACTTACCCGCTCTATTCCGAAGACCGCGCATATGTGGCCTGGGCATTCAGGGAGGTGGCCCCGCTGTTCGGAGACAAAAACCTGCTGATGATCAATGATTTTACTTGTTTCAATGAACGCCTGCCCGCAGACAAAACCTTTTATTACAAACAAATCAGCGGACTGCTGAAGGAAGGTTTACGGATACAGGGGATCGGATTACAGTTCCATCTCTGGTTTGAACCTCGCCTCATGGAAAAACATCTGTCGGGCGAACGTTTCCAACCTGAACGAATGATTGAAGCGTATAAGATCTTATCCGCACTGGGTCGCCCGCTTTATATCACAGAAATCACTGTACCCACGCCCGCAGACAAGGATGGCGAAGAAATGCAGGCCGAAGTAGTAAAGAACCTGTACAGACTCTGGTTCAGCACACCCGCGATGGCAGGCATTACCTATTGGAACCTGGGCGACAGCATGGCACACGACAAGGAAAATACGGCTGCGGCCGGACTGATTGACAAAGATCTCAAACCCAAGGTTTCGTACCGCATCCTCGACGAGCTGATCAATCGCGACTGGAAAACCAGATTGATACTTAAAACTGATGATCAGGGCACAACCCATTTCAGGGGATTTCAGGGGACCTACACAGTCCGAGTCAAGTTGGCTGACAAGGAACAGGTATTCGAGATCAATCTGGATAAATCCACAACGACTCCTAATACTCTAAAACTCAAACCAGATTAAGATTCTATAAATGTAAACTTTACGCCTGAAAGGCAAAAAAATAGGAGGAATAAAATGAAAAGAATACTGATCGGAATGTCGGTAATAGCAAGCATGACAATATTGGTATCCGGCGCTGACACTGTGCCGTTGAACAAACAGCAGGCGAAAAAATCACCTGATTGGATTATGAGCGGAGTAATGTACCAGATTCAGCCGCGCGCATTCACACCAGAAGGAACCCTCAAGGCAGCAGAAGCACGATTACCTAAACTGGCCGAACTTGGAGTTACAATCCTTTACCTCTGTCCAGTATTCGTGGCGGACGACGACATGGACTTGACCTTCTGGAGTCCGCGCCAAAAGAAATCTGGCATGAACAATCCGCGCAACCCGTACCGGATGAAGGATTTCTACCACGTCGACCCGGAGTACGGGACGGATCAGGATTTGAAGAACTTCGTGGCAGCGGCACACAAGCTTAAGATGCGCGTGATGCTGGACATGGTCTACCTGCACTGCGGACCAAAGGCAGTGTTCCTGAAAGACCATCCTGATTTCATCAAACGCGACAAGGATGGCAAGGCAGTCAATGCCGCCTGGGCATTTCCTGCGCTGAACTATGACAATCCCGAACTGCGCGAGTACATGTGGAAAAACATGGAATGGTGGATCAAAGATTTCGACGTGGACGGATTCCGGTGTGATGTTGCTGACGGTGTACCTCTGGACTTCTGGGAAATTGGCCGTGAACGAATCGAGAAAATCCGGCCTGATGTCGGAATGCTGGCAGAGGGAACACGCAAGCCCGACCAGCTGAAGGCGTTCGATCTCGACTATGGTTGGGGAAAAGCCCTCAAAACCTGGGATAATGCGGCGGCTATCAGGAAACAGTGGGAAGGCATGCGTAATGAAAGACCTATTGGTGGAGCGAAATTTGTCCGCTTTATAGATAACCATGACATCGCCAACGACGATTACGAGAACCGTATCGAAAAGCGCTGGGGATCCGCCAAAGTCAAGGTATCACTTGTTGGGCTCTTCACACTCGACGGGGTGCCTTTCGTGTACAACGGGCAGGAAGTTGCCGACACAGCACGCCACAGTATTTTCGGGCGGCTCCCGATCAACTGGGCAAACGGCGAAACGCCGGATGGAAAAGCGCGCTTTGCATTTTGCCAGAAGTTGTGCGCAATGCGCCAGGCCGAGCGCGCCCTGACTCATGGTGAAGTTGTATGGCTGGACAATGACAAACCTGAAGGGGTACTGTCATTCCTGCGCGAAAACGGCGGCGAAAAAATACTGGCCGTGATAAATCTGTCAGCCCAGGACGTCAGCGTAAATGTAAAAGGCGTTAATGATACATTCAAACCGCTGCTTACCGAAGGCGTAAAAGATGAAAAGGCTTCATTCGAACTTCCGGGTTACGGTTTCTTTGTCGGCAAAAAGTAACGTACCCTGCAGGAAACCGCCG
>MHBM01000063.1:0-16163 GCA_001804885.1 Lentisphaerae bacterium RIFOXYA12_FULL_48_11
GCAGACGAGTACCTGATCTTTCCAATTTGCATGCTCGGTCTTCCGTGGGCATCGCATTTATGGCTTCTTGGTGTTGGTTTTGTGGTAAACCGCCTGCTGGATATAGTTAAGCCGCCGCCGGCACGCCAGGCGCAGGACCTCGTCGGAGGAGTAGGCATAGTGATGGATGATGTAATCTCAAGTTTGTATGCTCTGGGTATCAATCATGCGGTCTGGTACTTATGTTCACATTAGCATTTTTTCTCTTAATAATTCTCTCTCAGGTTCCACGGGCGAACGCTGAAGCTTATTGTTCGATTAAGATTCCGGTATTCTGTATGACCGGTACACTGTTTTTTCCGGTCAGGCGCGCAGGAAGGGTGATTCCAGCCATGCCAAGACTATTCACAGCCTGATACGCCAGAGTTCAATGGCTTTTCGGGATGCCTACCTTCGCAAAAGTGGAAAAGCGCGGGAATGGCTTATGGAAAACGCGTTTTCAAGTGAACTTGGTAAGAGCGGTTCATTAGAATACAAGAAATAGTCAACCACTCTTTACATGTTCCATTATCAAGATGTATAATGCCTGCATCGGGTGACTTAATGATGATGCCAAGACTTATAATTGTAACTTTGTTATTTTCGCTGATAGTGCCCTGCTGTATGGCTGCAGAAAATTCTATTGGGCGGATAATTGCCATTGATGGTGAGGTAAAAGCAATCGGTGTTGATGGCAGGGAAAGGATATTGTCGCTCAAGTCGGATGTCTTCATGAATGACAGGATCGTTTCATCCGCCGGCGCCAAGCTTCAGATAAGGTTTACCGACGACACGGTGATTTCCCAGGGCGAGAAGAGCGAGATGACCATCGACCAGTATGTTTACAACCCTGCAGACAAGCAGAATGTGAACTGCTCTGTTAAAATGATGAAGGGTGTTTTCAGGACCATAACCGGCAAGATTACCGAATTGAACCCCGAGCGTTTCAAGGTTAAGACTACCCTGGCGACAATCGGGATACGTGGCTGTGAGCTGGGTTTTCGTCTTCAGGGAAACAGGGAGGATGTGTACGTGATTAACCTGCCGCGTGGACACAGTATTCTGATAGAAAAGATTGTTGCCGATGAAGCGGCGAAAGGTGGCGTTATTGGCGCGGCTGATCGCATTATGAAGATACTAAATGACGGGGTTGCCGTAACTATCTCTGCGTCTGCCGGCCTGGTTGAGCGCCCGATATCTCCTGCGGAAAGCGGACAGCTTATCAGGGATGCAACACCTTCGAAGTCAGCTGATAAAACCGAGAATGCTGTTCCCGTCACAGGGTCCCAGATGAAGGAGAAGTCGGATTCGATTGTTGCCCTGATTGAGCAGGTTGAAAAGTCGCTGGAAATGCCGACAGCTGAAAAGAGTTCGGGGAAATCGCAGGAGCATGAATTTACCCAGCCGACATCGGGTCCTTACGTACCGCCACCTGACACACCACCGCCCGTTATGGTTGGCGGAGCTCCATTCAACACCTGGGAATGGGGAATCTGGCAGAGCGGGACGGTTCAATACAAGGCAAATAGCGCTTTTGGTTATGAGTTCCTTCCAGCCGCTGAATATCAGGCGATTATTGCTGCAACAGCAAGCATGACTCTTTCTGGTTCTGGTCAAGCCGGTGCTGTGATCAATGGACCGGGTGGTTATAGCGGTCAGATGAATGGAAGTGTATCGATTGAAGTCCTTGTCGGAAATTCTGTAACACCGGCATGGGGCGGTGAATTCATGCTTTCTGGCGGGGGCGATAGTTTGAATTTTATTGTTTCCAGGCTGGCGCCGGAAGGACAGTACGGAGGATCGATCGATATCAATGGCGCTCTTTCTTTGAATCCTGTTGTGCCTCTTGTCGGCTATTCTTTGACCGTAAATGGCTCACCATACAATATTGGTTCGCTGGGTTCGTCCAGTGTTAATGGCAGCCTTATCAAGGAAAGTCCACCTGTTGCGCCTGCTATTCGTGGTGTTGCCGGCAGTTTCAGCTTACAGCATCCCGGCCCTGGGATTACTGTTAACGGCGCTTTCGGCGCTGATTTCTAATCTTTTGTTGTGTCCATGTACCTGCGGCGCAGCTCCATGAAGAATGAAAGGTATTTACCCGACTTGAAATCGGGGTAAGTCCAGTCAAAGAAAACGCAGCCGCTTTTTTTGAAGATCAGAGTTACTTCCGCATATATTCCTTCACCGATGTAAATTCTGTGTGAGAAATCCTTGGTGGTGGCAAGTATGAGATTTGCCGCAGTGATATAGCCCGGGTCTAGATTGACAACACGGTTCATTTTGGAATCAACTTTAGCGATAAACTTGTCTTCGATCAGGTTTGTCGCCAATTTAATTTCCGCCAGTTTTGCCGGACTCATGAGCTCATGGAATGAAACAAACTGGCGAATCAGCCCGCTTCCCATCTCTTCTGTATAGTAATCTGTGAAATCAAATGGGATTAATTCGCTTTCCTGGTCAATCTTTCCCATCAGGCCAATCAGCTTTTCCTTTGAAAGGTTAATGATTTCGATATTTTTACCGATGATTCCGCAGAAATATTTAACAGGTTTTACTGGTCTAATGCTGCCCATGGTCAGTTACCTGTCATTTTGATGTTTTTGCAGAAAATGCTGCACCTTTAGGTTTTGGAATTTCATCCGTCTTAGCCACAGTTTCGCCGGACGAACTTTTTGATTCTACTGGTAAACTTCTGGCTTTAGCCCGTAGAGCTTGATTCTTATCAGAAGGATCGGTTTTGATTTTTCCGGTGCATGTTTTGACGCAGACTCCACATATGTGCTGGCCGATGAAGGGGATTCTCGTGAATTCGGTCAGTTTTGCATAGCAGGCCTGCAGGTCGAAATCCTCTTTTTTTTCTTTAATTGCCTTTGCGGGACAGGCGGGGATGCAGGCTTTACAGTCTCCACAGTCACCAGTGTGCGGATCGCCGGCTTTAAGGGGCATATCGGTAAGTACTGAAACGTATCGGAGTTGTGTGCCGTAATCCGGATGAACCAGCAGGGTGCTGCGTCCTATGAAACCTATTCCTGCCGCCCAACCGAGCAGCTTGTGGGAAATATGCCCGCTCATCGGGTCCTTCTTTATAATCTGGGATGCCGGAACTGCTAATGCATTGTATCCGGCTTCCTGGATTTTATCTGCCAGCATCAGTGCCAGTGCATCAAGCTGATAATTGACCTGCCGGTAGTTATGGAAATAGAGTGGGGTTGGTTCGTTGCGAATATCTTTAAGAACGGCTTTCTGCAGTCGTATGCCTGAAACAATTGCGCGGCTGTAATATCCCGGAAGCATTTTTAAAAGATCAGGCGTTTTGGTTCTCAGCTTGTTGAGATCTGCAACGCCAAATACTTTTGCGCCCATGTTGCTGGCAAACTGTTCCAACTCCACAAGAAATGATGCGAAATCAAATTTCATAAATATAATATGCCATTTATGAGGTAACTACTTCAAGTCGCGATAAAAAATGGCAGGAAATGGGCACATTTTCCAAGGTCGTATAATATTCAGGTTTTGAAAGATATGAAAAGGGGGTGATGGTTCTTACAATTTCCTAACAAAAACATGGGAAATGGCCCCACCAATGTCATTTTTAATGCAATAGAAGGATCTATATGTGTGATCAGCTGAATATTGTAATACATTGTATTCTAAGGTGTTATGACTGATCTTTTTGTAATTTTACAAATAAAACAATGGAAAAGCCTTTTTCCCGAGGAAATATTGCTTTTATGGGTTTCAATTACAGTCAAGGAACATTTTCTGGTAGTTGTGAACAACTTATTTACAGGCCCAAAATCCTCGGAAAAACCGGTTTTTTACGACTTTATTCACAATCCAGGATTTTGCATATAACGAGAGTAAATAAGAAAAATCCGGAAGACGAAATACAATAATATGCTAATATTTGCGGCCTCATATGAAAACAAACAGAAAATATCAGTACAATCGCTCTGACTTCAAACCTTTGCCGGTAAGGTTGGAGCATATGAATATTTATCTCAATTTTCTCGATGGCAAAGTTGAGGGAACAAATACATTGTGGATGACTGCACGGAAATCGCTGGATAGCATCAGCCTGGATGCGCGCGACATAACGATTCATTCTGTAATGCTCGCCGGCAAAAACGGGAAGCCTCTCGACTATGATTATCCTGACGGTGCGCATGTTCTTGTTGTGAAGCTGCCTGAATGTGTCAAGGTGGGTCAGACATTTGCGGTTACGATTCGTGCAACGTGTGTTCCGTCAGATAATATTCTGGAAGGAATTTATAAAGATACCAACCCTCCGGGTTGTCCCCAGCAGTATATGTCGCAGTGCCAGCAATGGGGGTTCCAGAGAATTCTTCCAGTATTGGATGACTGCACGGCAAAATGCACAATGGTCACGACAATTGAAGCGGATGCGCGCTATACCCACCTGATATCGAATGGAGACATCAGGAAATCTTCAAATCCCGACGGCAGGCCGGTTCCTGTGCCGGGTAACCCGTCGCGTCAGATAATTACCTATGAGAACCTGATACCCATGGCGCCATACCTGTTCATTGCCTGTATTGGAACCTGGGACATGCTGGAGGATGAAATTGTTTATCCTTCGGGCAGGCACGTAAAGCTTGAATACCTTGTTCCGCCTGGCAGGAAAGAAGGCGCGAAGCTGCCGATGCAGATCCTGAAGGAGTCAGTATTGTGGCAGGGGAGAACCCAGGAATATGAATACTGCCGTGATGTATATCGCACAATCTGCATGGAGAAATCCAATTTCGGTGGCATGGAGAACACCGGCAATACCACGATCATTACCGATGCCGCGCTAATTGACGAATTCACAGGCGATGCCCGGTTCAAGTACGCACATGGCGTTATTGTGCATGAATTTGAGCATAACCAGTGCGGCAGCGATGTAACGATGGAAACGCCCTTTGACATGTGGCTTAACGAGGCTTTCACTGTGGATGTGGAACGCCAGTTCCTGGAAAGTCAGTTTGATCCCGACCGCCTGAGGCTGGATGAGGTCGATGCCATGCGCGCCCCCGTTAATGGCCCCCAGGCAATCGAAGATGCCGGGCACATGGGTAACATTGTAAGGCAGGGATTTAACGATCCTGACGAGCTTGTTGATGGTGTTACCTATGTTAAGGCGGCGGAAGTTATCCGCATGCTCCGACTCGTTCTCGGCGAAGCTGTTTTTAAGAAAGCGGTAAAGCTCTACTTCAAAACATATACCGGCAGCAATGCGAACACGGACCAGTTCTTCAAATGCTTTGAAAAGGCGAGCGGCAGGAATCTTTCCCAGTTCAAGAAAGAATGGTTGTTCACAATCGGTTACCCGGTCATCGAGGCTGCCTGGAAATATGATTGCAAAAAGCGCAAGCTTTCAATCAGCCTGACCCAGAAGCGCGTGGGGAGGGGAGGTCTCTTCCATGTACCGGTGGAACTGGCAGCCGTGGATTCGAAGGGGAAGGATATTCGTTCATCTTCGGAAGTAGTTGAGTTGACCAGCAAACAGCTTAAGTTGGAATTCAAGAATGTTCCGGAGCCGGCGTTTGTTTCATTCAATCGCGACTGTTCATTTTATGGCACTTTCAAAGACAAATCTGTTTCACGAGAACAGCTTGTCAGGCAGGTCCAGGCCGACCCTAACAGGTTTAACCGCGTGGAGGCTATGCGCAGGCTGACTGACATGGAGCGCATTGCCTTGATTAAGAATCCGGCCGCTGTAATCAGTAAAGACTGGCTTTCGCTTTATGAAATGATTCTCAAGGACATGTCTTTGCCGTACGGCCTGAAGGCATACCTGCTCAGGATTGACGAGCAGTCGGTTGACCGCAAGTACCTGCCTTTCTGCCGTGAGCGTTATGCCGCGCGGATTACCCTGTTAAAAGCCGTAGCAGAAAACTGCATGCCTGCTTTACGGAAAGCTTTTGACAGCGTTGATACTTATGCCCTTCCAAAGCAGCCGAAGGATGGAATAGAAGAAAGGCTTTTAAAGGGCATTCTGCTGAGAACGATTGTCGAGGCGAATACATCTGAAACACATAAGCTGGCGGAGAACCATTTCCACAAGGCCTGGAATATTACTGACAGGATTTCCACGCTCCATTGCATAAACTTAAGTGAACATCCGCGCCGCAGTACATTGATGGAAGAAGGGTTTGAGCTTTGGAAAGACCATCTTAGCGCGTACGCGAGTTATCTGGGCATTGTCGGGTCCGGAATACACGATGATGTCTTTGACCTGATTGTAGCGGAGGAGAAAAGGCCGACATTCACTGTGCAGCATCCAACGCACAGTCGGGCGTTGTATCTGCCAATGGCGGGAAACAACAAGATGCTCTGGACGGACAGGGGGATCCAGTGGATGACTGATACAGTGATCAGACTTTCTTCGATCAACGAGAACACAGTGATCAGGCTGGTTGCCGCTTTCCAGCAGTTTGACAAGCTTGCCGATGATCTGAGACCTAAGGTTTTAAAGGCCCTCAAAACAATGCACAAAAATATTGATCAATCTGCCGCGCCATCCGTTGCCGGCCGGATTAATGCTTTTCTTGATCTGGCAAGATGAAGCAGCATGATCTTTAACCCGGGGCTGGTTGTACGTGGTTGGTTATTGAAATGGAGGTCGGCGAAATTCATGAATAATTTAATTACTAGACGTGAATTTGTCTGTTCTTCAATGGTGGCGTCGGCGGCAACTGTTGTTTCGCAAGGTGCAGTTGAGATTCCAACTCGACCACGAAGGCTGTCTGATGCCGGGTGGTGCTGGGATGGACAGGGGCTTAACGGGCAATGGCGATTGTCCATTTTCGGAGCCGGGGAGGGCACGCGGTGGTTTGGTCTGCGAAAGTGTTGTTTCATGTTTCATCCCAACACCGCCATGGCCATGGAGAAGCTGCGTGACATGGAAGAGATCGTCTGTGATATCTCGAAATGGGAATACCAGAAGGTCGAACACACGCAGTACAAGGGGCTGGGTGCCCCGATGCGGATGAACCATGATGGTGCGATCGAACGAAAGTGCCGCGAAGCGGAAATTGTCGGCAGGTTATCGCTGCAATTTCCAAACGTTACAGGGGCCTTTGACGATGATCTCTATGGCAAAATCAAAGCCGAGCACATTACACCGACTGATTATTCCGCGGTGCATCGTGCAGTGAAAAGCGCCAATCCGAAGATGAAGCACTGGGGTGTGGTATATTCGCATGAATTAAAGAAGGAGAGTTGGTCCGGATTTGTTGACCTGCTTGATGTCATAACGCTCTGGGTCTGGGCATCAAAGGACCTGGTTAATCTTGACCGCTATGTCGAACAGTGTCGCGAGATATTCCCGGGAAAGCCGATAAATATCGGCTGTTACCTGCGTGATTTCACACTGCTGGACGCTGTCCCGATGGATATGTTGAAACACCAGTGGAATCTCGTCTGCAAATACGTTATGGAAGGAACGGTACAGGGTTACTCCATTATCAGCGGAAAACTCATAGACATGCATGCGGAACAGGCCACATGGGTGCGGGATTTTATCAAGGCTAATTAATCCGGATATTACAAGCGGGAGGATGAAAATGAATACAGATAAATCTATAGTAACCCGTCGCCAGTTCATGAGTGCCTCAGCTGCCGCTGGAGCGATGGCGATAAAACCCGGAATGGAGAACTGGATAAGCGTAAAGGACTCAGAAGGGCTTCAATCGGCGCTGGATTCCCTGCCGAAACAGGGCGGGACCATTCACATTCCAACAGGGACTTACAAGTTTGATAAACCTGTGACAAAGAAACTGCTGGAGGGGCAGCATCTTTTCCTTGTCGGCGATGGGCGTGGAACTGTTCTGCATAACGCAAACACAAATGGCGAACCTTTGCTGCACATAAGTGGTATTACCGGATCCTGGTGGCCGGACTTGCGTATAACAATCAGGGATATTGCTTTCATTGGAAACAACCAGAGCGGCGATGCGTTGATCGTTGATTATCCCAATGACACGCTGGTTGATACATGTTTCTTCCTTGGACATGGCGGACAGGCGATCAGCCTTGTTCCGCACGGCACCAATGTTACGGTTCGCGATTGCTGGATACGCGACTGCAAGAGGGGAGTCCGTGCTGAAAATATTCACCATCTTACTCTTCATGGCAATCAGACGCGCAGCATGGCAAAGGGACAGGTACAGGAGGAACACGTTTATATCAGTTGGGATTGCCGGGAGGTAAGAATTGTAAACAATCACATTGCCTACGGGGCGAATACGGCAATCATTCTTGATGGAACGGCCCAGCATGTGGTTGCGAACAATACCATTGAAGGTTTCAAGGTTGCGATTGAAGCACGTGGAGTGGCTGACAGTAAGCCGCGTGACCGGTGCCGGGATATTGCAATTACTTCGAACTATCTGCACGCCGATACAGGCATACGTTTGGTCGGTGAGTGCCGCGGCTTTGCAATCACTGGCAATGATTTCATAAACAATAACGAGGCGGCGATTATCATTGAAGAGGCGGCCGGTTCCGGGAAACATGCGATTACCGGAAACACGGTCCGGAAGAGTGTTTATGGCGGCGCCTTCTTCCCTTTGAAAGGTTCAAAACCGAACCAGGGCGGGTTCCGCCTGGGTGATGCGGAAGACTGTATTGTGTCAGGCAACATCCTTGATGGCATAGATCCGGTCCCTGCGATTTCGGCAGGGCCTGGTGGTGGACGTCACATCATTACCAATAACCGTATTATTCTACCGAAAGATACCGCACTTGATATTAAAGCACCGGGCTGTCTTGTGGAACATAATCTTATGTCGTAAGTTGGGTTGATTTGCGCAGAAGAAGGAGAAGAGAGAATGATAAGGCGAACTGTTCTTTCCTGTGTGGCTGTCCTGGTGTTCTGTCTGTTCGGAAGTTCAGCCAGAAGTGAAGTGTTTAAGGACGGCGAAGTCGTGTGCTTCCTTGGTGACAGCATTACGCATGGCGGACGGTATCATGGGATGATTTATGACTATTACCTGACACGTTTCCCGAACAGAACTATTAAGTTCGTAAATGCCGGCGTTTCCGGCGATTCGGCCGGCGGGGCATTGAACCGGCTCGAGGAGGATGTGATTTCCAAGAAGCCGACATCGGTGGCAATAATGCTTGGCATGAATGATGTAGGCCGTGGCAACTACGTGGCGGATCCCGATGAGAAACGGAAGGCCGCCCAGAAGGGTGCGTTGATCAACTACAAGGCAAACATGGAGAAGCTGTCCGCACGCATCCGTGCCGAGGCGGGTGAACCGAAGTTATTGTTCATCACCCCTTCGCCATTCGACCAGACCTGTGTGAATGACAGGGGCAACAATCAACCTGGCTGCAATGACGGGCTTGGCCGTTGCGCAGAGATCGTACGCGAACTGGCGGAAAAGAACAAAGGTACGCTGGTTGATTTCCATGGGCCAATGACGGCATTCAACCTCGAGCACCAGAAGCAGGACAATAAGTTTACAATAGTGGGGCCTGACAGGGTGCATCCCGGATTGCCGGGTCACCTGATGATGGCATGGCTTTTCCTTAAAACACAGGGTGCACCTGCAGTTGTATCAAAAGTTGTTGTTGATGCTGCTGCCGGAAAAGCGGTGGAATGCGTCAACGCGGAAGTAACCGCAGTGACAAAGAATGAAAAAGTATTATCCTTTACTGTTCTGGAAAAGGCGCTGCCTTTCCCTGTGGTTTCCGGTGCCAGAACGGTGATGGAGTTCCTGCCGATTGAGAAGGATTTGAACCAGGAAATCCTGCAGTTTACAGGACTGGCTGAAGGTGCATATGAACTGAAAATAGACGATGCGCCTGCGGGATCATTCCTGTCTGCCATGCTGGGGCAGGGGATCAATCTTGCGTTCAATGATGCCTGTCCCCAGTACAAACATGCGCAAAATGTGGCAGAGTTGAACGAGAAGCGCCGTTCGACGGAAACGCAGGTGCGTAACCTGCTGAGCGTGCGACGCTACATGAAGAATCATCACAAGATTGATCCGGACGATCCTGCCGCGGTACAGGCGCATTATGACAAGATGACGGACAAGAAAAGCTATGGAGCTGTAATGACGCTGAACTATATCAAGAACTGGCAGCGCTACGGCGAGTTTGTGCAACAGGTCTCAGAGTTCGAACAGCAAGTACACGCGAACCGCAATCCGGTCCCGCATACATATACACTATCGTTTGTTCCTCCTGTAGCAGGTAAGAAATAAATGAAAGATAAATCCATAATAATCATAGGGGCGGGGTTCGGTGGGCTGTCGGCCGGGATATACGCTCAGATGAACGGTTACAATACCCGGATCTTCGAGATGCACAACCTGCCGGGCGGCCTGTGTACCGCATGGAAGCGCAAGGGTTACACCATCGATGGCTGTATCCACTGGCTTGTTGGTTCTTCGCCGCTGAGCGGAATGCATCGTTACTGGGAGGAAGTCGGCATCGCACAGGGTCGTGAATTCGTCTATTTTGACGAGTACATGCGCCACGAGGGAGTAGACGGACGCACTCTGACCCTTTATTCAAACGTGGATAAACTGGAACGGCATCTACTGGAATTCTCCCCGCAGGATGCTGAAGCCGTCCGTGAGCTTATCAGTGGTATCCGCCTGTGTATGAATTTCGATCCGCCATCTGCCTCGGCCCCACCGCTAAGTCGCTTCCTGAAAGGCATGACGCTCGGCTTGTTGTTTGCCTTAAGATATCGCTCGATACAGAAGTTCTTGAAAACAACCACTGCGGACTTCGTCTTGAAATTCAAGGACCCGACGATCCGCGAAGCCCTTCGTGAAATGTGGGTTCCTGAATTCTCCATGCTCTTCATGCTCTTTACCTTCGCGTGGCTGCATAAGAAAAATGCGGGTTATCCGATTGGCGGTTCGCTGCCCATGTCGCAGGCCATGGCAAAACGGTATCTTGATCTCGGTGGGACCATTGACTACAGAAGCCGCGTGGAGAAGATCATCGTGGAAGGGGGCAGGGTGGTTGGTGTTCGCCTGGCTGACGGAAGTGAGTATCGCGCCGCGCGGGTCGTTTCCGCTGCTGATGGATACGCCACAATCTTTTCCATGCTGGATGGAAAGTATGCGGATGCCAAAACGCGCGAGCCCTATGAAAAATGGCCGACGTTTCCATCTATCCTGATGGTGGGGCTTGGCATAAAGCGGACTTTTGATGATGAGCCTAAGACTGTTTTTGGAATAAGTTATCCGCTGAGCCAACCGGTGGAAATCGCCGATGCTGTACAGAAGCGTTTGTGGGTACATATCTACAACCAGGATCCGACTCTTGCCCCGGCTGGGAAAACCAGTGTGGAGGTGATATTGCCAAGCAGCTATGAATACTGGAAGGAACTTGCCAAAGACCAGTCTGCATACAAAGGCAAGAAAGACCAGGTTGCCCGCATCATTGTGGAACTGCTTGAACAGCGCTTTCCCGGCATCTCCAGCCAGGTAGAGATGGTTGACGTGGCGACACCTCTGACTTTTGAACGGTACACCGGCAATTGGAAGGGAAATTTTGAAGGCTGGTTGATTACACCTGCGAATGCATCAACACTAATGCGGCCCATGAGCCAGACCCTTCCCGGCCTGCAAAATTTCTATATGTGTGGTCAATGGGTCCAGCCGGGTGGTGGTTTGCCGTCCGGCGTCATGTCCGGTGAGCGGCTGGTGAAATCCCTGTGCAAACAGGATGGCCGTCGGTTCCATACGACCATTGCGTGAACATGGATTTCATCCAGAATAAAAACGCACATCTGTTCATGAACGCCCCAGCCGTCATTACCCGGGATAAGTTGCCATCTTCAATTTTCAAATAACCACCAAGCTCGCAGCATGTACATCCGACGACGACGCAGCCAAAGGTGTGATGACAGAGACTGAGGAGGATTTCAAGGATGGCTGCCGCGTTTCTTCGATTACCCAGACAATGCGCCATGATCCGTTCAATGGTCGCGTATTAAATGTAAGTCCTGATCCGCCGAAACAATAGCCGCGATTTGGAAATATTGAAACAAAATCTTGTCATCAATCGTGGCAGTGCTAGCATTCACAAAATCAACTGGGACAAGAGCGCTGAGATTGGTGTTTCAGAATTGCTCCCCAATAACGCACTTTCTTATCAACTGGTATGATCATTCGATTTATCTTCTTTCATTACTTCCTGATTGCGTTTCTCCTTCCAGTGTTACGCGTGCCGTGCGCCGAAACTGCACCCGAGGAACTAATCAGGAAGGCCGGTAATGCCGATGACGACACCGAGCGCCTGAAGATTCTCAAGCAGCTGCAAACGATGCCTGGTCTGGACGAGACACTGCGCAAAGAGGCTGATAAACTCGTGGTGGTTGTGGACCGCTGGGTGAACGATTCACAGCTCTTTCAGTGGTTCGACAAGGATATGCGCAAGAAGCAGGATTATGATTTTGGTGTGGGGCCGGATTCTCTTTTATATCCGATCACCTGCATCTACCGCGGCCGGATGCTTGTCTGGACGGCTAACGAGTACGGCAACATCAAGGGTTATCACGACGAGCGCCGTCGTTACTTTGATAAGGCCACTGCTCAGTTCCGGGTTGCTGCAAAAGCCTTTCCGGAGAATCACATCGTGCGGATGTATCTCGGCGAACCAATTCCGTCCGACAAGGTATATACATCTGTTCCCGGCGCGCCAGCCTGGGCTGTCGCTCAACGGGAGGGGCTGGAGCGGCTTACCGACATCGTTCTCTGGTGGATAGAGCACCGGTTGCAGAAGGACGGACAATACGGTGGTGGATGGGATGACGATTGCGAGATGTGGCGGAGCTGGGTGCCTGTGATGATCGCCTTTGAGCACCCGAAGATGACTGAGGCACAGGAGTTCTTTTCCAGCGCGCTTTTGAGTCAGGAGTCCATGAAGGATGGTTACACGCGGCACGTTTACGATGTTGAGCACACGGCCGAGCCAACCAGTGATACGATAACGCCAATGATGCACCTGCGGCCTGACGATCCGGCCTGGTGCATGCGGGCCATGAGATTGGCCGAACTTATGGAGACGTTATGGGCCGGTCGGAACGAACGTGGTTTCCTGCAGTTCAAGAGCACCTATTTCAGTGCGCAGAAGGTGGATCCGGGTGTGGCACGTGCCTGTGATGTGCCCTATAACATCCGGGCAATTGAGCCTGCGCTTATTCTGTGGCTGCGGACTGGTGACGAGAAACTCAGAAAGCTTTTCACCGCCTGGCTGAATACGTGGGTGGATGCGGCAGCGCGCGAGGAGCGCGGCAAGCCCGCGGGTGTCATTCCCGCAGCGATCCACTGGCCTGATGGCGTAACGACCGGGACCGGGAAAGACTGGTGGGATCCACGTAACAGTGACGAGCCGCTGCTTTACGAATGGCCAAGCGCGATGCGCGGGATGTGCGACGCCTTGTTGCTGGCCCATCACCTGACCCGCGACGAGAAGTACCTGCAACCTTTGCGTACAATGGCCGCCATTCGGCTCGAGTGGTTGAATGCATCTTCGAAGAAGCCCGAACCAGGTTCGCGGGCGTGGTGTGGGCACAAGCTTTACTTCCTGGCCGGGACACTGGCAAAGTACAAGTTGCTGGCTGGAGGGAAAGAGTTCGATGAACTTCTTGGCCGCGACTACAAATTGATAACTGAGGAGGAAAAGGATCCCGGCCGACCACGGCTGGCCAAGGCGTTGGGCGCTACGGCCGAGGCATTAGCAATCAACTTTCCCGGTTGGACCAGTGAGGTCCGCTGGACCGACCGTGTCTTCACCTTCGGGCGGCTCTTTGGCGAGGATATGCTTTTTGAAAAGCGAGTGTCGGCCTGCGACAAACGACCAAACCTGGATCTGCTTTACACGACAGCCACAGGGGACCGTGGCGAGTTTGCGGTATTTCCCCTCAACGCTGTCCGCTGGCTCACCGAACCGCGTGATATTGCGGCACTGGTTGTTGACCGCGGGAACGATCATTTCGGAGCGGAACTCTTTCATTTTGGTGAAAAAACGCGCGCGATGGGGTCGGAACTGTATCTGCTTAAGAACGGCCGGTACACTTTCACAGTCACCGACAGAGAAGGGAAAACAGTTGCCGGCAAGAAGATGTTCACCGTCGATGGTCCGCGTACGAAGATTGCTTTCGAATTACCGCCTCATACGTTGTGCACGCTGAAAGTTGCGGTACAAGAGTAGTCGGTATTTAGTGAGCAGCTGGTTATCAGTAGTGGAAATGTCAGAGCAGTTGGACTCATTCCACCTTGAAAGTTTATCAAGTGTCTGTTGTAATCTGCCCGTTGTCTCAAAATAAAGCAAGAGACAGTGATGTTTTACTTCTAAAAGAAAATAGATTCTTGTGCCGAAAAGGGAGGTCACCATGAAGTCCATGGTAACAATCTGTTTCTTATTTCTGTGCCTGTCTGTTTCCAGTGCCGCAGACAAACCCAATATTCTCCTCGTTCTTTGCGACGATCTTGGTTATGGTGATCTTGCCTGCTTCGGTGCCAAGGCATTGCATACCCCGAATCTCGACAAGTTTGCAGAGGAAGGTCTGCGGCTGATCAGTTGTTACGCAGCGCATGGGAACTGTTCGCCGTCGCGCACAGCGCTGATGACGGGCCGCACGCCGACTCGCGTTGGTGTGCGTAACTGGATTGCACACGACTCGCCCGTTCATGTCCGCAGCAGCGAAATCACCATTGCCACGTTGCTCAAACGCGCCGGCTACGCGACCTGTCTGAGCGGCAAATGGCATATGAACGGCGAGTTCAATAAACCTAACCAGCCGCAGCCGGGCGATCATGGATTCGATCACTGGTTTTCGACGCAAAACAATGCGTTGCCAAACCACCGCAATCCTGACAACTTCGTCCGCAACTCCAGGGATGTCGGCCAGCTCGAAGGGTACTCTGCGCAAATTGTCGTGGACGAGGCCGTCCGCTGGCTCGGTACGCGCGATCAGAAGAAGCCGTTTTTCCTCTACGTTTCTTTTCATGAACCGCATGAACCGATTGCAACCGACCCTAAGTACACCAAGCTGTATCCATCCGACGATCCGAGTTACAGCGCACACCATGGCAATATCACGCAGATGGACGACGCTTTTGGCAAGCTGATGCGCGCGCTGGACGAGCTCAGGCTGCGCGACAACACTTTTGTTTTCTTCACCAGCGACAACGGTCCCGCCATTACCCCGATGCATCCACATGGTTCTGCAGGACCCTTGCGCGACAAGAAAGGATCGCTCCATGAAGGAGGAATCCGCGTGCCCGGCATCGTACGCTGGCCGGGCAGGACAAAGCCAGGCAGCGTCAGCGACGAGCCGATATGCGGCGTGGATTTCCTGCCAACGGCTTGTGCGTTGGCAGATGTCGAGCCACCATGTGACCGCAAGCTCGACGGTGCGAATTTCCTTCCTGTCCTGGAAGGCAGGTCCATCGAGCGAGCAACGCCGTTGTATTGGCACTTCAATTGTGCATCCAGCGAGCAGAAGGTTGCCATGCGGGTTGGCGACTGGAAGATTCTTGCCGCCCTCGACAAGAATGTAATGGCACGTTCGAATGACATCACTGACGAGGGCGAACGTACATTTAAGGAAGCCGAACCTGTGAATTTCTCGCTCTACAATCTTCGGAGTGACATAGCCGAAAAGACAGACCTTGCCTCCTTGGAGCCGGCAAAACTGGACGAATTGAAGAAGATTCTTCTGTCGAAGTATCATGAGGTGCGTACCGAGTCGCCGACCTGGCCCGCATGGAAATTTACCAATGCAGAAGGCAAACGTATTGAATGGCCCGACTACTGGAAGAAAAAGCAGGCAAAGGCAAAGAAAAAGTGACGACATGAAACGATTTTTTTCGATAACCTGACACTATTTTCAGATCCCATTACTGATTTTGAAATGGATGAATGGGTATGGCTTATGCCAATATCAAACAATAATGTGTTATAACCTAACCACACTATGAGTAGACTGAAGATCTCTTTGTTTGCCATGACGCTGGGCGCTTGGCTGATCCAGACAGCCGCTTTTGCTGAGACACGGCCCAACATTGTCTTCATTCTGGCAGATGATCTGGGCTACGGCGATTTGGCGTGCTACGGCAGGAAGGACGTCAAGACGCCCGCCATCGACAGCTTGGCGCGAGACG
>MHBM01000063.1:16205-16409 GCA_001804885.1 Lentisphaerae bacterium RIFOXYA12_FULL_48_11
CGCCAACGCGCGCGGGTTTCCTGACAGGGCGCTACCAGCAGCGGGTCGGCGGGTTGGAATGCGCCATAGGGGTCGGTCACGTGGGCCGGTACGACGACGCGATCCGGCTGTGTGCCCACGGCGAGCTGGGGCTACCTGCCGGGGAAACATCTATCGCGCGTCTGCTGAAGGACGTGGGGTATGCGACCGGACTCTCGGGCAAAT
>MHBM01000064.1 GCA_001804885.1 Lentisphaerae bacterium RIFOXYA12_FULL_48_11
ATGAGAGTTTGGTTTGATTTCGAAGGGGAATATATAAAGCCGAACGAATTGATTATTCGACAAATAATCGCGATTTATAAATAAAATAAACTTATGCCAAAAAAAGTTGAAGGGTGTACGCACCTAATTATAAAGAATGGAAAAATTGTTAATGTTATTACGCATTTGAGTGCGTTGCCAAAAAATGGAGTCGTGCATTTGAAAGGCGATAAAATTTATACCTTTGATGAATTCAAGGAATCTCACATTAACGACCATTCAGAATTAGAAATTAAAGAAGAGGGAATAATTATTTCTGACTATTAATATTAAACTTATGTACTTAAGCTATCTCATGGGTGCGCCAAAAATAACCGACGAAGAGTTGAAAGCTTTTGGCATTGAAATTGTCAGCAAGACTGATTCGGGGAGCAGAAGGTTAAAGATTCCTTTTAAAAAAATAGAGGATTATCACAGGCTTGTAGTAGAAAAGTTAGATCTAGGGTTTTGGAATGAGTATTTGGATGAAAATAATATCCACTTTATTTTTAAATCCGCCAGCGGAGATATCCGAGAGTATTTATTATCACCGGACAACGAAAAATAAATCAGTAAATTATGTTCCGAGTTTAATGGCGACCCACTGGAAAAAACGGATAATGTTTATAAATATATTCTTGAAAATGAATTTTATTCGGGTATCATGGCAAAGTATTATAAGGAAATGATAAACAGGTAAAGTTAAACACGCATCATGAAAATCCTAATCGGCACAAACAATGAAAACAAGCTCAATCAATTTCGAAGAATTTTTCGTAACCTTGGTTTCGATACGGAACTAGTTTCGCTGAAAGACGTTGGCATTACTGACGACGTGGAAGAAAACGAAGATAGCCTCTTGGAAAATGCCAAAAAGAAAGCCAAATTTTACGCTGAAAAATCAAACTTGCTCACATTGGCTGATGACACGGGACTTTTTGTCGACGTCTTGAACGGCGAGCCCGGTCTTCATGCTAAAAGGTGGCACGATGGAACAGAATTAGACAGATGTCATAAATTGCTCGAAAGATTGAAAGATATTCCCGAGGAAAAAAGGACTTGCCGATACGCTGGCGTCCTAGCAGTCTATAATCCCAAAACAAAAGAATTTTGGAATTACGAAAATAATATCGAAGCTGTGATTTCCGATGATTTCAAAGGAGATTTGGGTTTTGGTTATGACCCGATTTTTAAACTCGAAAATGGCAAGCATTACGCAGAACTTACCGATGAAGAACGTGACGTCATCAGTCACCGAGGCTTGGGAATAAAGAGTTACTTAAATATTTAGGAAAAATATATGCGACTGATTCTTGGTTCCGCTTCCAAATGGCGAAAAATTATTTTAGAGAAAGCCGGCTATACTTTCGAGGTGATGACAGCGGATATTGATGAAAAAGCAATCCGCTCCGAAAACTATGAAGAGTTACCGCTTCTAATTGCCCGAGCGAAAGCAGACGCCTTGCTTTTGAAAATTGTCGAACCGTCAATTTTAATTACTTCCGATCAAGTGGTTGTTTGCGATGGAGAGCTTTGGGAAAAACCCAAAGACGAAGAAGAGGCGAAGAGATTTATGAAAAGTTACTCGGAAGGCAAAGCGGGACAAACCAATACTGCAGTGGTTGTAACTAATACGGAAAATGGCAAGAGAGCAGAAGGCGTGGATATTGCCAAGGCCTATTTCAAAGAAATCCCTGATAAAATAATTGAGGAATATATCAAAGACGGCGATGCTTCTCAGTGTTCTGGCGGATTCACAATTGACCATCCCTTGCTTATTCCATATTTAGACAGAATTGAGGGCGACAATGACAGTATTGAAGGATTGCCAATGAAATTGGTGGAGAGATTATTAAAAGAAGTTCAGGCTAATTGAGCCAAGTCTCAATTAAGAAATTTGTCGAAAAATAAAAGCGCCCAAGCAATTGTCTCGAGGCGCTTTTTTTGATATACTCTGGTAAAAGACTAATGCTTTTATTTTATGAACAATAAAGAACTTGATTTCTTGATCCAGGAAGGCGAGGGCTTCAACCTCGAATTCAAGGAAAGTTATAACTCCAATATCGCCAAAGAAATTTGCGCCATGGCTAACGCCAACGGCGGCAAAGTTTTGATTGGAGTGACAGACAGCGGAAAAATAAAACCGGTGGTTTTAAATAACCGGATGAAATCGGAAATTCAGGATTTAGTGAGAAAATTCGATCCGAGTTTCTCGGTGGATGTAAATGAGTTTGAAGGAGTAATCATAATCGACGTACCCGAAGGTAAAAAGAAACCGTATTCCACCAACGGCAAATTTTACATGCGTCAAGGCGCTTGCAGTCAGCAACTTTCACGAGACGAAATCAGAGATCTGTTTATGGACGAAGGACTGATACGTTTCGACGAAAAGATCAACAAAAAATTTGACCTAGCGAAAGATTTTAACGATGAAGCTTACAATACTTTTCTGGAAAAGATGGGGATTAAAACTAATCTGACGAGAGAAGAAGTTTTGCGCAACCTGGAACTCTTGGATGATGACAATAAGCTTAAAAATGCTGGCGTATTGATGTTTTGCAAAAAAGCCTCGAAATTTATCAGCAGCGCCACCATCACTTGCGCCGTATTTCGCGGGAAAACAAAAACCAAAGTGATAGACAGCAAAGAATTCGATGCCGATTTATATACCAACTACACGGAAGCTTTTCTTTACCTGGAATCCAGAATAAATACCGAGTATATTATCCGTGGCGGCGGTCCGCGAAAAGAAATTTTGGAGCTTCCGGAAGAGGCCTTGCGAGAAGCGCTTCTTAACGCGATTGCTCACCGGGATTATTTTTCGATCGGCAACATCCAGATCAGCATCTTTTCCGACCGGATAGAGATTGATAATCCGGGAAGCTTGATTGGCAATATAAAAGTGGAGGATTTATATAAAAAAAGTTTTCCTCGGAATAACTTGCTCTTCGGATTGATGCATCGGATAGAACTGGTGGAAAAAATCGGCTCGGGACTGATGCGTATAAATGAAATGATGGACGAATATTTATTGCCGCATCCATTGCTGGATGTCAGTGATGTTCGTTTCGGCATTACTTTTGAACGACCAGATCTGCAGAAAATGAGCGTGGAGGAACGGATGGAAAAATACGCCAAGGTGGGTGAAAAGGTGGGTGAAAAGGTGGGTGAAAAGGTGGGTGAAAAATTATCCGAAAATCAAAGAAAAATCATTGAATTGATCAAGAAAAATAGCAATGTATCAATTGTATATTTAGCCAAGAATGTTGGTATTGCCGAAAAAAATATTGAAGGAAATTTGAAGAAGCTTAAAGATAAAGGATTTATTGAAAGGATTGGTCCCGCTAAGGGAGGACATTGGGAAGTGGTAAAAGAATAAAACAAGTTGAGAGAAAGATTGAACTAAAATACTTATTACTCAAAAATAAAACGGGATCGTTGTCCCGTTTTACTTTTGCATCAATACATCTATGCCGATTAATAAGTGATTCTGACCTCGTCGAATCCGATTTTTGGCGATCCGCTTTCACATGTCGCATCGGATAGCCAGGTATTTCGGATGTCGTAATAATCTCCCGTCCAAATCCAAGCATTATAATAGGCATTTTGATTTACGCCCCACGTAACTGTGCTCGCCCCGTCATAGGTTATCGTGTAGGGTGCGTTGGTGGTTGTTGCGTTAACACTCGGTACGAAAACTCTGTGTGATCCATCCTGGGCTGAGTTTGGATTATTCCACTCTGCCTCATTACTTGGAGAGCAGCCATTGGTATAAGTCCACCTCATACTGTTCGGACTGCAACTCCCACTGATGTGGCCGCAATAGCCGGCACCGGTTGTCGTGTGCCAATATTGAGAGGGACCGGATTCCGAATAGTAAGAACCGCTGCTGGCGAAATTATAAGTTCCGGTAAGAGCGAACGCCGATTTGACGCCGGCAAGCAATGCGACCATCGCGATCATTGAGAATAACATTGCCCGCTTCGATGTTTTGAAGATTCTCATTTTTTTGTTTTGAGATTAATAATTAAATTTGGGCGACTAAAGACCAAGAGAGTCCGTGTAGCTTAGTAAGTCACCTCCACGAGAAAATCCGACCTGGATAAAAGGATGCATATCCTCGTTTTCTCGCGTTATATCTTCCCAGCGGAAGAAATAATTCACTCCTTCTTTATCGCCGAAATTGGCAGTAAGGTTGTCCAATTTTACTTCTGGAGCGTTCTTGGCAACGAACGCGCGAGCCATGGTTTCCAGCTCACTCTTGGAATATCGATCAGTAGTATCAAAGCTTTTTGATTTCTCTCCGACGCTCAGCGGACGAGGACCGAACTGGATGATTTTGTTGTTCCGCGCGTCCACTTCGTATTGATCGAAGTTGGTCGTATAAACTTCCTCAGGTACACTGGTATTGTAGACGGATTTGCTGGTTCTCTTGTAATTGACAGCCAGATCTTCTTTGCCTGAAAATTTCTTGATCTCATCAACAGCTTTCTGTCTTTCATTTTCCGGTCGGGCGATTAACGCATCAACCTGCGCCTGCGTTTCGTCGTGCAACTTTTTCATTTTTTCCGCCGACTCTCCCGTGAATACTTTGCCGTGAGGCGTATCAACGAGTTGACCGGCTTCTTGCTCGTGCTCCGATGCAACTTTCAATTTATCCAATAATGATTGGATTTTCTCCTGCGTGGTTTTGCCGCTGTCGCTGGAAGCGAAAGCACTTGCCGCGCCGATTCCTAAAACCAGCGTCAGAGCCGTGACTCCCGCCAACTTTAGAATTTTCTTTTTTGAGTATTGTGTTTTCATAATCAATACTTTTAATGATTAGGCGATTCGCGTATTTTTTCCTTTGAAGCATTCGTGAATAATTTTGGTCTTCTTGAGACCTATCTGCCAACGGGCAGTAAACGTTCGAATGCTTGATCGGATCAAATGCGCCAATCTTTAATTATAGTGGTACTTAATTATCCACAGATTAGTGCTAAAATATAGGTAAAGGTCGAAAAATCTTTAGCCTTAATTTTTAACACTAATCCATGTCAACTAAAAAACAAAAACAAAAATCAAAACCGAGGAAAACTTGCTACAACAAATTGCCCACGCAAGTCCTGCAGACAGAGTTTAACCGGTATGTCTTGCCTCATTTATCCAAAGGCAAGCGCGGTCGAAAACCGAAACTTTCTTACTACAAAATATTTAACTATGTTCTGTATGTACTGCACACAGGCATCCAATGGAACGAACTGCGGACATATCGCAATGAAATTTATTGGACCAATATTTACAAGCATCACAATCGTTGGAGCAAGGACGGGAGTTATCGAAAACTTTTTTCAGCTTCAGTGGAACAGTTGCGCAATAAAGGAAAACTGGACTTGTCAGTGTTGTTTGGCGACGGCTCGAATGTCGTCGCTAAAAAAGGGGGTCTGGTATCGGCTACTCCGGGCATAAACACCAAAAAGGCGAGAAAACCCTGACTATTACTGATAAAAATGGAAACGTGATTGCTCCTTTTGTCACGGCTTCTGTCAATGTGCATGATTCGCAACTGGTTCCCTCGGCTTTGTTTGGATTCCTTGAATTCGCGGATTTACTGGAGTTGGAAATTTCAGAGAAACCTTTTGTCTGGGATTCGGGATTTGACGCGAAGTGGATCCGAGATGAGTTGGTTTTTGAGAAATTTGTTCCGGTTATCAAGCCTCGCGCACTCAGAAGAAAAAACCAAACAAAGACGAATGAGATTTTGGATGAATTTGAGAAATGGAAAAATATTTACAAAGGACGGTACGTTGTTGAGAGAACTTTTGCTTGGGAGGATACTTACCGAAAACTGAATACTCGTTACGAAAAGCTGAATTGTACTTTTAATGGTTTTCGTTATCTGGCTTACGCGATGATTAACTTTCGGTGGCTGTTCGGGAAAAATTTGTGATTATTGGGTATGAGCTCGTTATGGCTTCAGTATAAAATAATGCCGGTAAAGTTTCCGTAAAATTTCTGTATAATTTCGGTCAACATTTTGGGAGATGTTTTCTGGAACAAAAATATTTCCCGAACCATAAATAAGGCATTATCTTTCCCGAAGTGTTGTGATGTTAAGATAACCGGTGGGCTATGTCAAATCATTTGCAGGCGTGTTTTCTTGTCAGATAATTTCGCCCGTTTGAGCCGTAATAACCCGGGCAATTTTGAGTTATCCACTTCTATGCCTGACTCAGTAAAAGAAAATGAGCTCAAGAAACGCCTGTCATTTTTGACTGAAACGGCCATCTGTGAGAAGCTTAAAGCATGAGCAGACGAATAAAAATCAGTGTAATTTTAGGAGTTGCCTTGTTTATTGTCGCAGGCTTGTTTATAGCGCAGCGACTATTATTCGGCGCGCCCGAATTGCAGGAAAAGAAAGAAATTTTTACGGTCGGACTAAAACAAAACGAAGCACAAATTTTGGAGAAGCTGAAAAGCCAGGGTCTCATTAGAAATAAACTGGCTTTTAATTTCGTGCTGTCGCTCAAGCAAAAACATAATGCGATTACTCCGGGCGGATATAATCTTTCCAAAAATTTGACCGCTTGGCAGATGGCGGAAAAACTGACTGGCAATCCTGATATGAAATGGGTGGTGATTCCGGAGGGATATCGGAAAGAGCAAGTCGGAGAACTTCTATCTAAGACCTTCAACTGGAGTGATGATGATCTGGACAGATGGAATACAGAAATTACCAAAATGAAAATCGATTATATCGAAGGGACATATTTCCCCGATACTTATCTGATTCCGGTAAGCGAAACCGGATTCGATATTGCTCAGCGGATGACGCGAAGATTCGATGAAAAGTTCACGCCTTATGTCGCTCAGTTCGCCGCGCAGAATATAAAATGGACAACCGGACTGAAGCTGGCTTCTATCATTCAACGAGAGGCAGCTGGAAAAAATGACATGCCACTGATTGCCGGAATATTGTGGAACAGACTGAACAGCGATATGAATTTAGAAATAGATGCCACTGTCCAATACGCAAGAGGTAAAACCGACACCGGCTGGTGGGCGCCGGTGACGGCGGATGATATCAGAAATATTGATTCGCCGTACAATACCTATAAAAATAAAGGCCTACCGCCTTATCCGATTGACAACCCGGGGCTGGAAGCGATCGAAGCAACGCTCCATCCGGCCGAAACGGAATGCCTGTATTATCTCCACGACCGTGAAAGGCAAATCCACTGCGCCAAAACACTGGAAGAACATCAGGCGAATATTGATGAGTATCTTAAGAAATAAGGGTTACGTGATTTTCGCGTTAGTAAATTTATGAAAGCGATTTTAGTCAAAGTATTTACTCAAGATAAAGCCCAAGGCAATCCCGCGGGAGTTGTTTTTGATGCTGATAAACTTCTGGATAATCAGATGCTTGAAATTTCCAAAGGGCTGGGATTTTCAGAGTCGGCTTTTGTGGTGAAATCGGATAAGGCTAATTTTGGCATAAGATATTTCACGCCCACTCAAGAAGTTGATTTGTGCGGACACGCGACTAGCGCAACCGTTTATGCGCTACTCAAGAAGAAGAAAATTTATTTGGGCAAGGAGAAATCAAAAACAATAACCATAGAAACAAAAGCCGGCATTTTTCCTGTTGAAGTCCATAAGGATGGCTTGATCGTAATGACTCAAACTCAACCGCAATTTTGGGAGGATTTTCACAATAAAAATGAAGTCGCTAAATTGCTGGGAATATCTTTGCAGGAAATCATAGACTATCCGATTCAAACTGTTTCAACAGGAACTCCGAAGTTGATGGTCGGGGTGAATTCTTTGGAAACGCTGTTTAGCATAAAACCGTATTTGGAAGGGATTGAGATGTATTGCAAGGAGCATTTGGTAAAGGGATTTTATCCATTTACTTTAGAAACCAAAGAAAAAGATTCTGATTTTCACGCCAGACAATTTAATCCTTTGGCCGGAATTGCCGAAGATCCAATCACCGGCGTGGCGGCCGGTGCGTTGGGAGCGTATGCCGTGAAACATAAAATTTCGGATAAAAATAATTTTGTTATCGAGCAAGGTTATTGCATGGATAAAGGCGGAAAGATGTATGTGACGGTGGAGGATAAGGCGAAAGTCGGAGGGTACGCGGTAATTTTTGGAGAAAAAGAAATTAGCTAAATTTATACCAGAGATTGTTGATGAATAAATATCTGTTTTCTTGCCGTTGTACCAAATAGATAATCATTAAACTAACTTTATGATGGGTTTTGGACCAATAGGATTCGGCTTCGGCGGCATTTTTATGCTTTTCTTCTGGGGACTGATAATTTGGGCGATTTTTGCTTTGGTGCGTAGCGTTTCAGGCCACGGTTGTTGCGGGCATGGACATGATCATTCCGATTCACATAATCAGCCGATGAAAAATAATTCAGCGCTTGATACGTTAAAGGAACGCTACGCGAAAGGAGAAATTTCCAAGGAGGAATTCGACAGAACTAAAAAAGATATAGAGAGATAGATATTTTTCAAATTCGCATCTTTTTTGCTTGACACTCCAACGTTGGTTGGAGTGTATTAAGTTTCAGAAAAAATGATATAATAAAAACAAAGTCAACTAAAATAAAAAACTTATGAATCACGAACATCATCCCAATCACATGGACCATTCCACTCACGATATGGCAGGAATGGAACACGAACATAATCATGGCCAGGAAGATGGATACAACAAGCACGCTGGGCACTCCATCGAAAATTTTAAAAAGAAATTTTATATCTCGCTTGCTTTAACTTTGCCGATTTTATTACTCTCTCCATTTATCCAAAGCTTGCTCAATATCTCCATAAAGTTCCCAGGCGATCAATGGATTTTATTTTTAATATCATCCTTCGTTTTCTTTTTTGGAGGCAGTCCATTTCTTGTCGGAGCATGGGGAGAAATCAGGCATAAAGCATTGGGAATGATGACGCTTATCTCACTGGCTATCGTTGTGGCTTATGCATATAGCGCGGCGGTCACTTTTGGACTTAAGGGTGAAGTATTTTTTTGGGAATTGGCCACCTTGATTGACATCATGCTTTTAGGGCACTGGTTGGAAATGAAATCAGTGATGGGAGCGTCAAGGGCATTGGAAAAACTATCAGCACTTATTCCTGACAAGGCCCATCTTAAAAAAGGCGATGGAGCAGAAGACGTAAATGTCAGCGAACTTAGAAAGGGCGACATTATTCTGGTAAAACCGGGCGAGAAAATACCAACAGACGGGATTATTGTAAGAGGTGAAAGTTTTGTGAACGAGTCAATGCTGACTGGCGAATCTAAGCCTGTATCCAAAGAAGTTGGGTCAAAGGTAATCGGTGGTTCTATTACTGAAGAAGGCTCGCTGGAAATCCAAGTGGAAGGAGTGGGTGATGAAACCTATCTTTCCAAAGTGATAAAGTTAGTAAAAGACGCTCAGGCTTCAAAATCCAAAACGCAATTATTGGCGGATAAAGCGGCTTTTTGGCTGACGCTCATCTCGATCACTATCGGCACAATAACTTTCATAACTTGGTTAGCACTTGGGAAAGATATCTCTTTTGCCATAGAACGCGCCGCCACGGTTCTTATTATTGCTTGCCCTCACGCTCTTGGGTTGGCGGTGCCATTAGTAGTGGCAATTTCCACTACTCTCTCCGCTCAAAACGGACTGCTTATTCGAAACAGGACCGCTTTTGAAAATGCGAGAAAAATTACCACTATCATTTTTGACAAAACTGGAACGCTGACCAAAGGAACATTCAGCGTAAAAAAGATCTATTCTTTGGATAGCAATCATAGTGACGACAATATCTTGCAAATCGCTTCGGCTTTGGAACAAAATTCGGAACATCCTATAGCCAGAGCGATAATTTCTGAAGCCCAAAGAAAGGGAATTGCAAATATGGAAATAACAAATTTTAAAGCTATTAAGGGCAAAGGCATAGAAGCGGTGGCAGATAACAAAAAAACAATAATTGCCAGTCCTGGCTATTTGAAGGAATTGGGATTATTGATCCCGGACTCACTAATTGAAGCGGAAGGCACGATGATATTTGTTGTAACTGAAGATAACGGATATAAATTAGTCGGAGCCTTGAATCTTTCCGATACGATCCGGGAAGAATCGTATGATGCCATCAAACTGTTACGAAATGAAGGCATTAAGATGTGGATGCTTACCGGGGACAATGAAAGTTCAGCCAGAAGTGTAGCGGAAGAATTAAAACTGGATGGGTATTTTGCCGGTGTTTTGCCTCATCAGAAGCAGGAGAAAGTGAAAGAACTTCAATCTAAAGGAGAATTTGTGGCGATGGTGGGAGATGGTATCAATGATGCTCCCGCTTTAGCTCAAGCCAATGTTGGAATCGCCATCGGCAGCGGAACAGATATCGCTGCCGAGACAGCCGATATTATTTTAGTAAACAGTAATCCCAAAGACATCGCTTCGTTGGTTCTTTTCGGCAAAGCGACATACAAAAAAATGGTGCAAAATCTGGCTTGGGCGACGGGATACAATGTGGTGGCTATTCCACTGGCAGCCGGAGTGTTGGCCGGTTTTGGAATTTTGCTTTCCCCGGCATTGGGAGCAATTTTTATGTCCTTCAGTACAGTGATCGTGGCGATAAATGCCAAGATGCTGAAGGTTGAAAAATAATATGGTTTCTCGAAAAGTATATCAATTTGGATTGATTTTAACCCTCATTTTTCTTTTGAATTTTGCTTGGGAAATCAGTCAGATGGCTCTTTATGCTGTCCACACCAAAGGAATAATGGATATTATAAGTGTGCATTTGCGAGCTACGTTAGGAGACATGATTTTGTTTCTCATTATTTATACTTTCGGGATTCTGGTTTTTCGAAACCGCTATTGGGCAGCTGGGAACAATAAAACTAAATATACATTTGTAATACTGGCAGGATCTGTCGTTTCGATATTGGTAGAGAAGCTGGCACTTTTGTCTGGTCGCTGGTCGTATAACCAACCTATGCCTACGATTCCTGTTTTAAACGTCGGACTGACACCGGTTTTGCAGATGATTATTTTGCCAATAATAGCTGTCATTTTTTCGGAAAAAATCTCTCGTAAATATTAATAATCAAATATATGACTTACGGATATAAAAAAGAAGTCTCGCTCACTTTCGATGAAACTCTAGAAAAAGCCAAGTCCGAGTTGGCAAAGGAAGGCTTCGGGATACTCACCGAGATAAATGTCAAAGAAACGCTCAAGAAAAAATTGGACAAAGATTACGACAATTATGTTATCTTGGGAGCGTGCAATCCTCCATTCGCTTATGAAGCCCTGACGATAGAAAAAGAAATCGGGCTATTGCTTCCCTGTAATGTTATTATTTTTGAAGAGAATGAAAGGGTTTTTGTTTCGGCGGTTCTTCCGACCGTAGCGATGAATGTGGCGGATAATACAGCGTTGGCTGAACTTGCCGAAAAGGTTGAAGAAAAACTGAAAAGAGCCATAGACGAAGTATAGGGAACTGAAAGGTGCAATACTTATGTCACTTTCTACAGTAGTTGTGGCGATAAATGCCAAACTATTAAAAATGAAGAAACGATTATGAAGAATTTTAATTTTTTTGACATAGTGTCTCCATTTTTTGATAAGATTGTTCCTGGGGCTAAAAAAAGTTTTGACATAATTGAAAAAAACTGCAATATCAAAGTGGCAGATAAAATTTTGGATTTAGGTGGGGGTAGCGGACGAATAGCTAGTTTTTTTATAAATAAGGCTCGTGAGATAACAGTAGTTGATTCTTCACGAGGAATGATTAAACAATGCGAAAAGCGTAAAGGAATTAATTGTATTTTAGCTGATGCTGAAAACCTTCCGTTCCGTGATGGATATTTTGATAAAATAATTATAGTTGATGCCCTTCACCATTTTCATAACCAAGAAAGCGTTATTAGGGAGGTTGCAAGAGTATTAAAGAAAGAAGGGAAATTGGTCATTGAGGAATTTAATCCCGAAAAGATAATAGGACGGCTGATAGAATTTTTTGAAGAAATACTTAATATGCATAGTATTTTTTATAGTCCGAGACGTTTATCTGATTTTTTGTCAAGGTGCGGATTTGGCATAAAACTGGTTAATGATCGTAAATCAACATATTATATTGTTGCAGAAAAAATCTCCAAAGAATAAATTTTAGGCATCAAGACGTTATACAAGGCAGAAAACTTAAAAAATTGTCTTTTGTTTTGATGCCCTAGCAGTATGGATTTGAGTCAAACCACTGATTGGGAGTTAATTAGGCTTTCTAATGGCAACCCCAAATATTTCAAGCACATTGTAGAGCGGTATCAAAACCGTATTTTTCACTATTTAAAAAGGATGTCCTATTATTCCAATGAGGATGTGGAAGATATGGTACAAGAAGTGTTTATTAAAGTTTATCGCAGTATGAATGATTTTGAGTCCACAGATAAATTTTCCAGCCTCATTTATCGCATCGCTCATAACCATCTGGTGGACAATATCAGAAAGTCTAATGTTCGTCCCAATCAAAATTATTTGGAAGATGAAGAAGCGGTAAATATTATCAGGTCAGAAATTAATTTAGAAATGGACTTTGCAAGCTCGGAAGCGATAGAGAAAATAAAGATAGCGATATTGCAGTTACCAGAGAATTACAGAGAGGTGCTAGTTCTGAAATTTCTAGAAGATAAGAGAATTGAGGAGATCGTGGACATCTTGAGAAAACCCCAAGGAACAGTAGCCACGCTCTTGCGAAGAGGGCGAGAAATGCTTAAAAATGAATTATTAAAAGCAGGAATTAAGAATTAATCATATGAAAGATCTATCTGACGATATTATAAAATCAATTGAAGAAAGGGCAGTTAAACCTGTCCTGCATTGGCAGTATGTGTCCAAGAAGATATTATTTTGGATAGGGACCTCTCTTTTGGTTTCCCTGGGCGCGCTAGCTTTGGCTCTGGCAATTTATCTTGTTCAAAGTATCGATTGGAATATGTATTCGTTCTTAGGTTACGGCAGTCTTTATAGTTTTGTCATGAGTGCTTTTCCGTATATCTATATTTTGCTATTAATTGCATTTCTTGTGTTGGCTTATTATTTCTATCGCCAAACCCCCAAGGGACACAAAATCAATATTTCGGTTTTGGCAACAATCCTTATTATTTTCGGATTAAGCGTGGCTTTTTTATTTCATATTTTAGGAGTCAATCGCGAAGCCTATTTTCAACTGGCTCGTATGCCATTTTATCATCAAATGATGTTTACAAAAGAAGGAGAATGGTCTCAGCCTGACAAAGGATTACTGTGGGGCGAAGTATCCAATGTAAGCAAAAATAATTTTTCATTACGTGATGCTAATGGAAAAGACTGGAATGTATCATACGACAATAATACTTCTTTCGACAAAAATATTTATGATGTCCAAGGGCAAGATGTAAAAATTATCGGACAGGAAAAAAGCACTAATGATTTTCAAGCAAAACAAGTCCGGCAATGGGACGGAGTTATGAATTGTAACGGACATCGCAATATGATGATGAATAGAAATGGAATGATGGAAAACAGCGGGATGATGGGCGGACGGGGAATGATGAATTGGCGATGAATAAATAATTTCTACTGGTGCGTTATATTTAGTGCGGATCCGTAAAAAGAGTAATTTAAATAATTCATTGAATACAATCTTATGAACAAGAAAAAAATATTTATAGGCTTAATCGCCACACTGGTTCTGTTAGCTGGGTTCGGGATAAGTAAGACTTTTGCGGCCCAAGATAGTTCAAACAACGGTTTCGGGATGGGAATGATGAGAAATTTCGACAGCGATGATTTTCAAAAAATGAGTCAGGCTCACAATCTGATGGCGCAAGGCAACTTTGATGAGGCCAGAAAGATTATGCAGGACTTAGGGATGGGAAATTGTCCGATGTTGAACGGAAATGGAAACGGCATGATGGGAAATTGGGGAAACAGCAACGGCAACTCTGGCAACAACAATGGAAACTTCGGAGGCATGATGGGTGGCAACGGCAGAGGAATGATGGGCAATTTCTAATGCCAAATCCAAGAGAGAATCCTCGGGTAAAACTGAGGATTTTTTTATTGCCATTGACAGGCTTATATGATCTGTTAAAATAAAACTACAAAAAGCGCAGAAAGTTTGCCTGACGGCGTTCCGATCGATCGGAACTAAACGAGACGGGGCTACGACTTCTGTTATCAAAAATCATTGACTGAATTATCGGTCGGATTTTGATGGCATAAAGTGGTAGTCTCGTTTTTTGTTTGGTCGGCGGACGCCAAGGAAAAGTACCGCATCCTTTCAGGCCTCGGCCTTGCATCGATACGACAGGAACAAGACTGGAAAAATTGAAGCCGGACTCTCGGAAGGGTTCGGCTTTTATATATTTCCTTATGGCAGACCAAAACGCACAAAACGAAAACGAGAAGAAAGAAGCAACTTCAGGCACGGAAACCTATTCTCCGACAACCAGCGAGTCGGCGCTCATTGAAAAATGGAAAAAACGATTTACCAGAGCGGAGAACTATTTGCGTCCGTACCGGGCCAAGTGGCTGCGCATGTACAAGCTCTATCGAGCCTATCAGGAAAAAGTGAACTATGCCTATCAGACGCGCCTTATGCCGCCGATCGCGTTTCAGCTCGTGGAAACGGTGGCTTCCCGCATGGTGACGGCCAAACGAAAAACCAGAGTGCTTCCACGCGAGAAAAAAGACGTCAACTCGAAATCAATTCAGGCGTGGGACGATCTGGTCAATTATGATTTCGACATTATGAGACTGCAAAAAAAGCTTCCGCGCTGGATCAAAGCGGCCACCACGTATGGAAACGGCATCGGCATGGTGACCTGGCTAACCGATGCGAGCATAGATTACGACGATCCGTTTCTGACGGTCTGCGATCTCTGGGACATTTTGCCCGCTCCGGAAACGGAAGATTTGGAAGAAGACTGCCCTTGGCTTATCCGTCGCATCGTTAAAGCGAAAGAAAAAATCGAACGCGAGGAAAAGGGTCGGGGAGAGGATGCTCTTTATAAAAATGTAAATTTTCTCCAGCCCAAACAAATAGAGGACTGGAAGCAGGAACGCTACGACATCAATGCCAAAAAGATGGGTCAGATTCAGAGCGCCGAATCAAGGGTAGAGAGCCAATCGGTCATCAAGGTGTCGGGCGAAAAATACGAGCGGGAAAAACTGGTTGAGCTATGGGAATGCTATGACTTCGAAAACGGAAAGCTGATAACGATCGGAAACAGGGAAATTCTGATGCGAAACGACGAAAGTCCGTATCAAAAAGTCAATCACGGCCGCATATTTCTCAATCTTTATGATCATGAAGTGAACTGGGAAATGTGGGCGATCGGACACATCGAACCGGTGGAAACGACCATCGTCGAAATCGCCGATCTTCGTAATCAGCGCATGGACGATGTCATTTTGATGCTTGACCCGGTTATCAAGATCAGAAAAGATTCCGGCATTTCCAAAAACGACATTATCTTTGCGCCGGGCGCGAAATGGGAATTGCGAAAAATGGACGATGTGGTGGTGGAACGTCTGCCTGATATTTCTCTTATGGGAGTGAATGAGGAGAGAATGCTTCACGACGAGATCGAAAAAACACTGGCCATTTCTGAGTATGTGCAGGGTATACCGCAGTCATCCAGTGAACCGGTTGGCAAGGTGGCTATGCTCATCGGTCAGAGCAATTTACGCCTGAGTTCGTTCGCTCAAAATCTTTCGGAAACACTTACTCGGTTGGCTAACATTCTCATCGAGATGAATCAGGAATTCATTGAGGAAGACAAGCTTTATCGGGTTGTCGGCGACGAGGTAAGTTTCAAAGAATTTACCTCGGCGGATAAGGAAATAAAAGTGGATGCGATGGTAGCGGTCGATCCGGTTATTCCGCCCGATCAGCAAACAAGACTTAATCAGGTATTGCTTCTTTATGACAAGTTGGTAGCTCAGGATAAACCGGATCCGGCCAATACAGACGAATTCACTCAGTGGAAAAAGCGCAAGCGAGTGATTCAGGAAATGATTCTCGAGGAAATGGATAAGGAAGCTTATCGGGCGGTGCTTCTCGGAGAAGAAAAGAACGAACCGATCCGGAAAGAACCGGAAACGCAACCGGAAAATCCCGCTGCAGCTCAGCCGGGAACTATGCCGCCAATTTTACCGCAGACGCCGCAGCAAAAACCGGGACTGATGAGAAGAATACTCGCGCGCGTTCCATTCTTGGGTCGGAAATTAAACAACCAATAATCATATATGGCAAAAAATAATCTCACAATCAAAACTGTCTCCGTTACCGTCATAAGCAAGACATTAAGCGGCAGCG
>MHBM01000065.1:0-504 GCA_001804885.1 Lentisphaerae bacterium RIFOXYA12_FULL_48_11
CGCCGGACTCGCACAATGGGACCACCGTGAAATCTATCCACGAACCTTCCAACTCCTGCCATATGCGCCGCCAATCCTTTGCCTCTGCCGGAATCCTGACTTCATGGTTATCTGCACCTTTTACGGTTACCGTTTCGCCTGCCACAACATTATCACGGCTGCAGGCAAGCTTGCCGACCGCTGCGTCGCCGGCTGCACCTTTAAGCAGGTAGCTGAAAGCGCCTTTCACGGGGACAACATAAGTGTAACCGCGTGAAAGGCGTAGTTGAGCCGGACCCATTTCCTTGTTTTCTTTGTCGAGTGCAACGGCGCTTGAAGTACAGATCTTGAAACCGCAGTCGGCATTCTGGTACGGAATAATCTCATATTTACTGTCAGGCAATATCCTGCATATGCCGATTCCATCACTCGCTGCCCTGGCGTGGCGTGTAAATTTCCCGCGTCCATCCACATATATGTAAACAGGGGTTTCAGCATAATCACTGCGGTGACCGTCGGAATCAC
>MHBM01000065.1:533-3448 GCA_001804885.1 Lentisphaerae bacterium RIFOXYA12_FULL_48_11
GTCCAGCCGGAATAACCATTGGGCGGCAGATCGAGCTTATGTCCGTCTATCTTCACCTTCAGCCGGTCAGTCCGACTGCCGTTGACAACTGTTACCGTTCCATTTGAGTAGCGGGTAACAACCTGGGAGCGCTTGTAGTCACCGGACGCTATGGCGGAGGAACTATCCAGCAGGTCGCCGGCGGCGGACACGTACCGAATGTCAACTGCGCTTGCAAGTGTGTAACTACTGTGTAACTGTTGCAGCATGAAGTAACTCCGAAGACAGTTCTGAAAGCCGCCCTCCATTGCCAGGAAACCGGGATGCCCGAATGCAACCGTGGCAGCCAGGAACCTGTCGATGAATGCATCTCTCTCCTCCTGTGTATTCCCAGGGGTTTCATCACGCCCATAGAACATTTCAGGATTACCCATTCCAAAATTACAGCAAATGTCGTGTATCTTTCGCAGGTCCAGGTCTACCAGCCATGGCTTGTCAGGTATGTCATAACCGCGGTCCTGCGCGTAATTACCATCGGTCAGTCCGCAGTAGTAGAAATGATGATTTCCTTCCGAGTAGACCGGCCCCTGCCAGGCGTTTTTCTGGTGAAGCATGATCTCTCCAAAGCTGTAGAATGTGGCCGCAAAGGTTCCCGCACCGGGGACACGCGCATCGTAATCCACGCGGTCCCACGGGGCAACGGCTGTATGGACATCGCAATAAGCCGTGCTGAACTTGAACTTCTTCTGTATCTCCGGCGCCAGCTTTGCACAATATTCCACCGCGCGGGAAGGCTTCGGCGCGTAACAACGCATCCAGGCACCAGCAAGCTGGTTTTCCGGAGTACGGCTGGCTATGTCAAAACTCCAGAACTCGTTTACCGGCGCAAAGTCCGTGAAGTTGTTGTAGGGCCCGTACACAAAACCAAGCTCATCCTGCATGATACGCGCATAGTCGTACTGGCCTTTGTCGCCACCCTTGCCTGGAGCCGGCCTGGTCCTGAAAGTAAAACTCTCACCGCCGTCACGCCAGCCTGTTTCATGGTCAGTGATGAGACATTCACGCATTCCATAACGCCTGACATTGCGCCAGTATGAAGCATCATGCTCGCGGTTACCTGCACCGTGCGCACGCCAGACGTGCGTTCCGGTAGTAACCATGTGCGGGGATTTTGGATTTGGCAGTGTCGGCAGAATTTCTTCGTAACGGGGCGAAACCGTAATGAAGAAACGATCATATACATCGTTACGTTTGCCGTCAGTCTTGCGGATATACCGTGTGCCACCCTGGTAACTGACCCTTCCATCCTTGATCTCGTTGAGACTGAACGGTGTCGATGCATTTGACAAATACCAGTCGGTATTACCCGTGAGAAACAGCGGTTTATTTGCCGGTCCGGTAACAACAACGGCTGGACGCGAAAGATTGTACCCGTAATGGTAATAAGGATTCGTGACAAGACGCGGGTTGTCAACATTCTCTGCGTGACCGTAATGCACCTCGCTGACAAGTCCGCCTTTCGCAATTGTGTCAATCACCAGTGACTTGTTCCAAAGCCGCCAGGAATAACTAACTTCCGCCGACTGGTTGCTCAGCGTTATGCGATAGCGCGTTGTTACGACATTGTCGTTCAACTGCGGTTCTCCGATCAGTTCAATCTTTTCCGGTGCCGCAGGTTTGTCTCCAAGCCAGACTCCTCCATCAACACATGGCCGCATGGTTCCCCCGCGCCCCTTCCACTGCACGGCCAGGTCACCAAATGTTCCAGTCTTCGGTGTTAACGTGTAGGTGAGCTTTCCGTCTGATCCCTTATAGGTGAAAACAAAGCTGTCACCCTCCCGGACAACACTGGTCCTGAATTTGTCAGTCAGGTTATCGGGCAGGATTGTCTGGAGCCTGTCAGGAAACGGCAGTTTGCCCGGGCCTTTATTGTTGCCAACTGACTGACCGGGAAACATCGGGATTCCCCTTTCCGGGCGCGGTTCAAAAGTAAGGGGTGGAAATTTTTCGGTAAAAACCGCGAGGCTGTCAAAATACAATACACGGTCTTCCTTCTGGCGCGCATTTCCAATTTCAAAGCGCACGAAACTCGCACCATCCTTGACCATTTCAATCTGCTCTGGCGTAAGACGTTCGTGGCAGAGATACCATTCCTTCCAGTTCACGGTTGCCAGACGCACGGTCACCTGCCGGCCCTTGCTGTCATTGAAAATCGCGCTGACTGAAACTTGCGGCGTTTTGCTCTTCCTTTCATAGCCCCAGGTATTGCCATAAATCCAGCATGTAACCGCATCAAATGCCTGTGTTATTTTTACCGGCTGCGGTGGACCGAAACTGAAACGCTGATCATTCCCAGTTGCCCGATAGGTCAACTTGCCTACGTAACTGCCGAAAAGCTGCTGTTCACGGGTTTTCTCAAGCTTCACTTCCATATTCTTTCCGTCAATCGTCCACCCGTCGAGATTCTCGAAATCAATTATTGCGGGGTTTGCATCCTGGGTCCGTCCCGCCCAGTCCATTTCGTAGGGGCGTTTTCCGATAGTTTCATCAGCAGCAAAGGTGGAAATACCGGCAAACAACAGCAGGTTGATAATCAGGTGTAATGTTCTCATCGTGATTTCCTTTTGATGAATTTATTCGCGAGCCGTTCACTTGCAAGGACCTTAGGCAGAAGAATCAAACCACAGATACACAGGCACTGTCGACTATTTTCAACTCCAAATTAATCCTTACATATAATTCATTATTTTGGTGAAATATTATTCATTATGGTTCAAGATACGCCCCACAACTTAGCTGATCACCGGTCATTCCAAAGGAGATCATTCATGAACAAGAGCACTGCCTCCGCAAAACAACCATCCTTTCTGCACAGCATGATTCCTGTCGCGATACTTTCAATATACTGTATCGCTACAGTCAGCCTTTCACGGGCA
>MHBM01000065.1:3459-16297 GCA_001804885.1 Lentisphaerae bacterium RIFOXYA12_FULL_48_11
TGTACTGAACAATGCAGACACAAATAACATGCCTGCCCTGATGGTTGAGAAACAGCTCACCGCGCAGGCCTTTACTGCACTGGACAAGCGTGCTGCCAGTTACGAAAAGATAAAGACACCGGAACAGATAAAGGTATACCAGGCAAACCTGCGGCAGTTTTTTGTTGAACAACTCGGTGGCTTTCCGGAACGTACGCCGCTGAATGCACAGGTGGTCGGATCTCTTGACGGCGACGGCTACCGTGTTGAGAAAGTCATTTACGAAAGTGAACCGAACCACCATGTAACCGCTCTCCTTTATCTCCCGAAAGACAAACCGCCATTCCCCGGCGTAATTGTCCCATGTGGTCACAGCGGTAACGGCAAGGCTGCAGAAACATACCAGCGAGTATCCATACTCCTGGCAAAGAACGGCCTCGCGGCACTCTGCTACGATCCAATAGGCCAGGGAGAGCGTTCGCAAATTCTCAACGCAAAAGGAAAAGCCGCTTTCGGTCCTTGTGCCGAACACACCATGGTCGGTATCGGATCAATCCTTCTGGGCCGAAATACCGCACGTTACCGCATATGGGATGGAATGCGCAGCATCGATTACCTCCAGAGCAGGCCCGACATTGATCCCAACCGTATCGGTTGCACAGGCAATTCCGGCGGTGGCACCTTGACCAGTTACCTGATGGCGCTCGACGAACGTATAGTCTGCGCCGCACCTTCCTGCTACCTCACATCATTCCGCCGCCTTCTCGAAGCGGCCGGATCACAGGACGCTGAACAGAATATCTTCGGCCAGCTGGCATTCGGCATGGAACACGCTGATTACATCATCATGCGTGCGCCCAAACCCACCCTGATGTGCACAGCCACAAAGGACTTCTTTGATATACGCGGAAGCTGGGAATCTTTCCGCGAAGCCAAACGCATATACACACGCCTCGAATATGCTGACCGTATCAACCTGGTTGAAGCCGATGAGAACCACGGGTTCACCACTCACCTGCGGGTCGGTGCCGTTCAATGGATGCGCCGCTGGCTACTCGGCAAAGATGATGCAATAACTGAATCCGATTTCCCGGTCTGGAAAGACGCAGAGGTCCAGTGTACGCCAGAAGGTCAAGTAATGCTGTTACCGGGCGAGCGATCTGTTTTCGACATCAATGCCGAATATGAATCGCAACTGGCCGCAAAGCGGCGCGAGTTCTGGGCAAAAAACCAAAAGGCCGACGCATTGAAAGCGATCAGGGAAACAGTAAAAGTCTGTGAACTTGACAAGCTTCCGCAGCCAAAATCCAGAACGGCAGGAACAGTGGAGCGAAGCGGATACCGGATTGAGAAACTGGTCATAGAACCGGAAAATGGCATTGCGTTGCCTGCCCTGGCTTTTGTACCACCAAAGAGCGATGATAAAGCCTTCCTGTATATAAGCGATGCGGGTAAGCAGAATGACGCCGGTCCCGGCGGCCCGATAGAACAGATTGTCAGCAAGGGACACATTGTGCTCGCGGTAGACCTGCCAGGTTTTGGAGAAACAAAGCATGGCGGAAAGAAATGGTACAGCGGAACATTCGGACTGAACGCAGGGCATTTTTATCTTTCCTATCTCCTTGGCAAATCGCTGATCAGCCTCTGGACCGAAGATGTGCTCAGTTGCACCCGTTTTCTTGCCAAATACCAGGCGGGCGATTCACCCCGCAAGATCAGTCTCATAGGTACAGGAGATGCAGGAATACCGGCTATGCATGCCATGGCGCTTGAGCCGCAATTGTTTGAGTCGCTTACATTGTACCGCATGCCGGCATCCTGGGCGGATCTCGTGCGAACACCGGCAGCAACCAACCAGATTGCCACGATTGTCCATGGCGCCTTGAAAACCTACGATCTTCCTGACCTCGTAAATGCCATAGGTCCAGGCAAAGTTAAAATCGAATAAACTGTTGATTCCGGGAGGTAAAATGAAACGGTCACTGCTGAGTACTGTCTTTTTCTGTATATTCGCAACCATGACCCACGGAGCACAATTGGCCGATCCATCCCTTGTGCTCTGGCTTCCGCTAGACGAGGGTTCCGGCACCCTGGCCGCGGATCGTTCGCCCAATGCGCTTGAAGCCGAGTTAGCGGGTGTGCAATGGGCCAAAGGTACGTTTGGCACGGCTGCCCGTTTCGGCGGTACAAATGCCTTCATGGAAATTCCGCCTGTTCCCTCATTCAACGGGGCAACGCAGTTCACGCTGTCGGTCTGGGCAACATGGGAGGGAACCGGCCGCTACCCCAACCTGCTTACAACGCACACATGGAGTCCCGGCGGACTCATGTTGTTTGTCCGCGATGATTCCTGTTCATTCCGGGTCGGAAAACCGGGCCAGAAATCCGGTGTACCCGGCAACTCCTGGACTGAAGGTGGTGCCGCGATTCTGAATAAACTCCCGATGCAGCAATGGACCCATATCTGCGTTACTTTCGCTCTGCCCTGCATAACCACATATGTAAACGGCAAGGTTGCCCACAGGGGAACATGGAACTTCCCGATTGAAGCTGATGACTTGCGAATCGGGAGCTGGTCAGGCCCGGCAAGTCACAACGGTTTGATCGACGATGTAAAAATATTCAATCGCGCATTAACTGAAACTGAAATCGCCGGGCTGGCACAGGATCCCGCCCGTTCAAGCGTAACCTATACGCTGGCCGATGAATCCAAAAATGCAAAATCCGCCATGGCCGTCTTCGAGAATAGACGCGCAATTCTGACTATTGATAAACAGGGCCAGATTACTTCCTTAATAAACAAGTCGACGAGCCGCGATCTCCTAGCTCGCCCGCAGTACCTGGTATCGGCACGCCTGAAGGATGGAAAACAGATTACCGCCCGCAAAGTGTTGCTCAAGGGCAACGAGCTGACCTTCGAATTCCCGCGCCATGCGGGAAACGCCGTTCTTACCGTGGATAAACACAGGGATTTCTTCACCTTCATTGTAAAAACAGTAACACTGCCCGACATTGATTCACTGACATTCGTAAACGTGCCGGTGACATGTACGACCTATCGCGGAGGCATGGCCAACATGCTTTCGGATGACACCGATGCCGTCTGCCTGCGCGGTTATGAACTGCCTGTTGAAATGGAAATTGGCGGCAGTCCCGCAGGACTCCGTGTCTGGACAACCGCAAAGTACGGCCTGACCGGCATGAACGCCGGTCTCGCTGTCGGGCCGAAGGAAGACATGCCTGTAATTTTGCGCGCAATGGCGAAAGATGCAAATGTACCGATATCAAAACTTGGCGGGCCGTGGTCGCTGGGTGCCGAGGCAAATCGCGGCTCATACCTGTTCGCAGACCTGTCGCATGCTTCAACTGACGACTGGATTGAGCTGGCGCGGCGTGGTGGATTTTCATACATCCATATTCACGGCTGGTGGAAAAATCTTGGTCATTACAACGTTAATACCAACCTCTTCCCGAACGGCATCGACGACATGAAAGACACCGTCTCCCGCATTCATGCCGCCGGACTCAAGGCAGGCATTCACACCCTCACGGCCTGCATAGACCCACGCGATTCATGGATAACGCCCGAGCCCAGCCCATACCTTATTCCCTTCGATACTTACACGCTGGCACAACCCATGTCTCCGACAGATACCGTCATGTATGTAAACGAGAAGCCGTCAGCACGACATGATGTCGTATTCACCTACTCGGGTAACGGAAACGCCATCCGTATCGGTTCTGAAATCATACAGTACAGCGAGATCGCATCTGAACCTCCCTATGCATTCAAGAAATGCCAGCGTGGTGCATTCAAGACCAAAGCCCTGCCCCACGCAGTGGGTGAACGCGCGGACTACCTTCAACAGCGCTATATATCCTTCTATCCCGTACCGGGTTCACCTCTTGCCGATGAGCTTGCAGGCTGTATCGCCAGTGTTTTCAACACGTGTAAGCTCGACCAGATCTATTTCGACGGTTCCGAGGGCATGATGAGCCGGTACGGAATCGACTTCATGCGTCATGCAATATTCAGGCGGCTGAAAGGCGAAGTGCTGTCGGAATCAAGCTGTCATGGTGAACACAACTGGTGGTTCCACTCACGGCTTGGCGCCTGGGATCACCCGGTCTGGGCTCCAAAACGGTTCCAGGACAAGCATATTGAATCGGCATCTGCGCACCGCGCCGCGGACCTGCTCGAAACCCAGATGGGCTGGTGGGCTCCGCGCGGCCCGTCCGCCATTGCCCGGGGCCACTTCCTGGATGATATGGAATACTTTGCGGCAAAAAACATGGGGCTTGATTCCGCCATGTCCATACAGGGCGTGAATGTCTCGCGCAATCCGTTGAGACTCCATATAGAGAATCAGTTTACGGTGCTCGGCTGGTACGAGAACCTGCGCCTGGCACGTTATTTTGATACGCAAACAGTGGCTCGGGTAGCCGTGCCCGGCGATGAGTTCCGCCTGCGACAGGACAACGACGGCAACTGGCTGTTCACTCCCGTAAAAATGAATGCGCACCGCATAAGCGCACTTGGGAACGGCTCGGAACGCTGGAACCAGGATAACCCGTTAACAAGCCAACCTCTCGCAGCCCGTATCGAGGCGCTGTATTCCGTGGAACCATACGACTGCCCTAAACGTATTTGCGTAAACGATTATGCCGACCTGACTGCATTCAAGTCCTCAGCGGCTTCGTCAGCTGTGGAGTTGAAACTGGCGGAAGAAACCACGGATGTGAAAGGCGGCGGACGTAACCTGCGCCTGCATGCAGCGAACAAAGGGCAATCATCCAGGGGGGCATGGGCCAGGACCAGGCTCGAATTCCCCGCACCATATTTCAGACTGGCAGGCGCCGGCGCAATGGGCGTCTGGATCAAGGGTGACGGAAAAGGCGCGCTGCTGAACCTCCAGTTCGGAACACCGCGCGAATACATGCACGCACTGTCCGACCACTATGTGACTCTTGACTTCAAGGGCTGGCGTTATGTCGAACTACTCATACGTGAACGTGATGTTGAACAGATGACCAACTACGTGTGGCCGTACGGCGGAGCTTATGACATTTACCGGAACAATCTCGATATGGCACACATCTCATCATTCAGCATATACCTCAATAACCTGCCGGTGGGCGACAGCACAGAGGTGGTCATCAGTCCCATCATGGCGCTTCCCGTCCGTACCGCAGAACTTAAGAATCCTTCTCTGACGCTGAATGGGCAGGTTGTTGTAATACCCTTTACCATCAAGTCCGGCGATTTCATTGAACTGGAACCTTCCGGCAGGTGCGCACACTACAAGGACAATGGCGACCTGATAGAACGCACAAGGATCAGGGAAAAGTGGCCGGTACTGCAGGCCGGTGGTAACGCCATTGAATTCTCATGTGAGCGGCCGCAGGGCGTAAGCGGCAGGGCGGAAGTCACAATAAATTCCTTTGGTAAATCGTTCGGAACCATGAATCCCAGCCGCAGGATCGGATGGAAACACATCAACCGCGAATACGAAATGACCCGCGATATACTCACGCCCGATGGTGAGGATAATGCGTGGGATGTGGCAGTACGGCCCGGTGAAAAAGCCAAGGTAGAGATTGAACTTTACGGCACAATGGAATCACCGGTACTGACCATTTGCGGACAGGCATTGAAGTTCCCGGTAAACCTGAAAAGCAACCACCGGCTGGTCTGCCGCGATCAGCGTAACTGGACAGTATTGGATGAGAACCGTAGGAAGATCTCAGAGGGCAAGCTGCCGGATGCGCCACCTGTTCTTAAAGGCGGACTGAACCATGTAACACTTACATGCCTGGCTCCGGAACATGCACAGGTTAAACTTGTGAAAGTGTACAAATAAAGCTCTGCAATATCCTTCAATCTGCAAGGAATGGATCGATATACTCTTTCATAAAAGCCTTTGTATCCCAGACATAACGGGCCAGCGCAGTCTGCCGACAAATTGCTCCCTGAGTCCTCCTGAACTCTGGCTCGGTAGCAAGCTTTATCATGGCCTTGGTCAGGTCTGTCTCATCATGAAAAACAAGACCACCCCCTTTATCAACCTTCTCCACGAGCACAGGCAGATCGCTGACAATAAGCGGCAATCCGGACAACATACCCTGAACCGCAGTTTGGGAAAAAGTCTCCCTCATCACCTTCTCATCACGCGACGGAACAATCATTACATCCATCTGCCTGAGGAGCGGCCCCACCTCATCGCGGGTTTTCCAGTTATACACAATTATATTTGGTTCCGGAAAAGACGGAGGCGTTGTATATCCAAGGAGATGCAGCCTGCATTTTGCGCGGAGTTCGTCGGGCATATTCCTGAAAGCCGATATGGCCGTATCCGCGCCTTTCCATTTCCTGTCCAGGTGGCCGACCACACAGAAATCAACCGACTGCTTCGGCACATAGGATGACGGCAGGGCAGGAAAATACTGATCATGATGCATGATTCCATAACCCACCCTGACATTCGGGAAGACAGCCTTGTCAAAATGCGACGCTATTTTCCCGTTTACTGCCAGAATGTCTATGGGAAGGTGTCTGAGCGCATTGACAAACTGCGGCGCGGGTTCCCTGTGAAGAATAGCCACATAATGCTCAACCATTCGCAACTTCTTAAGCATCCATACCAGGGGAATCAGCCTGTTGCCGGTATTACCAACAAGAAGCAGCTTGAATCTGCGATTCCGGAAGCGCCATACCATCGACAATCCCTTCGTGACCGTATCGAGCCCGGGAAGTAAATCTACGATCTCGACCACAGATTGTCCCAGGGATTTCCGGATTACGTCCCCCCACTTCTGGTTTGCCGGAACAACAAGCCTACAGCCGGTTTCCGCAATTTCTCGTATTAAATTAATATTAAAAAGCTCGACCCCACCTATCAGGGCTGGATCATCATATAAAAAAGTCTTCTCAAGAAATAAAATACTGTTTTCAGATTTCAGACTCACCAAGCCAACCTCTCCAAATATTCCCATTACACCACCAGACTGGAACCTATCTCGTAAATTGAGCTATGATTACATGAATTATTATGCAGAGCAAGGCGCACATACAAAAGGAATAACCCCTTTTCGTTATATTATAATATAAAAATACGTTTTATATTGACATATTTACCAATACAGGGCATTCTGCAAAATAAATTAAAGGAGAAGAATATGATCAAGGTTCTGCACAAGGTTTTTGACATACTTGAACTTCTAGCCGAAACACCCGACCAGGCAAAACCCCTCAGCGAAATTACCGGCCGCCTGAAAATGCACCCTGCCACGTGTGCAAACATTCTGCAGACAATGGCGCGCCGACACTACATTGAACAGATAGCTCCGCGAAAGGGTTACATCCTTGGCCCATTGGTATTCCATTTAACAAAACAAGGGCCTTATCGCAAGGATCTCGTCACCGTTGCTGAAATACCCATGGAAACCCTGGCAAAAGAAGTAGACGAAACAGTCCTGCTGGTAATCCTGCGACAAGGCAGGCGGTTTATTCTCTCCCAGATCAACGGCCAGCAACGTATCCAGGTAGGACCACAAGCACTTGGCCTTACAAATATCTACGAAACCGCCACGGGACGACTCCTTCTGGCTTACATGCCCGAACACGAGGTCGACAAGGTTGTGGCAGATTACGGCCTGCCAGGAAAACTCTGGCCCCAGGTTGATAACATCACTTCCCTGAGAAAAGCGCTGACAAAAATCCGGAACGATGAATGGGTCCATCACTCACCGGATAACGAGACTGTCGGCCTGGCTTTCCCTATCAACAGCCCAGAGGGCCACGTTATCGCCGCAATCGGCCTTTTCCTGCCGAAATTCCGATTCAAAGGGAAACATCAGAAGAATGTAACATCAGGACTGCGCCGTGCGGCAAAAGCAATAAGCGATGCGCTGACTGAAAAAGCAAAATCACGCACTAAATTATAAAGAAGAGGATGTGCGCCATGCTTAAAGAACAGATCAAGAACTTTGCATACGAAATAGGAGCAGATCTGGTTGGTTTCGGAAATGTGGAGCGTTCAAAAAATGCACCCCTGATGATGAGTCCGCAGGGACTGTTTCCGAAATGCCATACAATCATCGTGATGGCTATACACCATCCCGACGCATGCATAGAGCTTGGCGGAGAAAGGCATCCTCAGGAAATTGGCCCTTATTCGATCCAGTATCTCATGAATGCCCGGCTGGATGAACTTTCATATCGAATGGCCGTCAAGATCGAGAAAATGGGCTTCAATGCAATTCCTATCGCCGCAAGCAACATCTGGAGATACAACCAGTACAAAGATCTCAAGGCAATATTTGCCCCGGATGTAAGCCATATCTACATGGCCGTTGTCGCCGGTCTGGCTGACATGGGATTCAATGGCCTGGCCCTTACTCCGGAATACGGCGCCCGCAACAGGTTCGTTACCGTCCTCACGGACGCCGTTATAGAACCTGATCCTCTTATTCCTCCTGGTTCACTCTGCGACAAGTGCATGCTGTGCAGAAAGAATTGTCCCACAAAGGCCCTGGAAAAGGAAATCGATGGCGAAAATATATTGAAGATTGACAACTACGAGTACAAGTTCCCTAAAAAGAACCTGTGGCGCTGCGCATGGGGTGAGCATTTCGATCTCGATCTCGACCTGAACATTCCGGAGAAGGTCAACGAGTCCGTAATCCTGGACACAGTCAGAACTCACGGCCTGCGTGCGGGCGAAATGGGCCAGTGCCTGAAATTCTGCGTACCGAAAAAGATCAGGAGTTTCGATAAAACTTACTCAAGGACCCCGATGCGGAAACTTGCTGTCAGCCTGGACGAAAGTATCGAATCCCGGAAACTGGCCGACAGGATCATTGCATCGGCATATGCCAGGGGAGCCGAACATGTCTTTATCCATACAGCCGAAGACCTTAAGGCTGCCGGCATTTCAATCGACACAGAACTCCAGGGAGCACAGTCGGCAGTTACTCTGCTGATCAACCGCGCACCGGACAGTGACAACAAATGGCAGGCTGAATGCCGGACATCTTTTGAGTTCGGAGCAAGACAGCTCATTGATTCGGCCTGTTACGATGTGACAAGGGAACTGGAGGAACTGGGATTCCGCTCAGTCATGAACATTGAGAAAAGCGGTTCACACTATGCCGAAACCGGAATTAAGAGTACGGCATATCGCATCCTCCAGACTGTTCCGGGAATTGACATTTCAAGGGTAATGGCCAACACCGTGATAACCCGAAAAAAGCTTTCTCCGAGGGTAACCAGGCCAGGTTCAGTAACACCACCGGCACTTAAACAAACGGATCTCACTGATATCATCAGGAACGGTGCCCTGTCGTACGGTGCAGACCTGTGCGGGGTAGCTTCCGTGGAAAGAATTGAAAATATAAGTTCACAGATCCGGGGATTTTTTGAAGGACAGGAAACGCTTACGGCAACCGACAAGGCAAAACCTTTCTCATCATGGGTTCCGGAAATAAAACGTGAGAAAAGGGACCTTGCCGCCTGTAATGACTATCTGCCAGGCGCAAAGTCTGTCATTGTTATTGCCCTGCGTTTCACCAGGGAAGTTCTGGAACAGGCGACAAAGCCACCGGCCGAGGCCGTTGGACCGTACGCTTTTGAAACTTACGCCACCAACTGGATCGGAAAAATGGTTGGAGTACGGATTATCAAACTCCTGGAACAATACGGACACAAGGGTATGCTGGTTTCCGACCTGATGCGCACGGAGTCCTTCGTGGCCAACCCACGCAGCTGGCAGGAGGATCTTCTGTCAAACCGCTTTGCCGCGGTGGCCGCGGGAATGGGCGCGCTGACAGACAACGGCCGGGTGGCAACGCCACAGTTCGGAATCCGGCAACGGTTCATTGCAATTGTAACGGACGCAGAACTTATGCCATCCCCTCTACTTTCGACTAGCGACAGCACAATGTGCAGCAAATGCGAAAAGTACTGTGTTCAGGCATGCCCAACCAAAGCTTTCAGCAATAATTACATCGAGTTCACCTGCGAAGGTAGTAAGTTCAGATTCCTGGAAACCGACCCGATACGGTGTGACTGGAGCAAGCGATATACACTTGTTCCGGAAAGCGGATTCGGATATCTCGGCTCGATTGTTAACGAGAAGCCATCTGCAAATCCGTCCGAGGCCGAACTCGACAAAGCGCTGAGAAAGATTGACCCGATCAAAAAATATCGGCCTGTTGTTGCCGAACCATGTGTATTAAAATGCCCTTATGCCCTTGAGAATCTAACTCTGGACAAGTGATCTTATTAATTCGGAAAGATCATACAAAAACTTTGAAATGAATTCCGAAACTCAAAAAGCTTCTGGCGCAGGGCGTCTGGAATCTCTTGATGTCCTGAGGGGCTTCGATATGTTCTGGATTGTTGGCGGTGGGCAGATCATCTGCTCCATTCTTGGAACTATTGATGGATCGTGGGCTTTGGCACTACGCGAACAGTTTCAGCACCCTCAGTGGGAAGGCTTTCGCTTCTTCGACCTCATCATGCCCCTGTTTCTATTCATGATTGGCGTGGCAATGCCGTTCTCTATCAGTAAAAGACTTGAACGTGGTGATAGTAAAACACAAATTTTCAGACATGTTCTAATCCGCGTTCTTATATTGTGTTTTCTCGGCATGCTGATCAACGGCAAACTACTCACGTACGACATTCATAAGTTCCAGATCACATACAGTGTACTTCAGGTCCTGGCCCTTGGTTATCTGGCGGCATCGATCATCTTGTTAAATATGAAAATTCGATGGCAGATTGCGACAACGGTAATCATGCTGCTTGCATACTGGATTATTCAAACATATGTGCCTGCGCCCGACCATCGAGTGATCGGTAACCACGCGCCCGGCGCAAGTTTCGGAGACTGGCTAAACGAGTGGCTGTTGGGAAGCTGGCAGGGAGAATGGCAACGTCCCTGGATTGTGTCCATGACGACCTACGGTTCGACCGCCATGCTTGGAGTGTTTGCCGGTCAATTGCTCCGGTCCTCCAGAAACTGTACTTCAAAGATCCTATTGCTTGTCACTTTGGGTGTCGCTTGCCTGGTAGTCGGCTGGGTATGGAGTTATCAGCTCCCGATTATCAAGAAGGTGTGGACCAGCACATATGTTCTCTATGCAGGTGGCTGGAGTTATCTTTTATTAGCTGTTTTTTATCTGGTGATCGATGTTTGGGGACTGCGCAGATGGGCCGTCCCTTTCAAGGTGATCGGAATGAACGCCATAGTGGCTTATATGGCCTGGAATCTGTTCAGTCCAGCATTTGGTCAAATTGCCAGGGTATTTACCGGGGGACTTAAACTATATACTACAGCACCATATTATCCGTCCATTGAGAAGACAGGAACATTCCTTGTTCTATGGCTCATTTTGTACATGATGTATCGCACTCGGACCTTTGTGAAAATTTAAGAACCATTCCACATTACATGTTTCTTCCTGTATCAGACACGAACGAGATTTTGAAAGCATAAAGACCTTTGGCGTTGACACCTGGCCTATAGTAATGCCAGCATTTTTGAACAGGTTGAAATATGGCTTCAATAATTAAAACACATGAAAACGCAGTGCCCTCCGGATTAATAGATCCAATTTCATCGCGCACAATCTGGATGAGGCTTGCATGGGTTGCAGTTTATGCGATAGCAATGGGTTTCCTGGAGGCGGTGTGTGTTATATACATACGGAAAATATTTCCTGTCGAAACAAACTTTCCCATCCCGCCGATGGATCAATTGGGTGTCGAGATTGTCCGCGAGGTATGCACCATAATAATGCTTGTCGCGGTGGCATGGCTTGGCGGCATCAATTTCAGGACACGTTTGGCCTGTTTCTTCTATGCTTTTGGGCTTTGGGATATTTTCTATTATGTCGGCCTCGCGTGGATGATAGGATGGCCCAGTTCATTACTGGATTGGGATTGCCTGTTCCTCATTCCAAAACCGTGGTATGGCCCGGTACTTGCACCTGTACTCATTAGTGTGTATTTTATTCTAGGCTGTTGTTTCCTTCATGTGCGCGAAATTCGCAACAATCCTCTGCGCATATCAGTTATAAGTGTGATGCTGCAACTAACAATGTTTACCGTGTGGTATTGGTCCTTTGTGAAAGATGCCGACCAGATCACGGCCAACGGGTTCAGCGGTGTAGTCTATTCCTGGCCGCTGTTCATGCTAGGTCTATTCCCAGGTATCGCAGGACTCTGGCTGACAACACGAAAGGTTACAAATCAAGATAGAGCAACCGCTCAATCCGAAAGAAGTTCCCCGGGGCAGGCCGCTGGGCATCCTGGCGAAGGCGAGTGAGTCAGAAAATTGGCGTAAAAATATCACATCGACAGCTTCTTATTTCGCGGCAGTCACTGCACTTTCGGTCAGGCTGTAACATGTTATCCCCTTTCGACCACGTACCACCAGTTTTCCATCTGCAATAGCGGGAGAAGGAACCCACAGCGCCTTGATGCTGGCCTTGCCAAGCTGGACACATTTCTCCGGCGATGGTTTGAACATCAACACCCTGGAACCGCCGCCGGCCACAAGGAATATTTTCCCATCAGCCAGGACAGGCGACGAGATGGATGTCGAGCTGGATTCCTGCTTCCACAACTCACGGCCAGTCTTCAGGTCGAAACAAAACTGAAGGTTGTCATCCATAAGATAAACACATCCATCCACTATGATCGGGCTGGACTGCGAACGAAGAGGATCGTACGGAACATTCCAAAGCTTTGTAAAACCTGAAGCAGTCAGTTTTCCCGCCATAATGCCGACATCCGGTTTGCTGGTCTGTGTTGCAAGAAAATCATCAACAATCGCCGGGGTTGCATCACCTC
>MHBM01000066.1:0-2083 GCA_001804885.1 Lentisphaerae bacterium RIFOXYA12_FULL_48_11
TATTCCGGCAACTGAAGGATCCGCAAAGCCCTGTACCAGCTTCTTAAGTGAACCTGGGAAAATAAACGTGTCGGAATCAACACACACCAGGAACTCCGCTCTGCTCAGAAGAACCCCCATTGCCCAAGCATGGCATAGCCCCATGTTCTTGTCGAAATTAACGACCACAAGCTGCGGATGGACGGTCTGTGCCTCCATCATCCTGCTCAATGTATCGTCAGTCGAACCGTCATTGACACACACAACCTCAATTTTGTCAGCGGGATAACCTGCAGAGAATATACGCTCTATCGTCTGGCATATCACATCCGCCTCGTTCATGCAGGGCACAAGCACCGAGATCGTCGGCTCAAACCCCTTGGACGGCGGCGCAATATACATAGCCGCAAGAATAAACCTGGACACAACGAAAATACCGGCAACCAGGGAGTAAAGGCTGATAAGCGGCTGGTAAAAATAGTTATTTATGCTCCGCAGCTGCATGTATACCGCAACGGCCAGCAGCAGCACAGATGCGGTCAGGAGCAGGACCGAGAACCACCTTGACGGAGGAGAGTACAGTTTCTTCTGCAGGCGTTCCGTCTCTTCCGGGGACGGAGGGTTGACTCCAGGCGTGATTGGGGTCTCCTGTTCCGTAAAAGAGAACGGACGCTCACAGTACGGACATGTCAGCGGACGGGGTGTCCCGTGGACATAAACTGTTATCCCGCAAAGGTCACAGCGACATTTTGTGATCCGAACATTCCCGTCAGTTGAACGGTTTGACATAAATACCACCACGGCGTTGCATACGACGACTTTAAGTCAAGCACGATAAATGGTATTACTAACACAAAACAGGAGGCCTGCACAGCAGAATTGAAAAACTGCAGCAACCCGTTTTCGTTTGACAACACAAGTTGTTCTTGGTGGTATTAGAACGTGTAGTCGGTATATTCCGGCGTCACCATCCGGTTCAAACCGGTGAAAGGGCTCATATGGTCAGGAAAATACTGATTATCGATGACGAACAGAATGTGCTCGATTTCCTGGACCAATGCGTCCGGAAACTTCAGCACGAACCCATCCCTGCCGCCACCTGCAGAGAGGCGTTGGCCGCTCTCGATGCACACCCTGAAATAAGCATTGTTATTGCTGACATTTTCATGCCGGACAGCCCTCCGTTAGATTGGATCAAAGATATAGCCCGAAAATCAGCTAAACGTCCGTTGATCCTTATAACCGGCATGCCGTCGCAGGAGATCGTACAGGCAGCCAGGGAGGCGGGTGTCCAGCACTTCCTCACCAAACCGTTCGAACTGCCTTTCCTGCACGAAATACTCAAGAAGCTGGACACCACTGACAGTGATTAAAAAAACCATACTAGGCATTGAGGCATTCGACTCTATCCTGGGCGGACTATACCGGGGACGATCGGCAGTCTGCACTGGACGGCACGGCACGGGCAAAACAATCCTTGCTCTCCAGGCAATGGCCGCTGCAGTTGCCAGTGGCGAAAAGCCTCTGATGCTAACCGGCTGGCAGGCAAGCGATCTGGCTATCATCGCGCAGAGCGCCGCAGGCTTTCCGCTCGACGAAGCATTGGGGAATGGACATGCAGTCCTTATGGAGTACGCCGGCATGGAAACCCAGCAGGGTGAAATAAACATCACACTGCCCCCCGACAGCTTCACTGAACTTCTCCAGGCAGTCGAAGAACGAGGGGTGTCACGCGTGATATTTGATACAGTACTCCCATGGGTCGCCATACCCGGAGAGGAGCGCCTGCCGAAACACATTTATTCCTTCATCCAGGCACTTGATCGTATGGGCGTGACGTCCCTGATGACGATCCCCCGCCCTGTCTCCCCTCTCTCGGTAAAACTGCTTGACCTGCTCACAGAACAGGCACCTGTTGTCATCTCGCTTGACTTCGGAAGCGATCCCTCACAGAGGCTTCTGACAGTCAGTAAATACCTGGGAGAGACCAGCCTTCCGCCCCCGATAAGATTGAAACTGGGCGATGGACAAGGATTCTTTTCCGAAGAACAGGAACAAAACAGACCAACCTTTCAGCCGGACGGTAAGAGCCACGAGAAAGGTC
>MHBM01000066.1:2147-7164 GCA_001804885.1 Lentisphaerae bacterium RIFOXYA12_FULL_48_11
TGGAATATTAAATCAACTCCGTTCCTGCCGGGCTTTGACTGCAAGTTCGTTTATCTCGGCCCGCATTACGATGAGGCGATTGCGCGATTCCGCTTCCTGGCTGAAAGCTGCCGCCTGGCCGGTATTATTGTCGGACCACCTGGCACAGGCAAGACAACTATAATGAGGGAAGTGATGCATCTCGCCGACAGACCCGCAGCAGGAAGCCTGCTTGTAGATGCCCCGGGGAATGGATCGCTTGCCATGGCTAATTACATCTTCCACCATTTCAAGGTCGGACAAGGCAGCTACGCCTCACTGGCCGAAGCTGAACTTGATATTACCAGCCGTGTGGCAGCTTCAACCGGTCAGGCTGACCGGGCACTGCTCTGCATAGACAACGCACATAATCTTGCCGATGAGCAGGGATTGCATCTGATCAGGTTCCTGATAGACCTGCGCTCGCCATCAACAAAGGCCAAGCCAGAACAGCCTCTCTTCACAGTGTTCCTGTCAGGAAACACCAACCTGGCCGAGTCAGTCCGCAATAATCCTGATGTACGGGAACGGATACAGCTTTTTTATTCACTGGCACCGCTTTCGAAGGAAGAAAGTACAGCATATATCCAGCACCACATGCGCGCTGCAGGCGGTGACCTGTGGGTATTCAGCGAGGACGCGCTTAATGCTCTTTACGAATTCGGCCGTGGAATCCCGCGACGTATCAACCTGCTTTGCGATACTTCGCTCATGCTGGGGTTCGCAGCAAAAGCCGAGTGCATAAACAGGGCCATCGTAACCCAGGCGGCAACTGATACCGGAATGATCAAGCTGGAACCCGACGGCCGGGAGAATAATTCATGATCGAACTCCTTAACAATCCCGTCACTGTAATTGCCGGAATCCTCTCTGCTTTCTTCCTTGTAATGGCCATCGGACGGAGGAGAGCCAGGAAACGCCTTGAGGAGCAGACCAGGCCCGCACCAGCGGAAGAACGCTACACCGTAGTGGACCCGTATGAATCAGTTGACGAAAACACCATAAAGGCGGATCCTGTACCCGCGAAATCAAAACCAATGGACTCAGCCCTGGATTCCACCGTACCCGAAAAGGCCCGGCACCTCGTTGAATACAGGCCGAAGCCCAAAACGGCCTCTCCTGACAACCCAAAAACACCAGGTTATGTCTGGGAGTGAATTTTGGCCGCGGCACCTTCTACACACTGACTTCCGTACAGCATCAGTTGCCGAACCACTCCAGAATAGCGGGCGTGACATCAGTAATTGATTTGATGCGATGCTTAAAGAAATCTGCACTTGAACCGACAACCACAAATGGAACCGGATTCATCGTGTGGCCGGCAGTATCTGTGGCTTCGATATTTCCATGATCACTTGTAATGATCAGCTGAAATTCGCAACGTTCAGCTGATTCGATCAACGGAGCTAGAAATCCGTCCAGTATTGACAGTACTTTTCCTGTCTTTTCCGAATCCGCTGCATGCCCTGCCCTGTCAGTCTGGAAATATTCGAACAAGGTGAAGTCGTGGTCTTTCGCTATGCCCGCAAGGTGCATGGCCGCCTCTGCAGGATCGATGCGTGGACCTGTATAACCACGTGGACGCAGCTCATCACGCACAATATCCTGATAGACAGCCTCGTTCTTCTCCATGAGATCACGACACCTGACTGACCCAAATGCACTCAACGTCGCAACCGTGGTCACCGACTGAACCCGCCAGCTGTCCAGCACTTTTGAGTCATCAATAAAATATGCGTTTGCAAAAGTGGATTTAAGACCCATGTTTTTAAGTTTTAAAAAAACATTTTTTTCTCTGATCAACTCTTTCAACCTTGGGCCTGGAAATCCTTCAATATGTCTACCCATGAATACCGCAGCATTTTCGCCTGTAAGCAATGCAGCCTGGCCTGTAGCACTCTGCGGGTAACCTGACACACCCATCGATGCATCAATTGGAACAGCGCTCCTCCTGAGAAGGTCGGCAAGATTCGGACAACTGCCACTGAAAACAGGATTCTTGTCAGAGTCATCAATACCAATTCCGAGCCCATCCACAAACAGGAATAAAATATTTTTTCTATTCATACCAACCTGACAGAGACGGAGAAGCGACATCATGCCTGGCGCGATTCTTCTTCACCGCATCAAAACTTCTCGTTGCATAACAATAAACACAGTTGAACGCGCAGGTATCATACATTCCTATATCCCTGCTGACAACACACCCGCAGGCCTTACGCTGTGCCGGATCTTTTCCACCGGAAACGGAAAGACCAAACACTCGATGGATCAGCACATCATCAATACATTTTGCCGGTTTAACGCCAAAAGGTTCCAGATCAAACTTCTCGGCACAACTGACGATCTCCATGCCATTTTCATCCGCAATCTCCACCAGGGGACAAATCAATTTTTCCAAGATTACAGCATCAGGCACTAACAATTTCAAACCCGATTCTCCAAGTTCATCCATTCGGCTCATTATGGATTTATATACGTCGACCAGACTGATGATTACCCGCTGCGTCCTCCCCTTTAATCCTGATGCTATGGTGGAAAACTTTTCAATATGAAAATCTATTCCGGTGTGGGTGGACAACACCATCGGATCGTAACGCCATATGACTTTTTCCGCCCCTATTTGATCCGACAGTTCTGTAAATATACGGATCGACTCCGCCACCGGCGGCACTTTCGGGTCAAGAAGACGTGGATTGTCCATGACAGTATAAAGGAAATAGTAGCGGAATCCACGTTCATCGAGCTCCGGCAGATACTTCATAAGCGGCGCCGGATTACGAGTCCAAAACACAATCACATCAACATTAGCCGGACTGAGAGGGATACGAGATACCTGTTTATCATTAAATGGGTTTGGCACTGTACAATAGCCGGCACGGACACGGTTTATAAACCATTCCGCATAAAATGCCGGTATATCCGTACGTCTGCTTACACTTATAATCATTTAGGAAATATTTAAGCACAGACTCACGCAATAAAACAAAAATCGTATTCGTTATTTATTTAACGATTTATGCATTGTAAAAGACCATCGTTTCTGCCATACTTATAAACGTTTTTAGAAGAGTCGTACCTGCGACGAGGTTCATACTGAACTCAAGGGTTCGGCGGAAATTTCTGTACTGCATCCATGCAGTCCGGCCATTTTCCCCGCCCCCATGTTCCTTGTGATTCTGATTCGTCAAATGTGCAAGGGCGTGTTGCCCAAATCATTTCCGGCCTCGCGGAGGCCGGCTACAGAAGAGAAAACAGCCGTTTTCTTCTGTGGCCGCGGTCCGTGACCGCGGAAAATCAGACCATTTGCGATTCGGGTAACAAGCCCTGCAGGTAGCTTCTCTTCCATAATCAGGAAGGAGCATGTAAATATGGAAAAGCGCGTTGGATTCATTGGTATTATTATAAGCGACCGCAAAAATGCTGCGGAAAAGGTTAACAGCATTCTTTCGGAATTCGGGGCAATCATTGTCGCGCGCACAGGCATCCCCTACCACACCCGAAATGTGTGTGTAATTACTTTGGTCGTGGATGCCACCACAGACGAAATCGGATCACTAACCGGCAGACTCGGTACAATCAAAGGCGTAACCGTCAAATCCGGTGTCAGCAGGAAATAATTCATCGTGGGACGACCGGCCCGGTCGTCCACGGATGACCCAGCGGGTCATCCCTACCGAAAAATCAAACAAAGCGGGGTGGAAAAGAAATGAAGGAAGATTTCACAATTGATCATCTGCAGATAGAGGAATCACTCAAGGCGAACAGCCAGGCAGATACTGTACGCATCCGGGAAATACTCGCCCGCGGACTCGAACTAAAGGGACTGAAGGCCGCCGATGTTGCCGCTCTCAGCACAATCAGCGACCCAGCGCTGCTAGGTGAACTCTTCGACACCGCCAAAAACGTGAAAGAAGAAATCTATGGCAGACGTCTTGTAATTTTCGTGCCGCTCTACGTATCAAACATGTGTGCAAACGAATGTCTCTACTGTGCTTTCCGGGCAAGAAACACGGAAATCAGGCGCAAGGCCCTGTCCCAGGAAGAAATTGTCCGCGAAGTGAAGATACTTGTTGAACAAGGCCATAAGCGTGTCCTGCTGGTAGCAGGAGAATCTTATCCTGAACAGGGATTTTCATACATCATTGATTCAATCAACACAATCTACAGTGTGAAATCCGGCAATGGCGAGATCCGCCGCGTAAACGTGAATGTTGCCCCGCTCACGGTCGACGAATTCCGCCAGCTGCACGAGGCAAAGATCGGAACATACCAGATCTTCCAGGAAACTTACCACCTGTCGACCTACGAGAAAATGCACGTTGCCGGAAAGAAAAAAAATTATGGCTGGCGTCTTTCAGCAATTGACCGCGCCATGACGGCAGGCATCAACGATGCAGGTATCGGTGTTTTGTTCGGCCTTTTCGACTGGCGTTTCGAAATCCTGGCCATGCTTCAGCACATAAATCATCTCGAAGAAGTATTCGGAGTCGGCCCCCATACCATAAGTGTCCCACGTCTGGAACCGGCAACTGCATCGAATATTGCAGCCCATCCTCCATTCCCGGTGTCAGACGTGGATTTCCGTAAAATTGTTGCAATCCTGAGGATCGCCGTACCCTACACAGGCATCATCATGTCAACCCGCGAGACAACCCAGATGCGCAGGGAGACTTTCGCGCTCGGGGTTTCACAGATTTCTGCGGGCAGCCGCACAAATCCCGGCGGCTATAATGCGGGCGAAGAAAAAGAAATCAACAGCCAGTTCTCTCTCGGTGACCACCGGGGACTTGACGAGGTGATACGCGACGTTGCGCAGTTGGGATATATCCCCTCATTCTGTACAGGCTGTTACCGGCTCGGCCGGACCGGGGCAGACTTCATGGATATCGCCAAACCGGGCAAAATTAAATCACATTGCGACCCGAATGCCGTGTCAACATTTCTTGAATATCTGCAGGATTATGCTTCTCCTGAAACAAAAGCTCTCGGCGAAAAA
>MHBM01000066.1:7180-20176 GCA_001804885.1 Lentisphaerae bacterium RIFOXYA12_FULL_48_11
TAAAAGAAATGCCCGCAACCATAAGAAGTCGCACAGAAAAGATGGTCGCACAAGTCAGGGAGGGCAAACATGACGTATTCTGCTGAGGAAACCATACCCTATCGGACCGAAGAAGATACACTGGGAACAAGACAGATACCAGCATCTGCCCTGTATGGAATTCACACCGCTCGTGCTGTTGAAAACTTCAATATTGCAGGAAGCCCGGTACACCCTGAGTTGATAAAGGCCTGTGGTCTGGTGAAACTGGCCTGCGCAAGAACAAACAGACAACTTGGCGTCTGGAAGAATCCCGCCATTGCAGATGCCATAGAAAAAGCCTGCACTGAAATGAGTGATGGCCTTCTTTCCCGGAATGTCATCGTCGACAGCCTGCAGGGCGGAGCAGGCACATCCACAAACATGAATATCAACGAAGTGCTGGCAAACCGTGCCCTTGAAATGCTCGGTTATCCGAAGGGTTCGTACGATATAATTTCACCACTGGAAGACATTAACCGGCACCAGTCGACAAATGATGTATTTCCTACTGCCGTAAAACTTTCAGCCATCCTCATGCTCCGGCAGCTTGAAACGAAAGTTGTATCATTACAGGAAGCATTCCAGCTCAAAGAAAAAGCTTTTGCTCACGTGGTAAAGGTCGGACGAACGGAATTACAGGATGCCGTTCTCACAACACTTGGCCGCGAGATGGGTTCCTATGCCGAGGCACTGAACCGCGACCGCTGGCGTATCAGCAAATGCGAGGAACGACTGCGCGTAGTCAATCTCGGTGGAACAGCCATAGGAAGCGGGCTCGGTGCACCACGTGAATATATTTTCCGCGTGACAGATGAACTGCGTGATCTAACTGGAATTGGTTTTGCACGCAGCGAGAACATGACCGATGTCACGGCAAATGCCGATGTTTTCGTCGAAGTATCAGGGATACTCAAAACGCTGGCCGTAACACTTATCAAAATCTCTAATGACCTGCGGCTCCTCGCAAGCGGACCTGACAGCGGTTTAAGAGAAATACGGCTTCCCGCTGTCCAGGAAGGTTCGTCCATCATGCCGGGAAAAATCAACCCTGTTATACCCGAAGCAGTGGCACAGGCTGCCATCATGGCAATAAGCAATGACACCGCAATCACAATGGCGGCGGCAGCAGGTAACCTGGAATTGAACCAGTTTATGCCGCTGATCGCACATGCACTGTTTCAGAACCTTGATTACCTGCAGGCTGCCTGCCGGATGCTAAGAACGAAATGCGTTGATGAGATTGAAGCAGATGAAGATAAATGCAGGAAGTCAGTGCATTCATCAACCGCCACAGCAATGGCACTTATACCTGGAATAGGCCATAAGAACACGGAACAGGTGGTCCAGACGGCAAGAGAAAAACAAATCTCCATCAGGGAAGCAGCAATTACGGGAGGATATGTCAGTGCTGAAGAATTTGACCAGTTGACATCACCTGAAGCTGTCTGCCGACTGGGACACCCTGTAGAAAGGAAAGATCCATGACACGCGCAACCTCCAAAACTTTCCGCACACACATAGCGCTGTTCGGCCGGAGGAATGTCGGCAAATCCAGCCTGCTCAATGCTCTTGTCAGGCAGAATGTGTCTATTGTTTCCGATGTACCCGGCACAACAACAGACCCAGTGGAAAAACCAATGGAGCTCCTTCCTCTCGGCCCGGTTCTGTTCATAGATACGGCGGGAATAGATGACACCGGCACACTCGGAGAAATGCGCGTTGCCAAAACACAGCAGGTGCTTGATCGAACCGACCTGGCAATAGTAATCGCATGCGGAACAGACTGGAGCAGCTTCGAGGATCAACTCATAGAGGAAACGGAGCGGCGCAAAATTCCGTCCATCGTCGTGTTCAACAAGATAGACCTGTCCTCACCTGATGCTGCGCTGCTCGAGAAACTGGGCAAAAAGCAAATAACGGTCGTGGAAGTTTCGGCCCTGACTGGAAAAGGCATATCCACCTTGCGCGAAGCACTCCTGGCAAAAGTACCTGATGACGTCCTGAACCGCAGCGTTCTAGGGGACCTGGTCAAGCCCGGGCAATGTGTGGTACTGGTGGTTCCGATTGACAAGGAAGCTCCCAAAGGCCGCCTTATCAATCCCCAGGTCCAGAGCATCAGAGACGCGCTCGATCATGACGCTTACTGTCTCGTGGTAAAAGAACGGGAACTGCGCAACGCAATGAACCAACTCAGGACACCTCCTGCACTTGTCATAACCGATTCGCAGGCATTTCTCAAGGTTGCCGGCGACACACCGTCGGAAATACCGATGACTTCATTCTCCATGCTATTCGCCAGATTCCAAGGGGATCTCAGTGAAATGGTTCGAGGGGCACTCGCTGCGGATAATTTGAAACCGGGTGATCGCATACTTGTCGCAGAAGCATGCGCACATCACCCTATCGGGGAAGACATAGGCCGTGTAAAGATTCCACGCTGGCTCACAAACTACATTGGAGGAAAACTGGAATTCGAACATGTCCAGGGACACGATTTTCCAAAAGATCTTTCATCTTTCAGCCTTGTCGTGCATTGCGGCGCGTGCATGTGGAACCGGCGCGAGATGCTTAACCGGATAATGTTCTGCCGTGATGCAGGGGTTCCGATCACAAATTACGGTGTAGTCATCGCATATTCCCTAGGTATTCTCGAAAGAGCTCTGCGGCCATTCCCGGCAGCATTGGATCTGTTCATGAACCTGAAAGGAAAAGGCAAGTGAAGCTCCCCACCCAAAGGGCGGGGCTTCTGTGCGGAACTCCGCCGAAGCCAGTGCCTCCGTTTCGCCATTCGGCGAAACTGCGACGAAAGACCATTCCTCCCCGTTCAAAGAACGGGGCTTCCTGGCGAAGGCGAGTGACTTCAGTCCCGGAAATTCTGGCAAAGAGAAACCTGACGAGGGCTGATATCATTACCCTGCTTGCGGTGCGGGACATTGAAGACATGGAACTTATCCGTAAGGCTGCGGAGCAAACCCTGCTCAAATACTGCTCCGACACCGTACACTGGCGTGGCCTTATTGAATTCTCCAACGAGTGCAGGATGAACTGTCATTACTGCGGCATCAGGTGCGGGAACAAATCTGTCAAACGTTACACCCTCTCTGAAGAGGAAATAGTAGAGGCGGCAAAATGGTGCGCAACGCAGGGTTATGGTTCCGTTGTACTCCAGTCAGGCGAACGGAATGATGAAGAATCTATTTCATTTGTCGAAAGAACAGTTCGTCGAATCAAGGTGGAAACTGTATCGAAGGCATTACCCCTCGGACTTGGAATTACGCTTTGCGTTGGAGAACAATCACCGGAAACATACCGTCGTTTCTTCGAAGCTGGCGCGCATCGCTACCTGTTGCGTATTGAAACGACAAACAGAAAACTATTCGAATCCATCCATCCTCCCTCGCAAAGACTGGACACCCGACTGGCATGCCTGCGTTCTTTGAAAGAGTCAGGATTCCAGGTTGGAACCGGCGTCATGATCGGTCTGCCTAGCCAGACGATTGAAATGCTGGCCGCGGACATTCTTTTCTTCAGGGAATATGATATCGACATGATAGGAATGGGCCCATATATCCCACATCCCGATACACCACTGGGAAAGAATCTTAAACCAACTGGAACAGAAACAAAGAATCGACTTCAACTGGGCCTGCTTATGATTGCGATGACACGGCTCTTCCTGAAAAATGTGAATATCGCCGCGACAACGGCATTGCAGGCGCTGGATCCGACAGGCCGTGAACAGGGGTTGTTATATGGAGCAAACATTCTTATGCCCCAGCTGACGCCGTCCGAACACAGGAAGGATTATCTTCTTTATCCCAACAAGCCATGCCTTGGCGAAGACAGGTCAGATTGCGCGGAGTGTCTCGCAGCACGTATACGATCCGTTGGCCGCAAGCTGGGTCTTAACGAATGGGGCGATTCGCGGCATTCCAGGAAGCCTGATAACAAGCAGTCAAATTGTTAGAATGTTGAGGTCTATTTAACCCTACAGGGCTTACCCCACCAGTTTTTCAGAGCAAGAGGAACGACGGACCGCTCGACGTGTTACATTGCTCCATGGAACACGTTGTGATGGTCTAAGAGGATTGTTAGGGTATGTCTCCGTTCGCGGCATTGATGATTGACTTCAGAATGACCATCGCTACACTGGTTTTTCTATTAAATGTGAGTAAAAGCAGAAATATTATAAGTTATGAAAGCAGTGTAATATGAGTCGATTATTCGTCAGTCTTCTGTTGGTGGTTACGATATTCAGTACGACGTATGCCGGGGAAGTAAAATTCAAGCCGAAGAGCCCTGAGCTCCAGGCGGCAAACCAACTTTATCTCCAGAATAAATATGATGAGGCTCTAACAGCATATCGCAAGATCATGGATTCAACGAAGGACACATATGTGTTACGTCAGTCATCATCCATGCTGGCTGAAGTACTAATTTATAAAGCCTCGCAAACCGATTCTCCAAGCGAGAGGGAAAAATATCTCAAGGAAGCTGTTTATATATGCAACAAGGTTCGCATGATCGGTGACATCTGGTTCGGAAAAGCTGTTGTCATGCTCGCTCATGCCTGCCTGATCCAGGGGGATAGGGATGCAGCTAATAGCATGATTGAAAAACACAAACACCTGTTCAAAGAGTTGGATACAGAACTGCATGACAAGAGAAAGATCGAGGAAGACCTTATCCAGCTCAGTCCCATGGCAGAAAGCCGTTATATTCTTGCTGTATTAATGCAGGAAGAAGCAGAAAAATTACTAAGAGAAAGCAAGGATCTGGAAAAGGCCAAGGAACTCCTGATTGGACAGGAGACACCCGTCGGAAAGAGAACAACAGGCGCTCTCCAACACTTCGTCAATATCAACGTCCGCTACGCGAAATGTCCATGGGCAGAAGACTCTGGAAAACGAGCTGACCAGATAAAGAAGATTCTTACCGATAACTTCGGAGCAATGCAAATCCAAGTCAAGAAGTAGATTCTTTTTGCTGCTCACAATGTGGACATGCAAATTTCAGATACAGTCGTATCCGAAGATAGGCAGTTTAGAAAGAATGGCACATGAAGTCAACGCAAGTACTGGTGCCCCACAGGTTCCTTGGAGCAAACTAACACCTGGCCGGTCTGTCTTGCCGACAGAGAGATCAACCCGATATTCAAGGCGGACATCAGGCAACCTTCTCACTCCTTTTCCCTTATATAGAATGGTTATCGATATGTCAGGGCTCAACATGGGGTGGCAGAACATACGAGATTTAACCCTGTTTCCGCGGGTGTTCGAAATCGTAAAAGCAGCGATTGGCAAAGGTAGCGTCTTTACCCTTCGCGCATTCCATGATCTCCCTGTGGTTAAACAGCATCTGCTTGAAGATAAACCAGTCCCCGAAGTGATCGAACTTCCTGCATGAAGTGGTGATACTAGCCTTGCTCATAGTGGTAAACTTCTTACCGTGCGCCCTGCCATAGGCTCTCAGACGTTTTGCAAAATCGAGGTCCTCCCCCACAAGAAGGTTCTCATTAAAACCACCAATGGCTTCAAAATCACGCCGGTAACACCAGTAAAGGCCACCGGCTAGACCGGACAGGAGAATGTAAAACTTAAGCAAAGCGATCGAAAATAATATTCCGGTCGACATGCGCTCAGGCAGGATAGGAACGCCTCCGCCTATGTATTTCCCGCTCTGGAGCAGTCGATCAATCTCGACAAGCATGTTATCAGTCATCCAGCTGTCAGCATCAATCGTCACCAGAATTTCGCCTGTTGCAGTTTTGGCACCTGCATTCCTTATTTTGGCAAGATTCTTGTCTTCGTTGATGAGCGTTTTTGCACCCCAGTCGCGCACTATCTTTTCTGTACTGTCAGTACATCGATTCAAAACAACAATAGTCTCTACCTGCGATCTGTAAGGAACGGAAGCTTTCTCGATGGAATCCAGACATCGGCTTATAAAACATTCTTCGTTATGAGCTGGTATGATAATCGAGAATTTCATTTTTCGATCCGGCAACAACCTTTAATACTGTAAGGCACCACTATACCGGCTGAAAGGATTACAGGGCAAGCAGAACAAAGAGAGTTTGACCGGCAGGCAACAAGCCATTAGATTGCCGCCTGTTTTGTTTTAACCCAAAAAGGAGAAGAGTCATGAGAAAGTTTTTCGCCACTGTGGCAATGCTGGCCTGTCTTGCAGTCACTCAAGTCCATGCAGGCATCATCTATACATCCGTCACAAAGAATGAAGGCCCCGTCAATCCACAGGCGCCGAACATGAATATGACCATGAAGGGTTCCGTGGAAGGCGACATGATGAAGATGGAATTCTCAGAATCATCCAATCCTATCATGAAGGCAGGCAGCTACATGCTTACCAAGAATGCAGGTAAACTCATGTACATGGTGATTCCAACAGAGAAGTCATACATGGAGTGGGATCTTGAAAGATTGATGTCCGGTATGAAATCCATGATGAACATGAAGTTCTCCTCCCCGAAAATTGATAAAAGCATCGATGAAGCCGGACCAACAATGTTTGGTTACCCAACCCGGCACTACAAATTCATCACTGTCTACACCATGGAAATGAACATGATGGGCATGAAAATGAATACCAACATCAAGAAAGAAGAAGAAATCTGGGCAACCGAGAAACTAAACCACGCAGGATTCAAGGCATGGGCAAAGGCAGCAAACATGAAAACCGGTGATGAAGAATTGGATAAACTTATTGAGTCTACTAAGTCAAAAATACAGGGATTCCCCCTGAAAACAATAAACATCAACACCACAACTGATCATACAGGCAATACACACACTTCAAAGACAATCACAGAAGTCACCGAAATAAAAGAATCACAGATCCCGGCATCAACATTTGAAATACCGGCTGGCTATGTTGCAAAAGCCATGCCTGTATTGCAACTTGGTGGTTCAGGTAACAGCAAAGGCAACGATGCCGGCGCACTTCCGAACAGCCTCCTCGGCGGAAAGAAGTAAGAGATTCTCTCAATTGTTATAAGGCTAAATCTGCTGCTGGACTCGGTTGTTTTATTTTGCCGGTTCTCGCGTTATGCCCTTGCATAAATCACTGGGTTGACCCTTGTTTCCATCACGATCAACTGCACGAACACGATAGTAGTATGCACTATGCGGCTTCAACCCTTGGTCTTCAAACGGAACCACAACATATGGTCCAGGTTCAACCTTCGCCAGGAAGGTTTTATCGCAGACCTCAAAATCAGGGCTTTCACTCCTGAAAACTTCGTAGTGTGACAAATCGGGTTCCACATTCTGCCCCCACTGGAGATAAAGCATATCCGGGTTATCACCGCGCCATGCCCTGGGATCCGCAATCAGGCCCGTATAGGTATTTCCTACCTTTGCGGGTGGAGAGTTTCCTTTAACAAGAGTCGCACACTCTACTTTCCTGGAAAGAATACCTTCACGCAAATTATCATCGAACGCAGCAATACGGTAATAATAAGTTGTTCCGGCCTTAAGCCAGTCATCCAGAAAACATGCTTCCTGTGTAGTGGCCACAAGGTGATGAACGTCCGGGATAAAATCAGCATAATTACCCCGGTACACATTATACTGGCGCACAGCCTTGACAGGATCCCAGCTCAGCGCAACCGACTTGTCTGAAACTTTCCCGGCTTTGATTATCGGAGCCGGCGATACCTGCCCCTGTTCCTCAAGGCGGATTGTTGAATAACCGAACGGTTCAATTGCCAGCACCGGTTGATCCAGCACATTACGATCCTGCTCGGTAAGCGAGCAACATGTTAAAGCAAGGGCTTTCCCCCAACCGGCCTTGATACTGACTTTATCCTGTGGCAAACCATCAGTCTCATGGAACCGCGCAACGACACCATGCCCAGGCGCCTCACTCAGTTTGAGAGTCAACAGGCTGACATCAGGTGCATCTACAGAAAGAAAGCTGTGAGAGCCTGAAGGAAGAATCCCCTTCTGGGCGCTTGGAATGACAACGGATAAAACCGGAGTGACTACACGTTCGGCAAACTGCGGCACACCAGCATTCTTAAAGTCCCCGGCATGGCTGTAAATCACGTAGCGGTAACGAAGGTTGATATGGGACGGACCGGTAACATATGCATGTCCATACAGCCAGTCTGTGAATATATACGAATAGAGATGCGATGTTGTCAGCGGAACCCCGAACTCCTTCTTGTCGATATGAATTTTCCCGCATTCGATCAAATGACTGTCAAACTGTGCCAGCGTAACGCCGAACTGACTGTTGCCGACATGCGACCAGTCACGCGCCGGCAGGTAGGATTCTGTTCCATGCCCTGTCTGATCCTTCTGCGGGCGGGCAACACAGCCGTTAAGTCCTATTCTGAACTCCCCTTGTGGCACATCGAATGGAAACGCGTAATAGCCAAACCTGTACCACCGGTTCGTGCTGGCCAGGTCGCTTACATGATCAAGCCGATTGTCTATGTCGATACGTTTCTCCCGGGCCGGCAATGTTACACGCTGTTCCATGAACGCACCGCTGCCCGCATCGTCGATGCGGGCAATCACGGTCTGCCCCAGAGTGGAAGATTCTATCTCGAACCGCGCTTTGGACGGTGAAGTAAAATTCTTGTGCGCGTCCCTTGTATAAACAAACTGGTTACACCTGTACTGAGCCGACACATCCACCAGTTGTCGCTTGAGTTGCTTATCGAAAATACCGGTGATCGCGCCATCCTCCCCAAACGTCATACTAAAGAAGGAGTTTTCCACAACCGGAGGTTGGGCTGATTCACTCTTCGTAGAAACCCCTGGACCACCCTTATCAAGCCGGTAAACTACATACCCCATTGGCGGTACCTCAGATGTCCTGAACTTAAGTCTGCGCCCGTCCGCAACGGCAGCTGCCAAAGTCCCGTCTGAACAGCGTACAAAACACATACTCCTGCAGGATTCCGGCAATTCAACTTCCACAGTCTCGGTGCGCGCTTGAAGCGTAGGGTTAAAAATAAAGACAGACGGACCAGAAGCAGGAACCATGTTGGCAAGAGCTTTGAGGGCACGAGTGCTTTCGGTCTCGGCAACGGCCAGACCTCTCTCAATCCAGTCTCGATGTTGCATCCACGTATCGTAGACCGGGCGCCCCTTGTAATAGCTTGTGCCATAACTGTGTTCATCATTACAGATCAGAGCATCCCATGCGCGCCGGAATGCCAGCGTTGGATAAACATATTCGGGATTGGAAAGACGGGCCAGGGTAGCCAGCTTCTCGGCAGTCGGCAGCAACCTGTCAGCCTCGCGCTTCATGGCGAGCAAAGTCGGGGCCGACAGCGGGTGTTGTGCCCAACCACCTGTAATATCACCTCGAAGCGTAGGTATCCTGTCACCAAACCTCTTTTCAACTTCCCTGAAAGGTTCAGAAAGGTCTCCAACCGTCCGTAATTCGGGCCAACGCCATCGGGCATTCCATGCCCTGGCCAGCTCAGGAAAAGCGAGATTTGGAGTTTCGTTGTCATCATAATTCGACAGAAACCAGATATCATAAGGATATTTTGATTCCAGCATTGCCAACTGCCTGGCCATTGTCGGCGCAATAGATTCGGGCGTATTAAGACCAGGCTTGCGGTTCGAACATGTCTGAAAACCAAACGCCTGGCCGGAACTGATATAGTGCGGATTGGCCCAGAAAAGCAAACTGCTCTTTCCATCTGCGCCTTGCCAACGAAAGAGATGAGGTAGCGTAGAATCCCAGCCGACATCAAGACGGCTTCCGTTTACGGTCTTGGGATTCCATGCATTGGGAAGAAACATAAGATTTTTTATGCCGGCATCGGCATACGCAGTCACCAGCGACCAGGAAATACCGTTGTTATCAACCATCAGCATGGTGTCAGACCGGACATTCCATCGATCACGCATCTGCTGGGCATAATAGGCACTGCGGCATAACTCCTCTACACCATAAACCTGGGTATGATTACCGGAATGCGAAGCACCGACATCAAAAAGACCTGTTTTAATGTATTTCCGCACAACTTCATTGGCACTTTCCTCTGACCGGTCTTGTGGATAGTTTAGCCACCACCAAAGTCCTTCCACAACATAACGGAAACGCGAAGCCTCCGGCCAGTCACCAGTCTGGTCAACAAACTCCCTTGCCCGATCAATACATTCATCACCCAGCAATCGCTGCTTGTACTGAGGATCGTGCAATCCAATGTCCATATGAGATGATTTAATTACATAAATTGTCCAATGGCGCGGAGGATCCAACGTCACGGCCTGTTCAGCCGGCAGCTTGGTCGCAGAAGACAGCACCCACCTCGTTTCAATAGTTTTTCTCGGCTCAGGCAACAACATCGATACACTATTGGTACCCTTGCGCAACGAGCCAATCGCCTTATCGGCCAGCAATTTCTCGCCAGCCCAGACTTTCAACACGCACCCATCCAGTGCTTCATCACAGTCAAACGACAGGTCAATCTGCCGGCGCGACGGTTCATCCCGTGTGACGAGTGATGTCGGCGTAACCTGCCATTTCCTGACAGCCGACGCCATCGCGGCACTACCCTCCGCAGCATTAACATCCAACGCGCATAAACAAACTATCGTTGTATAAACCCATATCTTTTTTATCATGGCATTGTTCTCTTCATTTTTATTTATCCTGGCCCCAAGAATGATGCAATCTGGAAGAAAAGCCCTCTCTTTCAAGCGAAACCAGCTTACATCTCCCAGCCTTTCCTGTATTCGCGGGTCAGGTATTTATCTGCCTCTGGTAGATTTACAATCTTCATACTGGCGGAATCCCAAAGCAGGCGTTTCCCGCCAAGGCGAAGGGAAACAGCGCCAAGATTAAATGCCTCCGAGATTGGACCGGCAAGAAGGAAGTTTCCGGTCGTCGGTTCGCCACCCTTGAACGCCTTGACCCAATCAACATTCACCTGTTTTGCCACAGGCATGTCACCCTTCTTCTCACCGGAAAGAATACGAGGATTCTGTCCCAGAAACCCTGCAAGAATCTTACCCTTATCTCCGACAAACATCATACCTTCAGGAGACAATTCGGCATTCTCTTTTTCAAGTTCTTCTGGTGTTCGCGGCCGCATTCCCCCGTCATACCAGAATAGGTCAAGCGCAGAACGTCCACCCTTGGCTGCAAACTTGAATCGTATTGTAGACGCCATCGGGAAGGAATAGTCGTTCTTGATTTTCACACTAACCTTGTCCTTGAGAGTACAAACATGGCTGGGCGTGGATTCCACAAGGATTGGAGCATCAAGATCAAATTCAGAAAAAACCCGCCAGAGACTGTAGTGCCCCATATCCGCAATTGCCCCGCCGCCAAACTCGTACCAGCCGCGGAATACCGCATGTGTATAATTAGGATGATAAGGCCGGTCCAACGACGGACCAAGCCAGAGATCCCAGTCAAAGTCCTTCGGCACGGGCGGCGTCTCTGTAGGCAGCGTCGCGTACTGGGGCCAAACAGGACGATTCGACCAGTTATGAATCTCCCTCAGATTGCCAATCACGCCGTCACGGATCAACTGTGTCGATACTGAAACATCCGCACCGGCACTTGCAGGAATAAAATGCGTGGCAACTTTGGTCTGGCGGGCAGTCTCGATTACAAGCCTGACCTCCTTCAGCCGATTGGCAAGCGGCTTATGCATCAGCACATGTTTCCCGGCTTTCATCGCAGCTATGGCAATCGGGGCATGCAGGTGGTCCGGAGTCATGATTTTAACAGCATCCAACCCCTTTTCCTTCTCCAGCAATTCCCGGAAGTCCGCGTATTTTGCGCATTTCTTGAATTTATCAGCAGCTCTCTTCCTGGCGTAATACATGTCCACCATTTCGGCCCCGACATCGCGTCCACCCGGAATGGCCTGCCCCGACCTCCACTCCGGATTTCCTATCGCATTGGCAATACTTTTTCGCAAGCCATCCCTTGACCAGTCAACATAATCGTCACTGTCCTTGTTCGGATCACATACGGCCACAATCTGGACTTCGGGCATTTCAAGCATGTGTATCATTTCCCTTAACCCCTGCGTGCCGCAGCCAATCACGGCCACTGTAAGCTTCGCGCCGGGATCGGTCTGGCCAAGTACATGCTTGGAAACAACACTTAGAGTGGCAACAGAAGCACCTGCGGTTTTCAGGAAGTTTCGTCTGTTCATATGATTACACCTCTTGGCTGGAATGATGAATGAATAAAACAAAGACTTTCTTTACGTAATAGTCTTTTCATGTAACAGGATCAAGCCGGATTTCCGGACAAACATGAGGCAGCAATTTAATCCAGTTCACGGAGTTTGAGAATATGCTGCGCAATAAGCCAGCGATAGGCATCCGCCTCGCGAGGCGCCCACAGGTTCTCATGCTTGTACTTTGCCTGGACGCGAACCTGGTTCCAGATGTAGATCAGGTCGGCTTCAGCCGCCTTTGCAGCTGCCTGCATTTTCACATTTCCTGTCCCGGCCTTTGAAATCAGCTCCTTCAATGTGTATATGTAACGGTAATCATCGTAACCCTCGCGGTAGGCCTCCCACATCGCTACAGGTATCGGACGACCGTTATCCTCGGTACGATTGAAAAAATCCATCGCACTGCCGTCGAGGTAATTCCAGACATTTCCAATATCCGCACGGTAAATCCACGGAATCAGGGTTGTGAATCCAGACCTCCAGAACCCGAATCCGTAAGTCATCCTCGCCCCATTCACCGGAGTGTGGTCATTTTCACCGTTTACATGATTCGGGTAGCACCAGTAATCAACCTTGCGTGCCGCCTTGTCCGCGAGAATCACCTCGCGGGCCGGAAGATACGGCTGGGTACACCATACGTCCACGTAAGGCTTGAGCGGGGCAAAACCTTCATTTGAGGGATCGGCAGTAACATAAGTTTTCACTCCGGCATTCCGGACAGCCTTTAGAGTCTCAACCATGAATGCGATTGCATCAGGATTTGCCGACGGCTCATCCACCGGATAATA
>MHBM01000066.1:20188-20598 GCA_001804885.1 Lentisphaerae bacterium RIFOXYA12_FULL_48_11
CCAGCCACGCCTGACACGTTCAGCCTCGATAGCCTTGCACATGCGCGTAAGTTCCTCTCCATACTCCGGTGGCGGGGGTTTCACACCCTTGAGATGCGAGCCCGGATGTCCACCAGCATGCTTTGCATAAACGCCTTCCGCGTTGACATGGATGACAACCGGCGGCTTGAACCCGCACTTGCGCCAGGCAGCTACTTTCATATCCATCAGTTCGGAATTAAATTTGTAAACGCCTGGCTTGCCGGGCTGTTCCGGCTCACACCAGAATCCGGACACCACATTCCTGGTGCCATGCGCCACCATGTCCTGCAGCTCCCATTCCGACTTCTGAAGGTAATAGGCCTTGGATACGGCATCCTGTGCCCTGTTCCAGTCATCCAGCGGATCGTGGTAGTAAATCCCGTATATCT
>MHBM01000067.1 GCA_001804885.1 Lentisphaerae bacterium RIFOXYA12_FULL_48_11
TCGGTTCGGAATGTTCGTTCACTGGGGGGCATACGCTGTTTCCGGCCGCGGTGAATGTGTTGCGCTTATGCATGACCTTAACAGTGATGCGTATGATCGAAAATACGTCAGTCGGTTCAAGGCTCGGTTTTACGATCCGGTCAAGTGGGCACAACTCGCCCGAAAAGCCGGTTGTCGATATGTCGTGTTGACAACCAAGCACTATGACGGTTTTTGCCTGTTTCGAACTGCCACGACAGACTTCAATGCCTGTGATCGTGGGCCGCATCGCGATCTCATTGCGCCATACGTAAGAGCATGTCGTGCTGCAGGTCTAAAGGTTGGGCTCTATTATAACCTGCGCAGTCTTTATCTGCGCGGTGGTGTGGAAAAAAATGATTTCTCGCTTCGCCATCAATACACTTCTTCGGCTGATCACCGGTTCTATCATCACCTTGTACGGCAGCAACTTGTGGAACTATTTACCAACTATGGCCATATCGATGTACTCTGGTACGATCAGGAACTTCCTGGAGATCCACATGGTTATGTCATAAAATCGATGACTGCCATGGTCCGGAAACTTCAGCCGCATATACTCGTTAACGAGTGTAATTCCAATCCCAATGACTTCGATTTGGCCAAGTGTATGGTCCGTTCCGGCAAACCCGGCCGCGAATGGGAAGCATGCATACCCTTTGCTCCAATGTCATGGTGGGGCTATCATCGCGCTGATGGCCCATTGAAGAGTGTCTCTCAATTATGTTTTTTACTTCAGCAGAGCGCGATGCTGGGAGGCAATCTCCTACTGAATGTCGGACCAACGGCCAATGGCCGGATTCCGGCCTCGCAAACGAACCGGATGCTTGGTATTGGACGCTGGCTTGAAGTAAATGGAGAGTCGATTTATGGTTCTCGTATTGGGCCAGGCATCTATGCGACATGTGGAACTTCAACAGTTGTGGGCGAAAGACTTTATATCCACGCTTTCCGCTATGAAGCACCGGAGTGTATTTTCAGGGGTGTGTTGAGTCCCATAAAACGGATAGTCTGTCTGGCTACGGAGAAACTGGTGCATTTTGAGCAGAAAGGTGACATCGTACGAATGTACGGTCTGTCGCTAAAATCACCTGATCCTGTTGCTGCCGTATACCGTGTTGAAGTCAGTGGAAAACTTCGCACATTAGTTGAAACTCCTCATGGGAATGTTTCCATAGCACTATAGCATGAAAAAGAACATCAAAGATTATGATCAAATGCTGATTGCGCTTCAATCCGGCAACGGTACGGTCTTAATCGCGCCAAATCTTCAGGGCCGTATATTCTGTCAAGTTGGAGGGGAACTGATTCACCGTTTCGATCAAACACCGCTCAATCCAGTCAAACCTGGCGAGTTTCGAAACCTTGGTGGCAATTCCCTTTGGCCCGCGCCGGAGGGTGGTCCTTACGCGTTCAACTATTTGCCGAACAGCGATGCATGGCTCGTTCAGGAAGGTGTTAATGATATAAACTATCGAATTATTTCTCAATCACCAGAAAGTGCGGTCCTTCAAAAGGAGATTATTCTTACAAATCGTAAGGGGATGAATTTCCGTGTCCGATTCTGCCGGTCGATATCGATAGTAAATACTGCAAGATGCACGGCTGACTTTAATGTTCAGGCGCTTTCGTATACATGTGAGGATGTTATTACACCACTTGAATCATATGACAGGAATGACGTGTTGATTGCCCCATGGTCCCTGGAGCAATTTCCGGGTGGCGAGGGTGTGACCGCTTTTGTGAAAGTGTCGAAAGCTGGTGAGTCGGTGAATGCTGACTTCTATGGTTCACCGGGTGACCGCCTGTCTTATGGGGACGGGTTCTTCACTTTCGCTCTGGGTGGCGGCGAACGCCTGCAGATTGGGATCAAGGTGGCTAACCATCCGGAGTTTATTGGTGTGTTGGATCCGGCACGTTGCCTGCTGATTCTACGAACTACTCCGCCGCAAAGTGGAATATACTTCAATATTGCCGACAACGCCCAGCATGGGGGGCCATTCTCGGCCGCAGATATGTACAGCATTTTCAATGGTGGCCCCATGGGTTTCTACGAGCTGGAAACAATAGCGTCAATGCAAATGGCTGGAATGTCCGTGGCACCCGGCAGACTGGTTTCTGAGACCCTGATCCTTCGCGGTGATGTTTCAGAATTGAGGCGTTTTTTGGAAAATCATGGCGTGCCCCGGGAACCCTTCATGTAACTGCAATAATCAATTTCTGATGTTTCTCGATTGCGGGCAGCCGAGCTTCAGGGCAGTATTCGGATTCTGAGAAAGAAGGGATTAACTGATGTTGATGTATCTTTGCCCGGCTTTGATGGACTGGTTGCTTTTTTTTGTGTTCTTTGCAGTCTTTTATTCTGCCGGCATCCGTGGACTGAGCATGCATGAATGTGCCGTACTTGGGATTCTCATCCAGGTAGCATATATGATTTTCAGCCTTGTGGTCGGCCATCTCCTGAACCGCCGCAATGCAAAGGCAATTCTTCTGGCAAGTACTGCGGTATGTGGAATCTTCGGTATCTGGAGTCTGTATGCCGAACATTTTTGGATTCTCATGACAGTTCTGATGCTTCTTGGCGTTTCCGCATCTTTCTTTTTCAATTCGTTCCAGACTTTTATGAGAGGTGAGGCAGAGCCAGGGGAACTCAAGAATTCCGTGGCAGCTTATACTTTCGCGTGGAGCCTCGGAGCGGCATTCGGGAACATCACGGCTGGTTATCTCTACAAATGGGGACAACCGGTCATGATTGCAACTGTTGCCACAGTGGTGGGACTGGTCGTGATATTGCTTCTCAGGCATAAGACCAAAGACTCCGGTACCGCATCAGCTGACGAACATATTGAAGAAGGTTCGCCAAATGCCAGGAAGGTTTCCCCGATCTATGTTCTGATAGGGTGGTTTATGATTTTTACTGTTACATTTGTACAGCGCCCGCTCTGCACGTTCCTTCCCCCGATGTTCGCGCATGAAAACATTGGCTCGTTGATGGCAAGCATGCCGTTGTTTGCCCACATGGCGGTCCAGGCCCTTTTTGGGCTGGCGATGATCCGTTTCCGGGACATCCTGTACCGGCGTACACCATTCTGGATTATCCAGGGAGTTGGCTCACTGGCGTTTTGTGCGATCTGGATCTGGCCTTCGTATACGGTTTGTTTCTTCGTGCTGATGTTGCTCGGGATATATGCCGGGTTTGCGTATTACTGTGCGGTTTATTACGCCAGCAATTCAGGCAGGCGTTCATTTAATATTGGAATTAATGAAGCACTTGTCGGGCTAGGTTCAATTGCCGGAATGTTTTTTGGTGAATGGTGGATGCGGTTCAGTGGTTCTGAAAGCGGGATTTATCTGGTCTGCAGCGTGGGGCTCGTTGTTTCAATGATCATACAGGTCCTGATTGCCTCATTTGGTGAACGCCGCCAGGTAATTCACAGATGAGAGAGTATATGGCGAAGGTTTGAGAAAGAGTTTTTCATCCTCCTTTCTCAGGAAACCCAGAGCTTCATTGTCGTGGATATCAGTTCTCTTCCGCGACCCTGTTGATCATGGCGGCAGCGGTACCTGCACCAAAGCCGTTATCTATGTTGACGACTGAAATCCCTGGCACACATGAATTCAGCATTGCCAGCAGGGCGGCAATACCCTGCATGCTGGTCCCGTAGCCTATGCTGGTGGGAACCGCAATGATCGGCTTATTGATCAGTCCGCCGACCACGGAGGGCAGGGCCCCTTCCATTCCTGCGACAACAATGACTGCGCGAGCTGATTTCAGGTCATCCAGTCGATTCACAAGCCGGTGCAATCCTGCTACGCCGACATCATAGACTTTCACAACATTTGCGCCCATCCGTTCTGCGGTCAGCGCGGCTTCCTCCGCCACGGGCAGATCGGAGGTGCCTGCGCAGATTACGGCGACAAGCCCTCTGGATTTTGTTGGCTTATTTACGTCCAGGGTGATTGCCCTTGCGATTTCGTGGTACACTGCTTTCGGAATACCTTTCTTTACAACGGCAAACTGTTCCCTCGATGCACGTGTGGCGAGGACGTCATGACCGTTCTTTTGCATGGCTTTCATTATAGAAAGAATTTGAGGCGCAGTTTTACCCTGGCAATAAATGACTTCAGGGACACCGCACCGGCGATGTCGGTCGAGGTCGATCCTGGCAAAACCAAGATCGTGTTCTTTCTGGTTATGCGAGTGTTTCATGAATCTTCTCAGTCAGTTTGGCGATTTCTATACGCTCTTGTTTCATCGAATCACGTTCGCGGATAGTTACTGTGTTATTGGTAAGTGTGTCGAAGTCAATCGTAACACAGAATGGTGTGCCGATCTCATCCTGCCGTCTGTAACGGCGTCCGATCGCCCCGGAAACATCCCAGAAGCTTGGGAACCATTTTTGCAGTGTGTCGAATACTCCCCGAGCTTTCTCCATCAGTTCGGGTTTGTTCTTCAGGAGCGGGAAAACGGCTACCTTGACTGGAGCTATCTTCGGGTGGAACCGCATTACGGTTCTTGCCTCAAAGCCTTCTGGAGGCTGTTTGCCGGGTTCGGCAGGCATGACTTGGTCTTCCTTGCCAATCCATTCCTCACAATATGCGTTACAGAGCAGGGCCAGTACAATTCTGTCTACTCCGGCAGAAGGTTCAACAACATGCGGTACAAATCTCTCGTTAGTCTCCTGGTTGAAATATTCCATGGATTTGCCGCTGAACTGCTGATGGCGACCAAGATCAAAATCACCACGTGCGGCAATGCCTTCCAGCTCCTGCATGCCGAAAGGGAAGTCATACATGATATCCACGCATGCCGAGGCATAATGGGCCAGTTCTTCCTTCTTATAGACGTATTTATTCAGGCTTTCTGCGGGGAGACCTATTGACTGGTACCATTTCATTCTTTCCTCTACCCAGTAATCATGCCATTGCTGGTCACTGCCGGGTTTAACGAAGAATTCCAGTTCCATCTGTTCGAATTCACGTGAACGGAATGTATAGTTGCGGGGATTGATCTCGTTTCTGAAGGCTTTTCCGATCTGGGCAATTCCGAACGGGACTTTCTGGCGCGATGTTGCGAGAACATTGCCGAATTGCGCAAAAATACCCTGTGCCGTTTCGGGCCGGAGATATGCTATAGCGGATTCGTCTTCGACCGGGCCGACAAAAGTCTTAAACATCAGGTTGAATGATCTAGGTTCGGTCAGGTCCTTTGATCCGCAGGAAGTACACTTGATACCTTCTGGAAGGGCAAAGCCCTTTTCCGTCTTGATCAGCTTCTTGCCCTGTTCTTCACAGAGATTGTCTCCCTTATAGCGTTTCTTGCAGGATTTACAATCAACCATTGGGTCTGCGAAGCCGCCGACGTGGCCGGAGGCTTCCCACACTTTCGGGTGCATGATGATGGAGGCGTCGAGTCCAACGATATTTTCGCGATGCTGGACGATATTCTTCCACCAGGCTTCGCGGACGTTGCGTTTGAGTTCACAGCCGAGCGGGCCGTAGTCCCAGAAACCGTTTATACCGCCGTAGATTTCGGAGCTTTGAAAGATGAATCCCCGTCGCTTGCACAGCGACGCCAGTGTTTCCATTGAAAGCTTATTTTTCATCGGGCGATATGCTGACAGAGAAGGGCTGGATAATCAAGTATGATGACGCGTATGTTGTCTCTGTCTGTGGATCTTTCTTGTTACCCAGATATTTTTCCTTCTCCGTGTTTCCTTCTCCGTTGACTTCCATTATGTTTCTGATACATAACTCTCCGCGGTTGAAAGACCCTGTCGGTCTGCGAATTGTCGGTCGATTGATTGGTTGTAAGTGTTAGAAATACAATTAGTTGTGCGTTGATTCCGTCGCCGTGGCGAAGTTTGGGAATATGGCCATGAATGCTTCAAAAGGTGAAATCACATTAGTGTCGTTGGGTCAGAATCCATCAGAGTTGGGTCTGCGCTACCTTTCGTCGGTATTATTGGAAAAAGGTTACTCGGTAAAGAAGGTATTCTCGAAGCAAAGGCGGGAAGATGATGTTTCCCCGCAAATGGTTGCGCAAATAAATGAGATATCCCGGAACAGTCTTTTTATCGGCGTGTCTGTAATTACTGATTATGTGAGACAGGCCCGAAATTTCTCTGAACAAATAAGACGGCTCAACAGGAATGTTGTCCTTGTGGCGGGAGGCATACATCCTACCGTACGGCCGCAGGAAATTATCGATGTGTTTGACATTGTGGTAAGAGGTGAGGCCGAGCAATCCATTGTGATGCTGGCCGATGAGTTGTCAAACGGGAAGGGTGTTGAGGAAATACAGCTGCCGGGTGTCAATACTCGATTTTATACATCCGAGCATCTTGGTTTTGTAGATGAAATTGAAAATCTTCCGGTTCCTGACTTTTCTGATAACTATGTTTTTAACAAGAAAGATATTTGCCTGGAAAAGAATTACGAGGCCTTGTTCGGTGATTGTTATTCCATTCTGACCAGCAGGGGGTGCCCGTATCATTGCACCTATTGCGTGAATGATTTTTATGCCAGGACTTCAAATCATAGTTTCTTCAGAAAACGAAGCGTAAACCGCATTATTGATGAGCTGGCCATGGCTAAGAAGAATTATCCCGTGGGTCGAATTGTGTTTCTGTCGGATAATTTTCTGGCTCTTGGAGATGATGAGCTGGATTTGTTCATATCGCGTTACAGCAGGGAAATTGGTTTTCCTTTCTACTGTTCTGCTACGCCAAATTGTATCAGGAAGGATCGAATCGGCAAAATGATGGATATCGGACTGTCTCGTATTTCCATGGGGATTGAAAGCGGGAGCGAGAACACTCTGGCGTTGTACAGGAGAAAGCATGGTAGTCCTCGAACGATCCTGCAGGCTGCCGAGGTGCTGCATCAATACTTTCCAAGGTTATATTACAGTTTTGATCTGATCCTGGATAATCCTTATGAAACAAGCGAAGACTTGAGGGATACGCTTTCTTTGCTGGAATCCATGCCAAGGACTTATGATTTGACTCTTTATTCTCTTACATTTTACCCGGGTACATATCTTTATGAGAAAGCAGTGAAGGACGGTCTGGTTAAAGATGCGTATTATCTGGAACAAAGCAAACATTACCATCGTCTAAATCCGTCGTTCCATAATTGTCTTTTCCTCCTGTACAAGCTGAAAGCCAGGGCCGGGTTTATTGCCTATGTTAAATCATGCGAGTTTGCCGGTGGAGTATGGGCTCGAATCTGCAGATCTTTGGCCGCTTATTCTGTGAATATACTGCTTGCCGTGTGTTTGCTTAAAATGATTTTCTCATCGTTACGTAACAAGGATGGCGTACTGGCTTCTCATTACGTAAAGCTTGGTATTGCCGTTGTCAGGTCCGCATTGCTGCGGCGTTGAGATGCGGATTAGTTTCCTCCCTGTCGGTTCTTTCGTCTGCCGGGTTTGATCGGTCAATACGTTTTTCAAAAAATCACAATCGAATGCCCTTGTCTCTACTGTTGTGTTTGATAGTATTGCTTATTATCAGATGGAGGTAATATGCCCAAATTCAAGTATATTGCGATGGATGCCAAGGGGTCGGAGACGGAAGGCGTAATCGATGCTGAAAACCAGAATCAAGCCGTTTCCCTGATTAGGACAAAAGGTTTTTTCCCAACACGCGTAGTTGAAATAGGTGCTCCCGGAGCGGATAAAAAGAAAGCTGCTCCGGCAGGGGTTAAGACGCAGGCCCAGGCTAAGGGACCTGGTAAAAAGGCAGGATTTACTTTTGGCGGAACGGTAAAAACCAAAATCCTGATGGTCTTTACACGTCAGCTGGCAACGCTTGTGGGTGCGGGCATGCCGCTGTTGAGAGGCTTGAGAATTCTACTCAAGCAGGAGAAGACGCCGGCATTACGTGTTGCATTAACCGGCATGGGGGAAGCTGTAGAGAGTGGAAGCACATTTTCTGAAGCCTTGGCGCAATATCCAAAGATCTTTGATAAATTATTTATTAATATGGTGAAGGCAGGTGAGGCTGGTGGTGTGCTTGAGGTTGTTTTGGAGAGACTTGCCGAGTTTATGGAAAAATCGGAAAAGATTAAAAACAAGGTGAAAGGCGCCATGATCTATCCGATTGTGGTTTTGTGTGCGGCCTGTGGTATCGTGGGTTTTCTCATGACGAATGTAATTCCGAAATTCCAGGAAATATTCAAAGACCTCATGGGGGGCAAGACATTGCCTGGATTGACTCAGTTTGTAATCAATATCAGCTCTGCAATTACGAATCATGGAATAATTATTGTCATTGCAATTGGTGGAATGGTCGTAGGGATTAAGCTGTGGGGCACGACGTCCAAGGGGCGTTTAATTCTTGATAGAGTTAAATTGAGGATGCCTCTTTTCGGGCAGTTGGTTGTCAAGTCGTCAGTTGCGCGTTTTACAAGGACGCTGGGCACGCTTATGAGTTCAGGTGTGCCGGTACTGCAGGCTTTAAATATTGTCCGGGAGACTTCAGGTAATGAGGCTGTGGCCAAGGCCATTCAGCAGGTTCATGATGCTGTCAAGGAAGGTGAAAGCATGTCCATGCCGCTTGAGGCATCTGGTGTGTTTCCTGGCATGGTTGTAAGCATGGTGGATGTCGGAGAGGAAACTGGTGCTCTACCTGAGATGTTGACCAGGATAGCAGACAATTACGAGGATGAGGTGGATACTGCAGTTGAAGGTTTGACCTCGATTATTGAGCCGATAATGATCGTTATGCTTGCTTTGGTTGTTGGTACAATTGTTATAGCTATGTTTGTACCATTACTCTCTATCATCGGGGAAATGAGTAAGTAAGGGTATCGTTCGGATGGCGTAGTGTATTTATACATGAGGGATGATAGGTGAAAATTTCTTACATAATTGACGTAATTTTAACGATTCCATGACAACCTGTTTTGCGGGTTTTGCTACATTATCGGTGTGGAAATGATAGGAAAGTTGAACACGGGAGGGTTGGAAATGTTGCCAAGCAAGAAAAGAATAAGTGCTTTTACCCTTTTAGAGATGCTTATCGTAATAGTTATAATTGCGGTATTGGCAGGTATGGTTCTTAAATTAATGAGCATTGCAAAACATTTCCAGTCACGTGCAGCCTGTATGTCGGTTATTGAGCGCGTTTCATATGCATTGAATGAATATCGAGCCGAATATGGACAATATCCGCCTGTTCCTGCCGGTGTGTGTCCGAATTTAGAGGGGGCATGTCATTATAAGGATTGCAGGACCTGTTATACCACGGCGCCCGGCGTTGGTGGCAGTGCTGCGGCTGATCCTGCTGCAGCAACTTACCTTGCAAGTTATGGCGGGAAAGGTGTTTTTTGTTATGGCCTGGTGTCTTACCTTATCCCCCGGGTAACAAGTGCGATGTATGCGGGTGTTCCGTCTTATGCTGCCGGGGTTGATCAGCCTCGTGACGATATCACTAAGCGTCGTTGGATGTCTTTCCTGACCAATATTGTGGATGGATGCGAGAACAATAACTGGCATGGAAGAGCTGTTACGAATTCTTCACTCAGCGCAAATATTGGTTCATCATCATTCAATTATTATGTTCCTGTGTATACCATTAAGGATCCGTGGGGGCACACCTTTCGCTACAGGAGTTCAGCTCCATATTCGTCTTACGAATTGTGGTCTGCAGGTCCTGACGGGCGTGACGGTGATCGGAGCCATCCGGATGTGAATAGTGATAAGGAAGAGAAGGCCAAGGATAATATTCATTACAAGCATGGCAAGTGGGACGGGTGATGGAAAATGATGGTTGCTGTACGAAGAGAAATTTTATGAAAAGAAAAGCTTTTACGCTGATAGAACTGTTGATTGTTCTGGTCATCATTGGCATGCTGATGGGCTTGTTGCTTCCGGCTCTCAGAAAGGCAAGATTGCGTGCCAAAGAAACCAAGGCGAAAGATGCAGTGACTCAACTGACTATAGCCTGGCAGAGTTATCTGGCTGAATATCGCATGTTCCCGTCTGATAATAATGATAATCCAAGTTATCCTGTTCCAATCTCGGAAATGAATGTTACTGCTGTCAAAATTCTTAAGGGTGAAACTTATAATAATATGGGTAAACACGAATTCCTGGAGTTTACGACCAATGAAGTTCAAAATGGATTTATGGATCCATGGGGGACGCTTTATCAGGTTGCTCTTGATAATGGTGCTGGAAACGATACAACCGGTCCCTATGATGGCAAAGTCAAGGTGCCTCATCAGGGCGTTGCTTTGGACCGGAGCGTAGCCGCCTGGTCCAAAGGGGCTGATAAAATGTCATCTTCGGGTGATACTTTGAATGACGATGTTAAGAGCTGGAAATGATGTTTACTCGTAACAAGAGGCAGGAGAATATTATGCGACAGAGGGCTTTTACATTAATTGAATTGCTGGTGGTAATGCTTATTATTGGTATTCTTCTTGGCCTTCTTACGGCTGCAGTCAGGAAATCCCTGCATTATGCCAATGAGCGACGGACTAACAGTGACAAGAATACTCTTGCGGCAGCATTCAGGGCTTATCGCCATGAGTACGGGAAGTGGCCGCTTCCTTCCGGGTCTGCGTCTACGATAGGTGAAATTAAATGCGCAGGTACATTAAACCCGCTTGTAATTGAAAATCTGCTTAACAAGGACCAGGACTGTAATCCTCGTGAAATTTCATTTATAAATATAGGTGATTACCTGCGGGATACGACAAATAATGCCATACTCAGTCCATCTTCGGGAAAGCCTTACACGTTTGTTTTCAATCTGGATAATGACTCTTGCTATGTGTCGAATGTTGTTAATTAATTACGTTGAGTTTTACGTGGTGTAGAGAGCATGAGAAAAGGTTTTACATTGCTGGAATTGTTGAGCGTGATGGCGATAATGGGTATTATTTCGACTATTGCCATTATGGGGTATTTTGCCGTTATGAGGGGTGTGGGCGCCAGGAGCGCGGCGGAACACCTTTCTCAGGTTGTTTTGCTTGCACGTCAGTCGGCGATCATGCAGGGGAAGAAGACTTATGTTATTTTCGATCAGGACGAGACAAATTCCTGGTATTCTGTTTGCCGTTACGAAGGAGTGGTGACCGGATCTTTCAATCAATGGATGTTTGATGACTTTGCCGATTGGTCAGACCCGGAAAATCAAAAGCGTTTCATGGGTGCAACCATATTCAACCTCAGCTCTATTCCGTTCCGGTATGGTATGGTTATGGATGCGTCGGACAACAAACTGATGGCCCTTGAATATGTAACCAGTAATAACTTTTTCTCAGTGGGAGACGTTTACGGCTGGGAGTTGTATCCGCCCGTCTCCTTGCCGAGAGGGATGCAGTTTACCAAAAATCTCAATGTGGTGATACCGCCTATTATATTTAAACCGGATGGGTCGGCGCAGAACTTTGTTGAGATAGAAATTTATGAAAAAATCAAGCTGTCCGGTTTTCCTTCTTGCACTATACAGGTTGAGCCAACCACTGGATTTGTAACCATGGATCTTGCTCCAGGAACTTAAATACGGGGAATAATGAAAACATCGCGTAGAGACAAAAAAGGGTTCAGTTTGATGGAAGTTAATCTTTCTGTCTTTCTTGTGGCCGCAGGTTTGCTGGTCCTTTTTACTCTATTTCCGTATGGGTTGGAGGAGAGTGAAAAGGCAATGACGGACAGCCAGGAGGCGATGTTTGCCGAGCACGTGCTCAATACAATCAAGGGATCTGCCATGTCCATGACAAACTGGACGGAATGGAGTAACGGCAAGTTTGACGCTGACCTGAATGTAGACAATATTCATCAGGCCGTGTCGAGAAGTGAACCTGCCCGGAAACTTGATTCGTTTCCATTTGTCACGTCGACGAAGGATACTATTAAGCCGCTCCAATACCATTTGCTTGTAGAAGACTATTACCCGACGGAGTTGCTCAGTAGTGCGGCATTTCCCCAAGTCGAGAAGAGTCGTAAGCGGGTGATTTTGTCGGTAAGAGGTGGGAAGTACGGAAAGATGGATGAAGATACAAAATGTTATGTTACCGATGTATATTATATGGGTATGTGAGTTGTGCCGGTGGTGAAAGTTGTTTTTTGCGTTGATCCGATGGTGGAACAGGTGAGATGAAAAAGATATATATCAAAAGCAATAACGGGTTCTCTCTGATAGAGATATTGGTTGCAACGGTTATCCTCATCATCATTGTAATGATGATGAGTACAATTTTCCACCAGAGCAGTATCGCATGGGATGCAGGAACGAGAAAAGCGCAGGGGAACATGTTGGGACGGTCGATGCTGGGTATCATCTCCAGGGAACTTATGAGTACCGTCATAGAGACGAATGTTTGGGATGTGGCTGATACGGATATCAAAAATGGTTCTGCCATAACATTTGTTATGTTGACTCCCGCGGCAGGAACGAATGAGAGAGCCCTTGTGAAGGTGAATTATACAAGAAGTGGAAATAATCTTACCAGGACTTGCTGGAAGAAGAATGCTTCCGGTTCTATAATTGGTGGAGTGCCATCCATGTTGACGACGAATGTTGCTAATGATAGCGGGGGGCCGTCTTTTTCCGTAATAGTACCGGATGATTATACCCCTGGAACTGGAGTTCTGCCTGAATTTGTGATGATCAGCTTGAAGATATCTAAATCAGCTGATGTTTCTACTGTTGGGGCGAGATCGTTAGGACCAAACGGTAAACGTGATAATGATGAAAACAGTGAAGATTATGACGATATCAGGAGCTTCTAGTTTCCGGCAAGAGCGTAAGGGTTTTACTCTTGTGGAGATACTGGTTGTGATGGCTATCCTTGCCATTCTGGCAAGTCTGATGATAGTTGGAATGGATGCTTCCAGGAAAAAGGCTAGAATTACAAAAGCCCATGCGGAGAGTAAGCAACTGATACAGGCATGGAAGTCGTACTGGCTGGTTTACGGTAAATGGCCTGCGTCATGTGAGGGGCAGTCAGATGCCCAGATGGATTCGACAACCATGAAATTCCTGATGGGTGACAATCCTAAAAAACTGCCATTTTTTGAACCTAATGAACAGGTCTCTCTCGTTGGGTTCAAGGATCCCTGGGGTAATCTGTATACTGTTGATTTTAAAGCATCCACGAAATTAACTGACACAGAAACCTATCAGACCACTGTTTTCCTGCCCCAGTGTCGGCGGTACGTTTACGACAATAATTAAGGAGCCTATGAAAGTTTCATCAAAACGAGGTGAGCGTGGTATTGCGCTAATCCTTGTTATTGGGCTGATATCTGTACTTATGATATCGGCAGTTGCCTTTGCAATATCAATGAGGGTTGAACGGCAGGGGTCATATAATTACAGGTATGGTGTCCAGGCCCGGCATATTCTCTGGTCGGCGCTTGCGGAAGCTTTACAGGAAATCGATGCGACTATGGATCCTGCTTCTACTACAAATTCCATGATGGTTTATCCCGAATGGGATGTTATCGCTTCGAAGTCTGAGAGCGCTACTCTTCCCCGCAAAGCCCGGGTGTTGTCCATTTCGGGTGTTAATTATGTTCCGCAAAATTCATGGACTGCTGCGCGTGCCGCAATTCCTTATTACCGCAATGTCACGGGGACAAATGACTGGAAGATTGGCCGGTATGCATACATTGCTGTAAATATGTCGGGGCTGCTGGATGCCAATCTGGCTGGTGGTGCGCCTGCCCGATCGGGAGGTGCCAGTCCGAGCGAGATCCAAATCGATCAGCTACCTGAAATATTCGGGCATGGATCCCAGTTTACAACTGTCAGGGCGGCACAGATGGGGCGATATGATTCACTTTTCGAAATGACGAATCTTAATGCGGCTGTTTTTGTCGGGCCAGTCAATAACATGGCGTTGTATTCCCTTGCGAGGAATGACGAGGTTTTGCCGATTATTGATACAGGTGGAGCTGCGCAAAAAAAAGTTTGGATTGGAGGAAGTGTTGCGGACCTTAAGGCTCGAGAAGCTGAGATCAAAAATGCTTTTACAGCCTGTGGTGTTGTAAATCCTGACCTAGCTTATTGGAACCTTTTGGAATATGTAGATGATAACTTTGTTCCTGATGCCAATGGGGTTGGGGAGCCAAGCCTGGGGGGAGTTACGGGGAAAGATCTGATCGAGCCGGTGCCAATGTTTAACGATTTTACTGTGCTCTACAGTTGTACGTATTCTCATGATAGTGCTGGTGCAAGCAATTTTGTTGTAAGCTCGGTAAGTGTGATTCCTGTTATTGAAATAGTATATTTGTTTGATCAGGACAATAACCGCAGGTATCAATTGAAGTACAATGTTTCCATTACTACTAATATGCCTGCTTCTGCTGCTTCTCTTCTTCCTCTTGATCCAAATCAGGCGCCTTTTGTGCCTACAATTAATCCTCCAACGGAAGAAACCTATCCCAGCACATTTCTAGGAAAAGAGAGCGCTGTTCCTTCTTACAGGGTTTATGCGTTAAAAGCGCTTCCAGGCGGAGGTGGTTCAACTGCGCCCTGTGGACAGGTTAGGGTTGCTTTTTGTGTGAATTTTTCAGGGTATATAACAGAGGTTGGAGGGAGCAGGCAGCCGGCGGATCGTATTGTTGACCAGGTTCCTGTGCCATGGAATGACAGCCAGGGGATTAAAGCAATTGTCAATTTTACAGTTACTACTCCCGGAGGTACTGTTGTTGGTCAGTCTGTCACGCAAACTAACTGGATTGAATGTATTGATCCCCGTTTTAATTCACTTCCAGGTGCGCATTGGATTGCTGATTTGGCACAAAAATCAATTAATTCTTTGACCGGACATTCAATGAAAAAAATTAACAATATTACAGAAATGTTCTTCAAGCCAACGGTGTATCGACTACCACCAAATGAGATTAATGATTATGATGACGATACTCTTATGTATTCTGCAAATAAGCCGTTATTAACAGTGGGAGAGTTGGGATATATTTGTTACGGGACTTGGAGAACGATCAGGCTTTATGATCACAAGGCGACCGGTTTTCCTTCCGGATATCCTGACGGAAGGCCCGTTCATCCTGTTTTTGACTATTTTATGGTTACGAACAAGAACTATGTGCGCGGGCTTGTAAATATCAATACAACCAATTTGAATGTGCTTGCCTCGGTATTTAGCGGGGTTCCTAACAAAGAGTATTCTCCGACAGCAAGCATGCCATGGATAAATGCGACCAGTTTGGCTACGGAAATCTCAACTAATGGGCCATATTACAATGTTTCTTCAATGGTAACATCGATTACATGGGCAAGTGTTGTTTCCAATTTTGTTGTTAATCCTTCGGAGATTGAAAAGGAATCTATTCTGCGAAATTCTGCGGATTTATTAACTGTCAGGCATAATCTTTTTACAATTTATCTGCTTTCTGATTCATATATTGAAGGAAGTGGTAATTCTTCTGGAACAACTTTAGCATCTGCCCGTGCGGTTGCCGAGGTTTGGCGAGATCCTTTCAGGGACCCTGCCAATGGTAATAAGCATAAATACCTGATCAGGCAGTTTAAACTGTTGGATGAGTAGAATTAGTAGAACCTATCTCGCCATTGGTTGTTAGCCATGACACAGTGAGTTTTCGGCCCTGACCGGGTCAATACCATTAAGGTAAACGTCTGAGCAAGTACATGGGCGCTCAGGCCGAGTTAACGATCAAAGCGTCAGGGGGAGCGGCTTTCCTTTTGTGCGGTCTGAGTTCGTGAAGCCTGCCTGCCGGGCGTGCTGCAATACGCGCAGTTACATCACGCAGATATTTCCATAGATCAATCTTCAGCAGTTTGCACGTTTGCAGGAAACTGAGAATTACAGCCGCAGCTCGTCCGCCAGCCTCGCTGGGAAAGAACATCCAATTCTTTCGTTCAA
>MHBM01000068.1:0-2707 GCA_001804885.1 Lentisphaerae bacterium RIFOXYA12_FULL_48_11
AACTACAATTGTATTTTTGGCCAACCCAAGTTTCTCAAGTTCATCCAGAACCCTGCCTACCATCGCATCCGTAAAACTTACAGCAGCATGGTACCCGTGTAATAATTTACGTGTGCCATCATCGTCAACCGGCCCAACTTTTGGAATGTCTGTATAAACCCTCATTTCGCCGAAATCATTCAAAGCAATCGGCGGCATTGCCTCAGGCGTCTTTCTCTCCGGAACCACAAAATCCTCACGCTTGTACAAGTCCCAGTATTTTTTGGGCGCATTAAACGGCAGATGCGGCTTCATAAATCCAACGCACATGAAGAAATTCTTATCCTTAACCTCGCGTAACTGTTCGATGGCAGCTTTTGCTACACCTCCCCCGACGTATGCCTCGTCCGGAACATCCTCGCATTCGGTTGCCGGCCCGCGCACATACCTGCTCAAAGCCGTACCGGTCAATCCTTTAACCCGGCCTTCCTTCTGCTTTTCCTTGAGAAATTCCTTCGTTTCCGGATTAACATAACCTTCTCCTCCAGCTTTCGGCATGCGCGACCAGCTCTCTTTGTCGTCATCGTGATGGTGGTAAACCTTCCCTATTGTTATCGTTTCGTATCCACGATTCTTGAAATACTGCGGCAGGGTAGTGACCGTGTTTCCGGAAGCCCGCAACGGATGTTCCAGGTCATAGATCCCCGTCGAATCAGGGCGTAAACCACTTAACGTACATATTCTTGTAGGCGCACACACCGCCTGCGAACAGTATGCATGCTCGAACAAAACCCCACCCGCCGCCAGCTTGTCGATGTTGGGCGATTTGACCAGTGTTTTCCCATAGCAGCCGAGCTGGACCCGCAAATCATCCACGAAAAAGAAAAGAACGTTGGGTTTCTCGTCTATTTCTGCTCCATTCACTTCAAACGGTTTCGAGAAACCAAATACCGTCGCCCCAAGTCCAACACATTTCAGAAAATCACGCCTTTTCATAAACTTGCCTCCGCCGTTTCTTACTTGTACCATACTGTGTTATTTCTTTGTCCGCTTCTTTTCACGAGCCTGTGTGCCTGGCACAGGTTCCTGGTCTAGATCCGCTCCGGCATCCCCCTGCTGATTCATCCACTCCCTCAGCTTCCCTTCCAGTTCACGCCGAACGTTTCCCATCTCAGCACGTTCAGCAATATTTTCCAGCTCCCAGGGATCCTTTTCCACATCGTATAATTCTACAGCCGGACGCCTGGTATAACGGTTAACCCATTTTGCCGTATGTAAATCGGTTTTTGCCGCCACAACCCATGACTTCCAGTAATTTTCCCGGTCGATATCCATCAGGTGCTTCTCGTGATAATCGTTCTCGGATACCAGGTTAAGAATCAGCTTGTACTTCTTCGAACGTATGCTGCGGACAGGATAAGGGCGCCCCTCGGGAACGTTGTTGTGGACACCATAAGCATATTCACGGGCATCAGTTCTGTTTCCCGTCAACACCCCGGCAAAACTTACACCATCAAGATTCCTTTCAGCCGATCCGCCGGCCAATTCCATAAGCGTGGGCAGAACATCCTCGTACTGGATAATAGCAGTCGATGTCACTCCTGCTTTTATTCTTCCCGGCCACCTCGCAATAACAGCGCTCCTGATCCCGGGCTCAAAAAGAGTCCACTTCGCACCGGGAAACTGCGCTCCCTGCTCCCCGCAGAACATGAGAACCGTCTTATCTTTCTGCCCTGTCTCTTCAAGTATTCTGACAACATCCCCCACCTGCCTGTCAAGCGCCTCAACCTCCGCACAATATTTTGAGAAAGCAATTCTCGTGTCAGGCGTATCCGCCCATACCGGCGGCAGGATAAGTTTCTCCGGCGGATACTTTGCCGCGTCGCCTGCCGTCCAAGGGGCATGCGGAAGAGTGGAGCAGACAAAAAGGCAGAACGGCTGAACAGAATCCCGAGTCATAAACTCGCGAACCCCATCCATCGAATATCCTGCCGTCAATGCAACACAGTTTGGTTCAAAACCGGGCACAATCTCAAAAGGGAAAGATTCTTTTGGTTTAACATGCAGTTTGCCCGTCAGTCCAACACGGTATCCCAGCGGTCGCAGGTAATGAGGCACGCTTCTTGTATCCACCTTCACCGACTGGTGGTTGTGACACGCACCATGGCGAACGGGAAACAACCCTGTATAGAGCGATGATCTTATCGGCACACACATGGCTTCGGACGCAAAAGCACTGGTAAAGCGCATACCCTCGGCGGCAAGCCTGTCTATGTTGGGAGTTTTGACATTCTTCCCCCCGTAACAGCCTATCTCATAAAAGGCAAGGTCGTCGGCAAGAATGACAACTATGTTTAGTCTGTCGATCTTGCCTAGTTGTGCAGAAACCCGCCGCAGCATCGCCATGATGGCAACACCGGAAGCGGTAATCTTAAGAAAATCACGCCGTGTCAGCTGTAGTATTGATCCCATTCAACAAATAACGCTTAACCCAAGTGTTTTATTGCAGTGAATATTTAAAGTTCAATACACAAAACGGAGGCAGTCTTGTCCGGAGCGGCATCAGGCAATTTCACAGATACTTTTGTCCCGGTTTGTGAAACTTCAAGAGGTTTCAGTTCCGGATCGGAAAGCATATACGCTTTTACAACCTTACCCTGAACATCTGCCAATGCAAAACTGCCGACCGGCCACTTGAACAGGTGTATGTACAACTTTCCCGGCTTGG
>MHBM01000068.1:2724-15861 GCA_001804885.1 Lentisphaerae bacterium RIFOXYA12_FULL_48_11
CTGGAATGGTTGAATACCGGATTGCCTTTTTTATCCTTCTCAGTTGTACTGAACACCCCAAGCTCACCACCAAATGGCGTAGGACCGGCTCCATAGATGGACTCACCGTTAACCTTCAGCCATTTCCCGACTTCACGCAGGGTGTCCTGGCTGGGTTGCGGAATAACTCCTTGGGCATCAGGTCCTACATTCAGGAGGTAATTGCCGCCTTTGCTCACAATATCCACCAGCTTGAAAATCAGGTCTTCCGGCTTTTTCCAATTCTGGTCCTGCTTCTTGAATCCCCAGGTGTCGTTCAGAGTTGCAGGAGTCTCCCAATCGCCTTTACGAATCGGTCCGGGAATCCTGTTATCTCCTTCCGAGTCATAATCGCTCTGATTCTTTCCGCCCAGCCGCCCGTTTATCAAGGTTGCCGGCTGTATTTCCCTTACCAGCTTCTGGAGTCTGCCGGCACGTTCCTCGGACATGACCTTTAACGGCGTATCGAACCAGACCACGCCAATAGGTCCATAGTTACTCATCAGCTCCTTGACCTGTGGGATAACCTTTGTATCAAAATATTTATCAAAATCTCCTTCCTGGCGTGGATCCCACATTTTCTTTTCCCAGACAGGCCCGTTTTCATGCTTTCCATCCCATATAGCTCCGCCCGGCTCATGCCAGTCCTGTGCCTGCGAATAGTAGAAACCAAATTTTATCCCACGCTTGGCACATGCGTCGGCCAACTCTTTCATGGGATCACGCTTGAACGGTGTGGCATCAAATATATTGAACTTACTTGCCTTGGAAGCAAACATGGAGAAACCATCATGATGCTTTGATGTAATAATCATGTACTTCATGCCCGCATCTTGTGCAAGCTGGGCCCATGCCTCGGCATCAAACTTGACGGGGTTGAACTGCGCAGCAAGTCGCTCATATTCGGCTATCGGTATACGGCATTTAAACATTACCCATTCACCGATTCCATCAAAAGGCTTTCCCTTCCATTCGCCTGCAGGAACGGCATAAAGCCCCCAATGAATAAACATCCCGAATTTCGCCTCCCGCCACCAACGAAGCCGAGAATCTTTCTCGGCTTCGTTGTCACGCCGTAGTTCTTGAACGGAGGCGGACAACGCCGTGTTCTTTTCACCGGCAACCGGTTCATTCGCCGCAAACACGGCACCACATAAATTCAAAACTGTAAGCATGCCAACAAGCAACATGACTTCCCTTTTACTCATCTCCATCTCCTTATCTTCAACTATTTCACCTGATTCAGAAACTGCACTGCCGTAACCCTGAACTCATCGTACGTCGGTTTCCGTCCTGTCTTTGTTACTGACTCGGCAACAAACTTCCTCATCCATTTGTAAAACTCTTGGTGTGTATAATAAACAGGCTGTTTTATCCCTTTGTCATCAATCATCCAAAAACCGCGCTGTTTTCCATCTTCGACCTCATTGTTGTACATCTCCCAGTAAAGAACAAGGGGACAACCCCACTCAAGCGCAGACTTGATCACCTGTCTAGTCATTTCATCCTGTTTCTCTGGTGTATACTTGTCGGCCGAAAAACCATATTCTCCAACAAATACCCTTCTGCCTGTTATTGCAGGTTTGGGCAAAAGCTTCGATTCAATATAATTCAAAGCTGCCTTGAATTTAACAGGATCCGACGCCGTGTCATAACTCGAATATGAGACCAAGTCCACGGTTGTTTTAGGTAAAACCTCATTCACCAGAGCCGGGCGCCCTTCCATAGCCAGCCATACATGGTTCACCTCCGTATAATGCCATACCTGAACATCTTTATGTGGGACATGGCGTTTTGCATCATCCACTGCCTGCTGACGCGTATTCAACCAACCAGTCATTCTCTTAACCGCTTCAGGAGTCACCTTTGCATCGTTCTCTTTCGCCACAGTACCTCTAAGCCAGCCATCGCCTTCCCAGTGACCAAGATAGAATGTTTTTCCACTCCCGCTATATGTCTTTAAAAGATAGGAAGCCAGGTCATATATCTCCTTGTACTCCTTATCCATTTCATCCTGTTTCACACCACCATGCCAACCTGCCGTAGTAAATGAATGAATCCATAGAACGTAATATGCAAACGGCATATCCAGAACCAGGCGATGCGAAGGCTCATCCCTGGCAAGAGTCATCAGGGAATTCACGGCCGGATTCTCTAAATTCACATTGCCATTCGGTCTTGCATACCGTTTCGATAATTCAAATTTAACAACAGTAGCCCCCATCTCCAGAATAGCTTCTGCCGTCTCAACAAGCTTAGTCTTCCTTGTAAACTGGTATGCAGGACCGAAAGTCTGCGTGCCGATGATATAGTTAAACGTGTCAATTTCTGCCGAAGACAATAAAGGAGAGAAGGCCGAAGGAATAATGGACGGCACAACACCGGGTAGCACGGAATATTTCTTCAACAATGTAAATACCTTCAAATCCTGAGCCGAGGCGTGAATGAGGTTAGCCACGTATTCGCCATTGCATTTCCGCCCCTGTACAGCATTGTCGCGCCAGTAATCATTCAGGATTACTTTCCTTTGCTTAAGGAGCTCCAGCGCCTTCTCATGACTTCCGTCAGCCCCCAAGCATTTAGCCGTATTCATTATCAACACGGCTACTTCCTCGCCCACACAGGAACTGCCCTTGACCGCATTCTTCTGCCAATAGTCCGGCGAGACGACAACCCCCAGTGCAATAAGTTGTTCTAAGTCGGTTTTTAACTGCTTATCCTTATCAGGCTTCTCTGCTGATTTCTGATCTGCCGCACCGCAAGTCAAGGCAATCCCAAACACCATGGCAATAAGCATTCCAGTTCCAGGCATTTTATTATTTCCCACTCAATGCTTCATCAATCGCCTTGGCAACCTGCTCGGCCAGCGCCTTGCTGCCCTCGGGCTTGAAGTGAACATTCTTGGGCAACTGCAACTTCTCAATCTGCGGCAGGACAAAGCCGTAAAGATCATTAACCTTGATCCCGTTGGCCGCCATGATCTTTACAGCAGCCTCGTTGTACTTTCCTGGGGCCTCCGGCTCGCGAAGCGGACTCTTGGTTCCAGGAACCACGGGCGTTGTGGTTGCAAAGATCAACTTTGCGCCTGTCGCCTTCAGTTTCTTGACGATTTCCTCCAGGTTCTTGCTGTACTGCTCAACAGTCGCCTGAACCGGATCTGACTCCTCGCTCGACGGCTTGCCATCTTTCGTCACATGCTTTAAGTCATGCAGCCCCCAGTTAAAATGAATGACAGCCCATTTCGTATTGCCAAGCCAGCGGTCAACATTCTGTACACCGGCAGTAGTTCCTGAACAGTTTTCAGGACCTTTGCCATCCTTACTTGTAGGCCTGAAGACATTCGCTTTGCCTGCCAGCAATTTGCGCACCTCCAGCGTGTATCCAATTGAAATTGAATCACCGATAATAAGAACATTAGGTAGTTTCGGATCAGGAACAAACAGCCAGTGCTCGCCCTTCTTCTTTTCCGCAATTGAACCTGACTCAGCCGCCATTGATAATTGCGCAATAACACAACAACAACATATCACCGACATACTCAGACGAGACCATGATCTATGCATCTACTCCTCCTTTTCAGATCCTTATTTCTAACAAATAATGACGCTTGCTACAATGATTCCGTTTTAACTTTGCATAACGAAACAATTTATGATTCTTTAGAACACAATGAACAATGCAAGCTAGGCGGGTAACAATCTTGTGAGTATTTGTCGCAAATACTGGATTGCCATGGCAGTGCCGTTTCTCCTGGTCACGTGCTTTTTCGTTTTTCTTTATTCGGGCATGCGCCACGCATACATTGAACAAGCCAAGCGGCTTGCCCGTTTTACCGCTGTTTGTATCGCAGACAGGATCGACCCAGAGGATCTTGACGCAATAAAAACAGCCAAGGACATGACGGGCGAAACCTACAAGAAACTCCAAGACACACTGATAAGTTTCCATAACTCGGCTGAACTGATCAGGTACGCATGGATAATGCGGCGAAGCACAGCTCCAGGTGCCAAAACTTCAGACTACGAATTTGTGGTCGACCTTCCTTCAAGTGACGAGGACATGAACGGTGTTATTGATGACGATGAGCAAACCGATTTACCCGGAACCAAATACGACGCCTCTCCATATCCGGCACTGATCAACGCCTGGAACACGTCTGGCGCCGACGACACAATAAGCCCTGACCCGCCCCGTCCGCCTCTTCTTTCAGGTTACGCCCCCATCACCAATGCGGCAGGAAGAACGGTGGCAGTAGCCGGCGCTGACGTAACAGCAGAAGATATAGAAAAACAGCTGTTCGCTGTCAGAGTTATGGTATTTACCTTTGGAGGAATCCTTGCCGCAATGTTCTCCGCTGTTATAGTTTTATACTGCAGCCGCCGTGACATGCTCCAGCAAATCAGCAACATGAATACAGAACTGCAACACAAAAATGAACGCCTCGAAGAAGCCACAACCCTTCGCAACGACCTGTCCAACATGATTGTTCATGATATGCGCAACCACATGACAATCGTCTCCGGCTACAGCACCCTGCTGAAGGACAGCCTGAAAGATTACCAACACACACACAACGCAGAAACCAGCGATATATGGCATCAGCTTGAAACCGCAATAAAGCAGCTGATTGACTTCATGCAGGACATGCTCATCCTCGCCAAAAGCGAATCAGGAAAGCTTGCCCCACACTTCCAGATGACCGACGTTAAAGAATTGATTTCAGAATCAGTTAAATGTTGCGATTCAATCGCAAGTCTTAACAAAATATCGATTGAAACATCCTATCCATCAGGGCCAATCGAGTCGCACGTGGATCGACACCTTCTGATCAGGGTAATCGACAATCTGATGCTGAATGCAATCAAACACTCAGATTCCTATAGCAAGGTAAAGGTAACACTGGCCACTTCCCTCAACGATGCCGACCAGAACATCATTCTAATAACCGTTGCCGACGAAGGTTACGGCGTACCTCCAGAAATCAAGAATAACCTGTTCAAGAAATACCATGCAGGCGACAATTCAGTAGCCGCAACAAAAGCAATAGGCCTCGGACTGGCCTTCTGTAAAATGGCCATCGAAGAACATAAAGGACGAATCTACCTCAAAGACTCACCCAAAGGCGCAGTATTCGTTGTCGAACTTCCTTGGTGTAACAACGATCCGACCACAGCTGCTTCACAGGGAAGCGGGGGCAAGGCTTAAGTTATCAACGTAATACACACCGCCAGGTTTACCCCCAAAAGAAAAGCCAAACCATGAGACATTCGTAAACTCCGGACTGGCGCAAGGCAGATTTTCAAACACCTGTTCTTTTTCCCCGGTGACCGTGATTACAAGACGATATTTCCCTGGAGCCGGAGTCATTACGGCCTGATCGGACAAATTGACAAGAATGTCGATCTTTACCCACTTGCCGCTCGGAATACGAAGAACTTCCCTGCCCGCAGCAGTCACGACACCGTCAGGCCTGAAAATCACAACCGGTCCATCCCTATATTCACCGTGCTTTACGTTGTAGTCACGCAAACTTATAGAAAAATCCGCCGTATTTGTAATGCTGTTCATTACGTCGCATCCAAAGCGGATAACACCCGCCTTATACCCCCTGAACGAGTAAAACAGGTGCGGTTGCCAGCCATACTTCATTTCTCCTGCCCTGGTGAATTTGAGACATTTCCTACCACTGACGGACGCCTCTTCACTGATCCGGATCAGGTCCGGCCTGTCTGATGGAGAATAATGAAACCCAACCGGTTGTTTTCCGGCTACCATGGACTCAAAATCCTCGAAAAGCGGACGCGGTGGCGGCGCCGGAGGGGGTACAGGAAGATCAGGAAGTGGTTCTCTCCTTATTTTTAAAGGCTTCGACACCCACTTTCTCTGCCCATAAAGACCCACATCATCTGTATCAATCGGATTAAAGCCCATGGCCAGAGCCGGAGAAGACCGTTTCAATCGGAAATCACGTTTCTGCACATCGCGAAAATGCGGATCGGCAATTTGGGAATCACGGTCACGTTCTGTTTTCTGCCACTCGCCAAAACTCACGCCGGAAAAAACAGGTTCCTTCCCCGAGATATCCCAGTAAAGATTCCGTCTAAACTCAGTTTTACATTTCAGAGGACTGTAATGATCGGAAGTCACTTGGCCATCACTTGACAACACGATGTTACCTTCGAACGTGAAGGATAAATGGTCTTCCACCCTGCAGCAGGTAATCGTGTTGCTGCCTCCGAAGGCAAAAATGTTATTCCGCGCCAGATTTTCCCGGCCATAATGCTGGTTGTACGCACCCGCACCGACGTTATAAACAATGTTACTCTCCACAAGGATGCCTGATGAGCCTTCATCGTGGTAAATACCAGTACCGCCCACTGGCATCATAGGAGTAGGTATCACATCGTGGACGATATTGTTGCGAATAACGGTGCCAGGTGAAATACCAAGCGTATATATACCGCCACCGTCACTGAAATAGCCATTGCAGATATGATGAACATGGTTAAAAGCAACCAGGTTATTACTGGCAGTACTCGGCGCATAACCCCACGAGTAGCCGACAGAGATGCCGATATGGTGAAAATCAGAAATCTCGTTATGTGTCAGTCGATTACATGACGACTTACCGATCCACAAGCCCTGGCTGCCGCGGAATATATGCGAACCATCGTGTATAAAGCAATTGTCCACTGTATTACGTAATACAGCCATTTCCGGTTTGTCTTTAAAGATTTTGGGTCCGATAAATATTGCGCTGCCACCAAGATCGTGCACATGGCAACGGCGGATGACGTTGTCACTGCATCCACTATCCAGCCAAATGCCGTTTTCGCCGGCATGAACCATTTCACAATTCTCAAAAATCGAGTGACGCAAACCTTCAGCCGCGATCATTGGTTTCTGTTCCGTTGCTCCCTGGTGATCCACAGGCATATCAGGAGCAATGTAACTGTCTGTATACTGAAACGATATATCACGGAAAATAAGATATTCGATACACTTACCTTCATCAGGCTGACCTTTAAACGCAACAAGAGTCCGGCAAACCACCGGCGCAATGACTTCGGTTTTCTTCATGTCCTCGCCGGGCAGCGGCCAGTACCGGAGAATACCCGTGGTACGATCAAGATACCATTCACCAGGTTCATCGAGCGCTTCCAGTATGTTTTCCACGTGGTAACGGGTATTATACTCCCACCAGTAACCTATCGGCCAGCCGGAAGCAGGTACAAGCCGCACCGCACGCTTCTTTACATCAAGATCCGTAATAAAATGAATCGAAGTCGTCCACGAATGATAGATCACGATGAGTGCATCATTGAAATTATTCCATCGCATTATGTCACCGTCGCGAAACAGGAACCCCCGCTTGGCCTCGATATCAGCGGCATACCATTTTGCGCGATCAAACGGCGCAAGGATACCTTCAGTGTAGAGATACCCATTATTGGGCGTGCGGGCCCTGGTTCTCCGTTGACCATTCACGAAAAGTTGATGGAAATACCATTTCCCCTCCTTCACGCCCGGAACGACGGTTGTCCACAATTCCCCGTCACTTTTCTGCCATCCAGCGATAGAACGACCTCCCGAAACAGCAACTTTCTCGCCCTTGTAGGCAGAATAAGTCACATGAGCATTCTCAGTACCTGAATCCTCCGGAGTAAACTCAATTGTTTTCGCAACTGAATACACCCCTTCCCGAAGCCAGACCGTCACGGGCATTCGGTCGCTCTTTGCTTTCCTTACAGCTATCCTAGCCCGCTCAACTGTCTGAAAGGGTTGTTTCTTTGTCCCAGGGTTTACATCGCTGCCTTCAGGCGAAACGAAGAATTCTGTCGCCCAACCAGTTGACAGCAGGCCGAGAACAAGAAACATGATTAAAATGTTCATTCGCATACGCACCTCCCAACCACAACAAGCCAAATGGATTAAACGCAGTTTTACCGGTTCAATTCGCGGCTTTAGAACTTTTGGCTTTCTGACTCTTTTTCGCTGCGGCAATATTCTGCCCCAGCGGCAGGGCGTCATACTCCTTGTAAAGCTGTTCCAGACGTCTTCGCAACAACTTCAGCTGTTCAGCATGCGCAGGATCGTCTGCCAGATTCTTCATCTCCCATGGATCATTCTTGAGATCAAACAGCTGCGTTGTCCTCTGCCCCTTCACCAGGTACTCGATCAGCTTGGCATAGTGTGTACGCACTGCACGTTGAATCTCTCGGTAGGCGTGGAGTGTCGCATCGCGGACATCATCTTTCTCACCCCTGATCACAGGGCCCAGGTCCCTGCCATCTGCAGTCACAGGCGGCTTAATCCCAATGATCCCCAACAGGGTCGGAGAAACATCGTAAAGCTGGCAAAGCGCTTCGGAACGCTTGCCCCGCGGGATACCAGGCCCGCGCATGATCAAAGGCACACGACAACTATGTTCATACATATTCTGTTTCCCAAGCAATCCATGCTGGCCCACCGCTAAACCGTTATCGCCGGCGAAAACCACCACCGTGCTGCTTGTCAGGCCAAGTTCGTCCAGCGTTTTGAGCAACCGATCAACCTGGTCATCTGTAGCCGTGGTAGCCGCATAGTAAGCCGCGATATGGTCCCTGGTCTCTTCCGCTGTCCTGGGGAACTTTGCCAACATTTCGTCACGGATCTTGAGTTCACCATTGTCGAATGGATGTTCCGGCATGAAATTGGGCGGAAGGGTCAACTTCGCTGCATCATACATCTTGTGGTACTTCTCCGGCACAAGGCGCGGATCATGCGGTGTTTTAAAAGACACGTACGCGAAGAAAGGTTTTCCTGTCGGCCTGTTTGCAATAAACTCAATCGCGGCATTTGCAAACAATTCGGCGTCAAACTCCGTATCCGTCCGCTTATTTTCCAGCTTTCCACCAACCACGTCAGTGACAATTGTTTTGAAATGATCTCCCATGCCTCCATGGAATACAGCCCTGCCAAATTCAAACGAACGCAGAAGTGAAGGCTCCCCGTTATGCCACTTTCCGGTCGCGAAGGTGGCATAGCCGTGCTCGCGGAGAAGCTGGGGAAGCGTGACAAAATCTTCAGGGATCATGCCTTTGCACCTGTACAACGATGTGCCCGTCATGAGCTGGGCTCTGCTCGGCGCACAGATGGCCCCGTGCTGTCCGCCCATTATCGTTGCCTGGACAAAATTCACGCCCTCCGCAGCCAGACGATCCATTGCCGGCGTAATGATTTCATCACAGCCCGCCACTCGCATCGCATTGAAACGCTGGTCATCGGTCAATATGACAAGAAAATTCACTTTAGCTGTCGACATCTCGGCAGCATTGATCCACCCGGACAGAACAACGGAACAAGCACCAACACCGGCAATCTTCAAAAAATCGCGACGATTCATTTCTTACCCCCTTCAATGTAACTCCAACCTGGCAGGGACTGCCGCCAGTCCAGCGCCATTTTTCTCAATCTTTCTGCCACGTCTTTTTCCGACATAGCCAGATTCTTTTTTTCCTTAAAGTCAGCCGAAAGATCATAAAGTTCTACGCCTGTACCATCCGCGCTGACAAGCAGCTTCCATCTGCCATCGCGTACAGCCACCTGTGGACTGCGGTCATGGTCATTCGGGTATTTAAAAGACTTCTCGTTACGGCCATATTCCCAAAACAAAGGTTTTGCCCTTAACACCGGGCTTCCGGTCAGCGCACGGCTCATATCTTCACCATCAGGAACAATATCTTTCGGTACAGGAACTCCAGCCATGGAACACAGGCTCGGAAAAAGATCAACAGCTCCAAGGATAGTAGTTTCGTCAACCCTTTCAGAGGGCGTATGTCTCGGCCAACGAATCACAAACGGCATCCTGATTCCGCCTTCATAAAGACTCAGCTTGCTCCCGCGTAACCCGCCAGCCCTGGTACCATTAAATGTCGGCAACGGCCCATTGTCACTTGAGAAAATAACAATAGTGTCATCATCCAACCCCATCGCCTTAATCCCAGCCATCAAGCGACCAAACTGCCGATCATACTCATCTAACACCGCCTTGAACTTTCGCTCTTCCGCCGCACCATTGGGATATTCGTTCAGACGTTCCTCACCAGGAACCCACGGAGTGTGAACATCATCCGGCCAGATATTCAAATAGCACGGCTTATTCTTATGACGTGCAAGGAAATCCAGGGCTTTATCAACAAAGTAGCCCGTACGATTCCATCGCTTTATCCGATCCTTATCCGACCATATCCAGTTTGACGCCGTAACGTCAGGATCAGGTTCAGGACTCTCCCATGTACTCGCATGTTCATCAAATCCATAGGCCTTAAAATGCGGGGCATCATTCACATCACGACCACCGCCCATGTGCCACTTGCCGAAATGCCCGGTTGCATAGCCAGCCGCCTTGAGGGTTCTCGCCAAAGATGGAGCACGGGAATCCAGGTAATCCGCCTGCTCACATTCGCGATTTCCTTTTCGGGTCTGGAGATAACTGGTAATGTTCCATTTTGCCGGGAACATGCCTGTGGTAATCCCCACCCTCGACGGCGAACAGATAGGCGACGCGCTGTAAAAGTGTCGAAACAGAATACCCTCTCTGGCAATCCGGTCAATGTTGGGAGTAGGCGCAAAACTGCCACCATAACAACAAGGATCGCCATACCCCATGTCATCGGTCAAAAAGAGAATGATATTCGGCTTCCGCTCAGGTACAGGGGCTGAGGTTGCGCGACACGGCACGCCAAAAGAAAAAAGGCTTAATCCACTAAACTTCAAGAAATCACGCCTGTTCATTCATGTCCTCACCTAAATTCACACAATCACCCAGGATGTCCGGAGCTAGCACATTTCCTTTCTTCCTACTATAGGAGCCCGACACCGCTCGGGCGATCATTCATCCCCGTATCCCATCGCGCGGACGGTGCCGCGCTCCTACAAAAAACACTATCTGTTTCCAGGCACAAACATATCTGAACGTTTCAGACCAAGCTCCTTAGCCATCTGTATCGAATAGCCCAACCTGCCCATTTTGGGATAACGACCGTTTGAACCAAACGTAAACTTCACACCAGCCTCTTTGGCCCTTTTCAAAAATGGCAACTTGGGCAGCTGATACGAACCACTGATTTCCAAAGCCACTTTACTCTGAACCGCCGCATTGATGAATTTCTTCATCCGCGCATCCGTCCACAACTTATCATAATCGTCCGCCAGCGGACCGGGCAACCACGAGACATTTGCCAGGACATCCAACGGCTTGCTTTCAATTACCTTAACACACCAGTCAACGTATTTATCCATGAAGGCTTCCCTGTCTGTCATGTCAACCCGATCTTCCACGCCCTTCTGAAATAGTTTCGTACGCTTCCCGTCACTGCCCGGATACGTCATACAATCGGTCAGCACAAAATCCAGTTTCCCCAACGCCTCTTTCGAAAAACCAACGGCCCAGTCCGAATACTCAGTCTGAACACCCTTATAAACCGGCTTTCCATCAAGCATCTTTATGTACTGGTTTAGCTCCTCATCATTGCTCAGGACAACAGGATAGATGTTCTCCTTGGTGCCGGCATGTTCAACAATACCGAATTTGATGCCTAGCTTCTCTGAAAGCTCCACAACTTTGTCGATCGTACTGTTGTCCAAATGCACATGCAGATCCATCAACGGAAAATCAAGCTCCGGCGCCGTAACCCTCGACACTTCCTGTGCCATCAATCCACGTCCGGCGCTCAAACCAACCATACCTGCACCAACACCCTTCAAAAACTGTCTTCGATTCATTTATTCCCCCGTATTAATTATATTTCAAAGGTTTATCGCCTGCCTGCCATCTCCAAGCTTACTTTCTTTCCCTTTCCAGATAAATGTTCCCGTAATACCCTTAGGTAACTCAATCGTACCATCACATTTCCCGTCATTGAACTTCAAGTCCATGGAAATGATGCCATCCGGATGTGGCGTACGACAGACAATCTTCGGGAACTTGCCTGGCTGAGGCTCAATCCGGACAGTTCTGAACCCAGGCGATGCCGGCCTGATTCCAGCAACACTCGCATGCAGGTGAAAGAGAGGATGACTGCCCCAAGCATGGCAGTCACTTCGCGTATCACCAGGTGCTTCAACCGGAGTCTTTAATCCATCCCTTACCAGGTCTTTCCAGAAATCGAGTCTTTCGACAATCAAGTCGCCACGCCCAAACTTCTTCCATGTTTCCATGAGATAAAAACTGAAGTATATTGTCGTGCGCTTGAGTTCCTGATTCTTCAACAATGTTTCAAAACACTTCTTTGCCGGTTCGCCGGAGATGGTATCGGTCAGCAAAGCGAGACACTGCGCATGTTCGCTCCAGTGCTTTCTGTCAAGCGTATCGGCAACAAGTCCCCGCCCTTCATCCCAGAATTTTGCACGAACAGCAGCCGCCGTCCGGGCGGCTTTTGTTCTCAAGCGTACAGCAAGATGGGTTTCGCCCAGCCAATCCTCGACTTCAGCTGATTTCTGAAGCGCATAAACATAAAGCAGGTTGTTGAGTGAAGAAAGTCCCTTCCCCTCCGGCGCATTACCGGTATCCCAACCCGGCACCCAGTCCATGAAAGGCCAACCCGGCAGGTTCTCAAGAAGTCCATCTGTATTTACATATGGTTCAAAGTGTTCGAGCATGGAACGTAACCCGATGATCCGAGCTTTCACAAAAACCTGATCATTGCGCCAGTACGCATAGTCATTGAGCATCAACGCCCATATCATTGAGAAGGTCGGAGAATGCTGCGGAATATAAGACGGAAATCGCTCGTTCACAAAACCCCAGTTGCGCCGAGAAAAGTCAAAAAGCTCAATACCGCGCTTTACGAGCCGATCATCTGACGTCAACACATCCGTCGTCAGCATCTCAAGGCGTGTATCCCCGTCATACATGAGCTGCTCATAGAAGGGACAATCCATATAAGTCTCATGCGAACACATCTGTAATCCGCGAACCCCAATGTCTATAATACCCTTTAAGTCCGGATCACCACCGTCAAAAGAACCCTCATTCTCGAGAGGATATCTGACTTCGTTTAGCGCAATACGGTGTAACGTCAGAGGCGAAGCACCCGTCTTAACAGTAATCAGGCAATAGCGACCTGCTCGCCACCA
>MHBM01000069.1:0-134 GCA_001804885.1 Lentisphaerae bacterium RIFOXYA12_FULL_48_11
TCTGGAACATCCTCTGTAACGATTGCCTGTGTTACGTGCTGCATTTTTGATCCCGCAAGTTCAATCGTACATACCAATGTTTCAAGATCATCAGTGCTACCAGCCGTCTGAACAACGACAGATTCATAAGTATT
>MHBM01000069.1:196-7187 GCA_001804885.1 Lentisphaerae bacterium RIFOXYA12_FULL_48_11
GAGGAGTTATAGCAATCGCATGAGCAGGCGCGCCCGACGAGACAGAATAAGAGAATTCCTGCGCGTGACTTCGTTTTGTACAGTTAAGCGTAGGTGGCGTGGTTGAATAATCGAACCAACAGGCACATTCAGGAGATAAACGGAGCATCTTATTAATGACTTCTGCACATGTTACATCAATAACTTCATCAAATGGAATAATGACATCAGGTTCAATTAGTCCGAGTTTTATCTGCGCTCCAACGGATATTGCATAATTAACAGCATCTGTAATTTGCGCACCGGTAGTAATAGCGTCCCCTTCTTCATCCTGACAAAGAACCACTCTGGATTTATAAGTATCGGCTAAGGCAGGAGGAGAAATATTTGGATTCCACAAACGCCAAGATTGTTGATAAACGCATCTTTCCAAATACCACCAAGGGCCTGCCAACTCATAGGAGATCCTCTCATCCTGTGGGCTACCGGATGCTGGAATAGTAACGCAAATTCCACTAAAGATTGGCTTCCCGTCCTTCTGAATTGTCACAGGCTGCCTGTATGATAGTATTGGGGAACTATCAAAAGCTGCACCAGGAGCATCGAAAATCGCGGAGTCTATTCCCTGGCTGACAAGAGAAATACGTAGATTTGCCAAATCAGATTCTACAAAAGTCCCTAACCCGCTTATGGAATAACTGCTCATGTCAATAGATGGGGAGATTCTTCATCTGTTCTTTCTGGGTTTTGATTGATTCGATTATCGCATCGAGCGCTTTCTTATGAAGCGCATCGGATTCTTTCAAAGCTTTTCTTAAATCATTAAGCCGTGCCTCAGCACCTATAGCGCTGACTTCTAAATTTCTGTCCTGTTCTTCAGCATTGGCTCTCTCCCGTCGACTCTTGTATTTGTTTTTACTTGGGGTAAAAGAATCAGCGGCTTGGCGTGCGGTTGTGGCTGTCTCTTGAGCAGAGCCGATCATCTCTTCTATATTGGCATGAGTATCACTGCGGTAACTTTCTTGCAGGTCTCGTTCTTTTTCTAACCTGGCAATTCTCTCTTCTTCCTGCTTACGCAACTGCTTCTGCGCTGCAGCTTGTTCGGAAGAAGAAGCTGACGACATTAAACCAGCGTATTTATTTCGTGTGGAATCCATTCCTATTTGAAGAGTCTGTCTTTGTGTCTCGTTTCTATAGCGGGCAGATTCAAGCTGACGGAACTCAGGCGCTGCCTTTGTTTCTAAATCCGTCCGCCGCTGAGTAGCCATTCCCGCTGCCGACTGAGCGGCCCTATCTGCGTTGAGGTCTTCAATCCCCTGGGGACCTGATCGACCAAGACTCCGAACGCGAGAAGATTCTTGGGCTGCCGCCAAGGCTGTGGCCTCGTCAGATCTTGCTTTATCAATCTGGTCATTCAGCCGCTTTTCTTTCTCGTTCATGACTCGATCCATCTCATCGAGTTGTTTACTTTTAAGGGTAAGGTTCTCTTCTGAATGCTTCTTTTCAAGCGCGGCGCGATCCCTCTCGTATGCGCCTGTACTCTTGTCTTTTCCGGAATATCTTGATTCAAGGGCAGACGTTTCTACACCCTGGCGGGCACTTAGAACTGCAGTTTCTCGGTCCTGCATTAATCCGGTCTTCTCGGCAATTATCGAGATCCCGGAGACAATCTGATTGAGTTCGCTGAGTAACTCTGACATTTTGACTTTATTCAAATCCTTCAGGGCTTGAATAGTTGCGTTTGTTTGATCTCTGATACTGCCGGTTACTGTATCGAAATTTTCAAGATCGAAGATTTTGCTCCACAACGCATCTCCTATTTTCTTCCCACCCTGAAAACCTGCCCAGAAGGCAGATAGCACAGGAATCGCCTTTGCCAAAGATGCAGTCGCGCCTTCCGTTCCTGCAATCAATCGCGTTAGAGCTTCAATATTTCCTACTGAAGCAGCCTGGACAAGACGTAAGGCATGGGCAGCTTTAACCGATTCGCCGTTATGATTCGCCGCTGCCCCGGCAGCCCCCTTTGTAGTATCGACCAAGTCCTTAAGCTTCCTGGTGGCCGTATCGATGCCCCCTGATTCCAGTGCAGTTTTAATCTTAATCTGTAATTCTTTATCGCTCATGTTGCCCCCTTGCCTGAAATGGTCTTGCAAAACGACGGAAAGCCATTGCAATTTTGTTAAAACCCGCCGTCCGGCCTGCAGAGCCTTCCGGCGGGATCGTCAAGCCTAGGGCCTTTACGAGCGTTTCTTTCATAGTGCTTGCCTGCTTCTGTCATTCAAGAGCTTTACTATGCTTTCCCTGGTTACGCGGACATGCTTTCTCAAGGTTTTATTACGCTTGCAGTTGATCATCCGCGCTTCCAGGGTCCCGGCGTCCATCCAGTTGCGTATCGTATCGCTTGATACAGCAAAAATTGACGCGGCCTCTTCGACCTTAAACCACTGCTTCAGATCCGGAATCTTACCCGCCAGTTCCTCCTTAACCACCTGGCGAATCTTTCCAATGATCTGTTTTTCTTTGTCTTTCATGTTGAACTAGGCGGCTAAAGGCGTTCCAGCAGTTACAGTCTTTATTTTTTCAAACACCCATTCAGGCTTCATAACCCGTTTCTTGCGACAAAGGGCTATCGCTGCATTCGCCAATTCGTTGCTATAAAGGTGACAAATCTCTTGGGCTTTCCCCCTGATAAATTGATCTACATTGATCCCACTCTCTTTGGCCATCGCCTTCAACTTGTTGTAAGCCTTCCTAGTTAAATAAATGTCCCGCCTGCCGCTGCAGTCCGAATAGAAAACAACCTTGCACTCGCTCCGCCAATCAATCTCTTTTTTGTCTTTCTTCATGCTGAAACTCCTCCTCTTTCCTCACAAATAAAACGGCTCTCCCACATCAACATTGAATACATTTTTTATAACAGCACGCCGTAATGATTCCGGCCTAATCCCTGCTGTTCTTGCGATCCTGTTAAATTGTCGTTCCCGTTTTCTATTACAAAAGAATTCAATACAGCAGCGCATCTCTCGGTCTGAACAACGTTTCAGGATTCGCATAACCCTTTTTACTGCGTGGTTGATTTTAGTTCCTCTTTTCATGACTTAAATTTTCTGTAATGATGTTCTACCCTGCTTTGCTTATTATCTGTGGATTTGCAGTCAGCCACAGAACCGCTGCCTTGAGAAACCCTTCTGCGCTTACACCCAGCTTTGCCGCAGCAGCCTCTATTCGCTTTCTGGCCTTTACCGGCGGTTTTACAATTAACGTGTTTCTTCCGCCCTGGTGTTCCTCCCAGGTTGCCCAGCCCTTGTCTCTGCAGTAGTTCAGTTTTCTCATCTCTCCATCCTCCTTTTTTTTGTTTCCGAACCCGCGCCCGCGCCTCATTCTGCAAAACAATCTTCACCTGGTCATAGCGTTTGCCAACACGCCAGGCGTTTGAAATCTGTTTAAAGATCTGATCAGGAAATAACCTGCGTAATGTCCGTTCTGAAAAATGAAGGCTTTTGGCGCCGCCAAGATTTTTGAAGAAAAGATGTAACGGCATGGGATTCGATAATGCCTGGAGAATTAGTCCTTCGCGAAGATCGTCTGCAATCCTGGATTTACCAGGTGTGTATTTCAGGTCAAATACTTGCGGCCCTGGATTCTTTCTCCATGCCGTGTAATGGCGCCGGAATGAACCCATTGAATGTTTTACATTTCTGGTCTTCCTGGCAACCAAGTAAATGGCTTTACCAATCGCCGTTCCCTGGCTAACGAGACTGTCGATTCTTTGACAGGCGTGATTCAGGATCTCCGCCCTTTTCTGCATCCATCTTGGCTGGGTTATCATTTTATCCACCTTTCTATTTTATTACCCCGAACGGGCGAGTCATTGCCTGAGAAGGAAACAACAGCCAGCCCGCCGGGATTAATAAACTCCAGTCGGGGAGAAACACCGAAGCTGGAGAACCATAATTTGAAAACGCACACGAACGTGCCAGGGGGCCCACAAGAGAAACGCTTAGTATAACAAACATGCCGCCCCGGCACGCCGTGCGTAAAACATTCCCGAGAAGCAAAGGAGTTAAGAAGCCAGGAATGTTTGAACTCATCTTCATTGTTTTAAGCCTTCGTTTAACTGATCGTCAGCTTGCGAATTCCGGATGTGCTTGTGATTATCACGTTGCTGTAATGCTCAACCGTGAGATCCACCAGGTTCGAGGAAACCCGATGCTCGTACACGCGATAATTCAAATCATTATCCAATAGAACAACAAACCTCTTGACGTTACTGGCGTCTTGCGTTGTTGCATTCTGAAGAGCGTTGAAAAGATACACACAGGACCCCACGATTTCTGTTTTTGACACAGCAGCGGTATTGGATGCGTATCGTTCCCGGGAAACGCGAACTTCATTGACACCCAGGATCATCGCGAGTTGCTCAGGGCTCATCAATCGCCCCGCAATAGCTGAAGCGGAATTTTTGTCCGAATGGCAGAAATACCTGCGCTTCCAGGCTGAGCCTCCATAAAGAACACGGTTTACCGGCAAACCAACGGCATTAGCTGAAGTTTCAATCTCTTCCATGATATCCAGATCCGGATCTTTGAGCGCCGTTGTGTCCCAGGCTTTCGCTGTGTTGGTTGCATTTGCACTTAACAAGTCAATTGCCCTGCGGATATCATTGCGCCATAACCGGGCGAGAAGCTGAGAAGTAACCCGCTCTTTAATTTTTGGATTATTACCGAAGCTATCCAGATCCAGGCGAACAGTGAGCCCCTTATTCAGGGCCGTTCCTAGTTCGTTAGTCCCGCCCCATTGCACGGTTTTGAAATCAGACCCGACCTGGCGCACATCATCAACATCATCCGACTGCAATGAATCAGCGGTATTAATGGTTTTGTATTCGAACCGTTGTTCATCGACCGGCACACCAGGCGCGACAAACTCTAAAAGCGAAAGAAGTCCTTCAGGATCGGAGAAGCCGCCAGCAAAGTCGGTCAACGCCTTGGAAAAGAAAGCCGACACAAATTTTGAATCGTTTGCCAGGGAATAGATTTGCCCTGGTTCGGGGAGTTCCGGACAAGGAAGGATCTCGGCATCAATGTTATTCAGTATGAGGTTTTTCATGATAATTACCTTTTTGATTTCTTGTGTTTTAGTTCTTCGTTTCGGAATTCGTTGGCAGGCATGCCAGGACATCATCATGAAGCAGCGTGCCAGAATCCTGGTATCGTTTTAAAAGATCAAGAAACAGCCGCGCTTTCGCTTCCCCGTCTGTGGCATAAAGAACACTTCTGACTGAGTTTGCCAGCATGGAGATACGAGGCAAACTCACTGCAATATTTCGCGCCTCAGCATTTGAAGTACACCAGGGCTGAAGTGCCTGGATTGCTGCAGTTGTTGCCAGCTCATTATCCTTGGCCCAAATGGATTCAAGGAACGAGACGGCCTCTACAAGCGCTTCATCGAGCTTCTCATTAACCTGCGCGATTTCGTTGTCTACCTCTGTAATTTTGTCCGGCAAACATTCCAGGCGGGCCTTCAGTATCAATAGGGTGTCAGCACATTTCGAATCCAGGGGGTCCATCTCTTTCGCTACCTCTGCAATCTCCTCTGGGAGCGATGTTTCAAGGTTCAAAAGGTCATCCCGTTTTTTCTGCAACCTCCCCTTCTTTGCCAGGAGGCTCGTTAAAGGTTTCGTATCAAAGGTTTCAACCACTGGCTTGTTTTCGTTCATTGTCACTTTTCCTTTCAGCTAATTTTGCCGTTAGACTGTTGATAATTTCTGATCGACTTCGCTTCGTAATTCGAACCCCGAACGGCTTCGCCCGCTTGCGGAGATCCCGGAGAGGGATTGTTCCAGGATCGGCCCCGAGCTCCTGGGCAATTGCATTCCGCGCCTGTAAATCCGACTTGTTGCATGTAATTGGCTGCCCAAGGGCGAACTCGATTTTGCGCCATGTTCGGAGTAGGGGTTTGTTTCCGGTAAAACAACCTTCGATGGTTCGAATACTCAAGCCAGTCAAATCGCTAAGTTTGCGCTGGGTTATACCTCTTTGCAACATAACCGCCCTGATCGCTCTTTTATCGCTGGATTGCATAATTCCTTTTTGCGTATGTCTACTGTTTCCGTATAATACAACAGCGCACAACATGCTGCAACGTTTTTTTTCCTTTATTTTCGGAATTAATCTATGTGTACTCTTGCCACATGGATGCACCAAAATACTTTTCCCCGAAAAGACTCGGGGAAGCACTTAAATACATGCGGGCTGCAAACGGCTTATCCCTGCGTGACTTGGCAAAACTCAGCGGGGTTTCGGCTTCTCATATATGTCGGATAGAAGCTGGTGAATGGCAGATACAACTGGACACATTCATTAAGGTTGCCATGCCGTTAAATGTCCCGTGTGGTCTTCTTTTGGAGGAGGGAATTGAGCTCACACCAATATCTTTTCTCCAGGCAGTGAAGGAAGATGAGGCGCTCCCTGGGCTCATCGTTTTTCCAAAATCTTTATCACAGGAAGAAAAGAGCACCCGCCGCGCTGAAATCCATGTTTTCTTAGCAAATCTCTCAGTAGCTGCTGCTTATTTATGCTTGTCCTCAGATCCCATTGGAACCTGTAAAAGGATAGACCTACCTTTTGTTGAAGCGGAAGTCCCTTTTCAAAAACTTGCTACGGATTTAGCAAGCAGCGAATACACCACAAGAGCAATGGATTTCACTGAAGCACTTAAGGTTGAACCGGTGACATTCTTGATCCAAAGGAAAATCGTCTCCAATGTAATCGTGGATATTTATGTAAAAATGCTGAAAAAGCATGGAGGTTCGTTCTGGTCGCCTGCCCCGAAATTCATATAGTGCCGTCAACGAGGAGAGGAATATCCTTTGAAGGTGTACGCATCGCGAACATTGAACAGCCAGACCGCCAATCCCCACCACCAGGCAATTGCCCAGAAGCCGCAAGCGGTCCCGGCAAACCACAAGAGCGCCATCCCTGGCCGTCCCTGGCAAAACTGGCCCCAGCCG
>MHBM01000069.1:7197-8400 GCA_001804885.1 Lentisphaerae bacterium RIFOXYA12_FULL_48_11
TGCTGCATTCAAGCCGTTTCCTGCCGGTACATTCCGGGCCCGCTTTTCTCTTCTATATAGTGTAGCCATTGCCCTGCCCCTTCAGAGCCTTTGCATTCCCTAGGCAAAGCCCCTGCAACCGGTCAGAAATCCCCTTCCAGGAGCCTTAAAGTGTCTCATTAGGGCCTGCGAGTTTTGGACATTTGACCGGGAACGAATCATTACACACCCGGCAAAATGGTTGACAGTTGACACCCTCCCTTTGTAGTCATTCGTTCCGATTTTCAGGGGAGATGTCCAAAGCTTCTTATCTCAGGGCCGTCATTATTGAGTTTTCTGAAATCAGGTTGACACCCTCTTTGGACATGTAATCGGGAACGATATCGAAAAACGACATGGATCGGAGCCGTAACCAGGAAACGGGCCGCCGCAGAAAAATCCCCATATTCATTAGTAAACGCCCGGCATTCAGGCTATTTCAACATAATTCAGGGTATTTCAGCATTCGGGAATATTCGACAGTCAATGCACAAGATGGAATTGAGATGGCGCGCCCACGGGGAATCGAACCCCGCTTCCAAGGATGAAAACCTTGTGTCCTGTCCGATAGACGATGGGCGCACTTTTCGGGCAAACGAGACAGGGAAGATACCAACAATTATTGGCCTTACAAGTAGAAAATTTGAATACCAACAGTACCGATCTATAAACTTATAATTCTTGAGGAATCGGCCAGTCTCCCATTCCTGAAAACAATACCCTCTTGTTTGAGAAGCTTGATCTTCCTGAGGATGGAGGCACCCCCGGATTTCCCCTGAAAACCGCCAATTGAGAGATCCGAAGCAATTACCCTGTGGCACGGAACTGCAGGGGCAAAAGGGTTCCGTTTTAAAGCTTGTCCAATTGCCCTGCAAGACCGGCAGGCAATTACCTCAGCTACAGCACCATAGGTTGAAACAAAACCACGCGGAATTCGACTGACAGCCTCGTATACTTTTCGCTGAAAGTCGGAGATATCAGGAACTACCTGTTGCATGTGATTAGATGATGTTTACGTCGCTTGCTTCTGTTCTTTAATATAACCCCATTGAATCAATCGAGCTTTTGCATTCTCAGAATATTCACCCTGTGGATCCTGGTTTAAATATTTCTGATACTTCTCTGCAGCCATGGGCTTTTGCCCCATTTTCTCATGACAGAAACCCTGGTAATAAATGGTATTAG
>MHBM01000069.1:8451-15433 GCA_001804885.1 Lentisphaerae bacterium RIFOXYA12_FULL_48_11
CAAATTGACTGTTCCCTATCTTGATTATTCCACAAAGATGCTTAGCCTGCGGCTCCTCCGGATAGACCGTCTTTGCTTCCTCGGCATACTTTACAGCTTCAGCATATTTTTTTTGCACAAGAAGACACTTGGCCACCAAAAGAAGTCCTACATAATCACCAGGCACAAGGTTCAAAGCTTCCCGGCATTTTGCCTCTGCCTGCGGCAGTTTATTACTCATAAGAGCCTGCTCGCCATCCTGCATCAACTCGATAGCCCCACGGATAGATCGTAATTTTGCCGTATAGTCCATATACCGTTCCCTGTTGAGAGAAAGGCTCTCTTTATCAGAATATTTATTCTTTATGCGACTTGCCGCGGTATTATAACGTTCATCACTCATGGGGTGAGTTGAGAACAGGACCTCAACGACATTCGGCTTTGATTTACTCAGCTTTCGGAAACAATCCATGAGCCCTACCATCCCCCTTGGGTTGTGCCCTGCCCGCACCATGTATTCCATCCCTATTTCATCAGCTTCACGCTCATTTTCCCTGCTGTACCTGCATAACAGCATATTCGCGCCTATGGCACCAAGCCCGGCAGCCAGGGCTGCATACTTCTTCTTCTCATACTCCAGGTATGCGCCAAGAAGCGCAACAGCCCCCATCCAGGCAAGTTGCTTGCTCATACGTTCGCCGGCATGCCTGTAACTGACATGTCCGATCTCATGGCCAATAACAGCCGCAAGCTGAGATTCATCCTCCATAGTAATCATAAGGCCACGATCAAGCCCAACGCTCCCGGCAGGAAAAGTGTAGCCGTTGACAACATTCGAATTAAGGACCCTGAAATTATAAGGCATTTGCGGGCGGTGGGAGTACCTTGCGATATCATTCCCTATTTTGCTCACGTAGGAATTCAATTCTTTATCCTTAACGGCACCATAGTCTGCAGAAAACTGGTGCGGAGCTATATTTCTATCAGTCTCCAGCTCCTTAGATTCAGACATGAGCATGAATTGACTGCGCCCGGTAACAGGATTTGTTGCACAGCCCGTCACCGATGCACCGGCCACACAAGATGACATAACCAAAAAATCCCTGCGCGAAAACAACTGCTTATTATTAGCGTTCATAGGCTCACAGGTTAGCATACTGGCAGAATTTTTGCACATTTTTGTTATTCCTGAATTTTCTCGACTATTTTGGGCAAAAACTGTTGAATTTGAATGCTATGGAAATTGCAGAATCAAGCAATACAGACATATCGCAAATGAAGCTTGTCCTCATCGATGATGACCCCATGGTTCTCCGAAGCCTGAAAGCCGTCCTTACGGATTACGGTTTCAACGTAACAACATTCCAGGACCCGCTGAAAGGCCTTGAGTGGGTCCAGGAGAATGAAACTGATATCGTCATTACGGACATATGCATGCCCTCTTGCGACGGCTTCGAGGTACTCAAACGGCTAAAAGAAATCGATCCTCTTTGTGACCTTATCTTTATCACCGCACATGGCCAGATAGAAACAGCAATAAGGGCTCTACGCGAAGGTGCCACAGACTTTTTCGAGAAACCATTCAATACATTTGCCCTGCGTGCTGCAATTGAACGTACACAACGTTTCAGAAATCTTAGCCGCCAAAAAGCACTTCTCGCCAATCAACTGAATGTCTTAAATAACGAACTTGAATACAAGACCAGCAGTCATAACGTCATGCTGGGCCAGTCGGCAGAAATGAAGAAAATCGCCCAGGAAATAGTTGATATCTCAAATTCAAACGCGACGGTTCTTATAATTGGGGAGAGCGGAACAGGCAAGGAACTTGTGGCCAACGCCGTTCATCACTCAAGCCCGAGAAGCAAGAAGCCATTCCTGACAATCAATTGTGCATCCATTCCCGACGATCTGTTCGAATCTGAAATGTTCGGACACAGGAGAGGCGCATTCACCGGAGCCATCGAAACAAGAGGTGGATATATTGAAGCAGCCGAAGGGGGAACACTATTTCTCGATGAAATCGGAGACCTTCCACTCCCTGCACAGGCAAAAATCTTACGGCTGCTTGAACAAAAAAGTTATCTTCCTATAGGCGAACATAAAGAGCGACAAGCCGATATTAGAATTATTGCCGCGACCAACCAGGCTCTCGAAACGCTTGTCAAAGAAAAGAAATTCCGAGAAGACTTATACTATCGCCTAACAGTGTGTACAATCAACCTGCCTCCCCTTCGAGAACGTAAAGACGACATACCCCTTCTCGCCCTGTTCTTTACACTGCAATTCTCGGGTGAAATGGGTAAATCGATAGATGGAATAGCCCCTGAAGCTATGAAATTACTGATGTCCAAGAATTACCCGGGGAACATACGCGAACTTCGGAATATTATTGAAAACAGCGTTATTCGAAGCAGACATACTGGACTGCTACGCAGCGAAGACCTTCCCGGACAACAACCTCTCGCCAAAAAGAATGAAGATATTGCACAAAATTCATGGCCAATGGATACTCTTAAGCTGGAAGAGGTTGAAAAACGACTTTACATCGAGGCACTTAACCGTACCAATAGCAACGTCTCAGCTGCTGCCCGGCTTCTTGGACTTTCGAGAGGGAAACTTCGCCGTCGACTCGCCAGCCTAAACATCAAGGCAGAAGATGCATGAATGTCTCTATCCTAAAAAGGGCCTATCAGTCAGTGCAGTCAGCTTTCCCCAATGCAAAACCTTATTGCACAGTGATTCTTGGCTCGGGATTGGGTAATGTTCTCAACACATGCAAGACCGTAAAATCATTAGATTACTCTAAAATTCCAGGACTAGGCAATCCAGGCGTAGCAGGGCACTCAGGCCAACTCCTGCTCTGCAAAATATCGGGGAAGCACATACTGGTTTTTCAGGGGCGCCGCCATTTTTATGAGAATGTCGGGTGGGAACCAATAGCAATTCCTGTATACATCTCTTTAAAGCTTGGTTCTTCCCTAATGATACTCACAAACGCAGCTGGTGGACTTAAAAAGAAAATGAGACCTGGTGACCTGATGATTATAGACGATCACATCAATATTTTGGGCTCCAATCCGCTTATCGGCAATACCGATAAAATATGGGGACCAAAATTTGCTGACCAGACACATGTTTACGATCCAACTTTTCGAAAAAAACTTTCAAAGGCTGCAAACAGAAAACAAATACCTATTACCAGCGGAATCTATGCCGCGACTAGTGGCCCGACCTATGAAACTCCAGCCGAGATTAAGGCACTTTGTGCAATGGGTGCAGATGCGGTTGGCATGTCAACCGTCCCGGAAGCCATTCTCGCCAATGCCGCAGGCATGAAAGTAATAGGAATTTCATGTATTACAAATACAGTTTCTCGCAGGAACGACAAAAAACTCACCCATGAGGATGTTGTCAATTCCGCAGCAATGGTCCAACCTGCAATCAGGGCACTTCTCACCGAATTCCTCAAGGATATGGCAGCCAATGTCTCAGACTCGCTTAAATAAGCCTGACCTTAGTAGCTATAAAACAGCCTTTTCTGTTGTCCAACGGCTACAGTCGGCAGGATTCATTGCCTATTTCGCAGGAGGATGCGTTAGGGATATAATTCTCAAACGTCCACCAAAAGATTACGATATCGCTACGAATGCATTGCCCTCTGAAGTTGAAACCCTGTTTCCCGGTTCAGAAACTTCAGGAAAGTCATTTGCCGTGACACGCGCACCTGTAAAAGGCTTAATCCTTGAGATCGCCACATTCCGCAGGGATCATAGATATTCTGACGGCAGAAGACCTGACAAAATATCATTTACTGACCCTCAGACCGATGCACAGCGCAGGGATTTCACCATCAATGCAATCTTCCTGGACCCGATAACCAGCAAGTTCCACGATTTCATAGGCGGAAGAAAAGACTTGAGTGCGCACATTATAAAATGTGTAGGAGATCCGAACGACAGATTCAATGAAGACCATCTCCGGATGCTACGCGCCGTCCGATTTGCAGGAACTCTTGGGTTCACGATACACCCCCTGACAGCTGCGGCTATCCAAAGAAATGCCCGCAAGATCATCAAAATTAGCGCCGAACGTATCCACGACGAGCTTACAAGAACCCTCATGGAATCGATAAAACCAGGCGATTCGCTGGTTTTGATGGATCAAGTCGGATTGCTCGAACATATCCTGCCAGAGGTGTCTGCAATGAAGGGACAGAAACAACCGCCCGAATTTCATCCAGAAGGTGACGTTTTTACTCATACAGTTGCAATGCTGAATATGATGGACAACCGTTCACCACAACTCGTCTATTCAGTGCTTTTTCACGATATCGGGAAACCTTCTACCGCATTTATTGCGCCGGACCGAATCAGGTTCAATAATCATGCTGCGGAGGGAGCGCTAATAGCTCAGACAGTTATGCAGAGGCTTAAATTCTCATCTGATGACATCAATGTCATTTGCCACTGTGTGAAAAACCATATGCGTTTTATGGATGTTCAAAAAATGAGGAATTCCACACTGCGAAGGATGATCGGCGCTCCAACATTTCAGACGGAAATGGAATTACATCGTCTTGACTGCGAAGCAAGCCACGGAGATCTTTCAAACCTGAACTTTCTCCGCAACTTTCAAGAACAGATTTCAGGACAACCAGCACTTCCGCCACCATGGATAAACGGAAAAGACATAATCGCAATGGGTGTACCTGAATCACCACGGGTGGGCAAATTCCGAACCATGGCATATGATGCTCAACTGGAAGGACATATCAAAAACCGGAAAGCATTATTAAAGTGGCTGAAGAATAAAATAAAAGAAGAACAGTAATTTCATAATTCTTTTCTTGCACCCAGACATCTGATTTCCTACCTTTGCGCGCTGACTCCAAGGAGGTTGTGCATCGTGTCTTCTCTGATAATGTTAAAATCAAAGCTTCATAATGCAACCGTAACGGACGCTGAACCCGATTACGAGGGCAGTCTGAAAATTGACAGCCAATTGATGGAATCTGTAAAAATCCGTCCTTACGAGAAAATTCTGGTAGCCAATCTCGCCAATGGAAACAGGTTCGAAACCTATGCGATTCCCGGCGAACCTGGATCTGGAACAATCAGCCTTAACGGAGCAACATGCTTCCTGGGATCAAAAGGTGACAGGATAATTATCTTCACATTTTGCACTGTGACAGAAGAAGAAGCATCTTTTCACCGGCCGTTAATACTTGTTCTGGATAAAAACAACAAGCCAACCGGCCCATTGAAAGAGATATAATCCCTCCAACACAAGTACAGGTTACTAAGACGGGCCGAAGAAATCATGCAATCTTGAGTTCGCTCGCAGCCTCCCCAAGCAACACTCTTTGACGCCGGACCATTTCCCTGGAAATCCTGATTACGGAACCTTTCTTAGCCGTTTTGGGGACCTCAAACATGACATCAAGCATTAACTTCTCAACAATAGCACGCAATCCCCTTGCACCTGTTTTCTTTTTAACAGCTATCGAAGCGAGCTCCCTGAGAGCACTCTCCGTGAAAGTAAGAGAAACACCCTCCATGGCCATAAGCTTCTGGTACTGCTTTACCATACAATTCTTCGGCTCAACCAGAATCCGCATCAGATCAGCTTCAGTTAACTCATCAAGACAGGTGATAACAGGCAGACGTCCTGCCAGCTCAGGAATGATACCATAACGTATAAGATCTTCGGGTTCGACAGGAAGGGATGACGTGACCAGTTTATTTTCTTCCTGGTTCTTATCCTTCTCTGGTTCAACAAAACCCATTGTATGAACACCAGTCCTACGCTTGACAATTGCATCCATGCCTATAAAGGCACCTCCACAGATAAAGAGTATATGTTGTGTATTGATCTTGATATACTCCTGCTGCGGATGTTTACGTCCACCCTGAGGGGGAACATTGGTTATCTTACCTTCGAGAATCTTGAGAAGAGCCTGCTGAACACCTTCGCCCGAAACATCCCGAGTAATGGAAACATTTTCAGTTTTCCGACCAATTTTGTCAATTTCGTCGATGTAAATTATGCCCATCTCAGCCCTTGCGACATCAAAATCGGCATTTTGAATAAGGCTTAAAAGAACATTCTCCACATCTTCACCAACATAACCAGCCTCGGTCAAAGTTGTAGCATCCGCTATGGTAAACGGGACATCAAGAAGCCGGGCAAGTGTTTTGGCCAACAAGGTTTTACCGCTGCCAGTCGGACCGACAAGAAGAATATTGCTCTTCTCTATCTCAACGCTCGCATAAGGATCATCTTTTGAGAAATGACTTTCCTGCTTGAGACGTTTGTAATGATTATGAACAGCTACAGACAGAACTTTCTTGGCGTGATCCTGCCCCACAACAAACTGGTCAAGAAAGTCCTTGATCTCATGCGGCTTTGGAACATTGAGCTTCGTGACAAGAACAGTTCTATTTTCCTTCTGATCATCTTTGACGATCATATTGCATCGGGCTATGCACTCGTCACATATATTTACAGAAGGTCCAATCACCAGTCGTTTTACTTCACTCTGGCGCTTGCCGCAGAAAGAACATGTTGCACTTTTTGTCCCGGACATCGTCATTTATCCTTTTTGGAGACCTTCTCCACCTTTCTACTGCGAACCACCTCATCAACCAGGCCATAATCTTTAGCCTCGGCTGCAGACATGAAGAAATCCCTGTCCGTATCTTTCTCTATCGTCTGGATCGGTTTACCAGTGTGTTCTGAAAGCATCTGGTTCACTTTATCCCTGAGCCTGAGTATTTCCTTTGCCTGAATACTGATATCGGAAGCCTGCCCCTGAACTCCACCCCAGGGCTGATGGATCATGATCCTGGCATTGGGGAGAGCGTAACGCTTCCCTTTAGTTCCCGCAGTCAGAAGCACAGCACCCATACTGGCTGCCTGACCAACACAATAGGTTGCCACGTTGCACTTCAAAAACTGGATTGTATCATAAATGGCCATCCCCGCCGTCACTGAACCACCG
>MHBM01000069.1:15450-22996 GCA_001804885.1 Lentisphaerae bacterium RIFOXYA12_FULL_48_11
CGATATATCTTTTTCCGCATCCTCTGCCTGAAGGAAAAGCAACTGAGCAATGATTAGATTACTAACTTCATCATTGATGGCAGTCCCAATGAAAATAATCCTGTCCTTCAACAGACGGGAAAATATATCGTAAGCCCTTTCACCCCGCCCCGTCTGCTCAACCACCATCGGGACAAGAACTTGATTCATCTCTCTCATAACTTATCGCTCCCGGCTACTTGTTTTTTGCATTCTGCAGAAGAAAATCCAACGTTTTTTCCGAACGTATATCGCTCTTCAGTTTATCCACACCTTCCCTCTTCTCGATCTCCGCCCGGAATCTATCAGGAGACATTCCATAACGCACGGCCATTGCCTCAATTCTGCTATCCACCTCTGCATCCTGAACCTCAATCTTCTCTTCATCGGCAATCGCTGAAAGAATATAAGAGAGTCTGACCCTTTCTGTCGAGGTTTTGGTTGCTTCACCAAGGATATCACCACGTCTCTGCTCTATCTGCTCACGCGTAGCCCCTTGCATCGCAATCCTTTCCACAATACTGCGTGCAGTAGCAGCGGTCTCATTATCAACTACAGACTTAGGCAAATCGAAATCCGTCTTCTCCAGCAGAGACTTGGCAATTTCTTCCTTTAGCCGCAAATCCTCGTTATGTTTGGCATTCTCAAGGAGCTCATTCCGAACCTTTGCCCGCAAAGCATCCAGAGAATCAACCTCCATTTTCTTAAAGAAATCAGCATCCATCTCCGGCATTATTTTAACCCGAACGCCCTTGACCGTAACTTGATAGACAGCTTCCTTCCCTGCAACAGATTTGACTCGAAAATCAGAAGGAAAATGCACATTTACAGATTTCGAATCATTGGTCCTCATTCCGATAATAGAAGCAGAAAATCCGGGCAGAAATTCTGGCTCACCCATGAAAACCCAGAAATCTTTACCTTCTCCTATTGCTGCGGCATCCTGTGACAACGTGGCTATAGGCACCCCATCACACGAACCATTGAAGTCGACACGGGCCAGATCACCGCTCATGACTGCCCGATCAGTCGCATCTTCAAATCTAGCAAGATTGGATTTGATCCTGTCAATTGTCGAATCAACGTCTTTTTCACTAACCTCTACGTCCCGTTGATCAAGAGAGATTTTGCCATACTTGGGTAACTTAAACTCGGGTGCGATATCGATTGTCGCCTTGAAAACCAGGCCGCTATCCTTCCCAAAAACAACGTCTCCAATTTCAACAACTGCTACAGGCTTGATTTTTTCGCCCTCAACAGCTTTCCAGTAATACTGGGGGACAAGACGCTCTTTGGCATCCTCCTCAATATCCTTGGCAAATCTGTTTTCAACAATCGCAGAAGGCGCTTTGCCGGCCCTGAATCCGGGAATACGTGCAACTTTTGTATAAGCTTTCAACATCTCGGAATACTCTATGGCCACAGCATCTGCCGGCACCTCTACTCGCATCACCCTCCTGCATCCACCTGCATCTTCAACTTTAACCTTCATCGGATAAACTGCCTTTCATACGTATAATCTAAACCTTGGACCTCAACCTGAATCACAGCAATATAACATGACAGATGTTAATTTCCACTCCGGATTACTCTTTCATGGAAACAAGAAACTCCGCATTGCTCTTCGTCTTCTTCAATCGGTTTACAATCATTTCCATGGCCTCCACCGGCGGAACGCCATTTACAGCCCGTCGCAGGATCCATATACGGCTTAGCTCATCAGGATGGAGCAACAGCTCCTCCTTTCGAGTGCCTGATTTTTCTATGTTGATTGCAGGGAATATCCTCTTATCAACGAGGTTTCGATCCAGACAGAGCTCCATGTTTCCAGTACCTTTAAACTCCTCAAAGATAACTTCATCCATACGGCTTCCCGTATCCACAAGCGCCGTTGCTATAATTGTAAGACTACCACCGTTCTCAATATTTCTTGCGGCGCCGAAGAAACGCTTCGGCTTATGCAATGCGTTGGCGTCAACACCACCAGAAAGGATCTTCCCACTGTGCGGCTGAAGTGTATTATACGCCCGAGCTAAACGGGTTATACTATCAAGCAGAATAACAACATTCTGACCGCACTCCACCATACGCTTGGACATCTCCATAACCAACTCAGCAACTTGAACATGCCGCTCAGGGGCTTCATCGAATGTTGAACTCAAAACGTGTGCCCTTGTGTTCCTGATCATATCCGTGACCTCTTCCGGTCGTTCATCAATAAGAAGAATTATGAGGAAAACATCCGGATGATTCGTGGAAATGCTGTTGGCAATCTTCTGAAGCAGGACAGTCTTACCCGTCCGGGGTGCAGCCACAATCAGACCTCTCTGCCCCATGCCAATAGGCGTAAATATATCCATGACCCGCATTGACGTCTCCCCTGGAGCAATTTCAAGATGCAGGCGCCTGTCGGGAAAGAGCGGAGTGAGATTCTCAAACGGAACTTTCAATCTCGATTTTTCAGGGTCAGCACTGTTCACCTTATCAACACGCAGAAGCGCAAAGAAACGTTCCTTGTCTTTTGGCTCCCTTATATCACCTTCGACAAGATCCCCGGTCCTGAGCGCAAACCGACGTATCTGTGAAGGAGAGACATAAACATCTTCAGGACAAGGCAGATAATTGTTGGATGGAGAACGCAGGAAACCAAAACCATCAGGTAGAATCTCCAAAATACCCTTACTGCACATGGATCCTGTTTCCCTTGCGCTGGCTTTTAACACTTCAAAAATCAATTCGTGTTTACGCAGCGCGCCGAGATCCGTCAGGCCAAAGCCATCCGCAATTTTATGCAACTCGGGAACAGACTTCTCCTGAAGCTCATAAAGACTCAATACCTTCCCCCCTGAAGGCCCCACCTTTCTCTCTACAGGTTGAAGCGCGCCACCATCCACATTATTCGGGATATTCGCCCCATTCTGACCATTCGCAGGAATCGCCGCATTACCATCGGTTACAGGTGCAGCAACGTTGTTTACATTACCCGTAACCACAGGACGATCCGTTTCTCGAGGTTGTGGATAATCCCTTTGATTAGACTCTTCCCTGATCCCTCTCCCGTGCATCATTCGAGGATGCCTCGATCGCCTTCCCATGCCTGGATTATTCATTCCCATTTTTCATTCTCCATAATGTGTTCAATCACAATTTCAACCTGTTGCTTCAACAAATTCTCTGCTCCATCGTTTATGATTACATAATCAGCCAATCGCATTTTTTCAGACACCGGCATCTGCGCAGCCAAACGCATTTTTATTTCCTCCCGTGATAACTCACGACGAAGGAGTCTTTCAATCTGCAAGTCTTCAGATGTATAAACAGTAACAACTGCATCCCACCCAACCCCTTCTGCAATCTCATACAGTAATGGCACAATTACTCCAGCACAGATGGAACCACCATTCAACTGTTCAAGAAGCCACACATTCCAAGCTTTCTTCACTTCAGGGTGGACGATACTATTCAAAGCAGCCATGGCCTTCTTGTCAGAAAAAACTATTTTTCCAAGCCGCCGCCTGTCAATCTCCCCTGCGGCATTAAGGATATCCATCGTAAAGACTCTTACAATTTCTTCGAACACCCCACCGCCACGAGCCATCACCATATGCGCCAAATCGTCCGTATCACAGACAGGCACACCTTTCCCCAATAAATACTTACCCACAGTACTTTTCCCGCATGCAAGACCGCCTGTAATAGCAATTTTCAACATGGAGATTGGAAATGAAAAAAAATCAAATTATGAATTTTCGGAAATGTATATGGGATCCACCTGATTACGCACAACTGTTATTAGGAAAGATAACCTAATACACCGAACCTGTCAACCGTTTTTCAAAGAAAAAAATCCATTTCCTTTATCTCTTTTGCCATGGCATGAAACTCCATTGCCTCAAAGAAAGGGAGAAGTTTACCTGCGGCAGGCTTCCGCATCTCCAGCTTACCCCACTCCGGCAAGCAGTCTAAATCACGCCTTAGTGCTACAATGGCTCGATTCCTGGTCACAAGAGCCCGACACTGATCCAAAGCAGCCCGGATCCTCGAATTCTCAACAAGACCAATTTTGGCGAACAACTCATCTAGACAGCCAAATTGTTCTATAAGCTTCGCCGCCGTTTTCGGTCCTACACCTGGAACACCAGGGATATTATCGGAACTATCACCTACCAGCGACAACCAATCAACGATGCTTGATGGATAAACGCCAGTTTTCACTTTCACACCGTCAGCGTCCAGCAAACCATCCTTCCCGGCCGTCGGAATTATCTTCACCTTGTCATCTATAAGTTGGAAAATATCCTTATCACTTGTAGCAATCAGCGTTGAGTCAAATTCGTTTCTAGCTTTATCTACAATCGAAGCGATGACATCATCAGCCTCTTCCCCCGACATTTTGACCCAGGGTATCTCAGCCCTGCCAAGATAGTCCTCAACATGAGGAATCTGCTCCTTCAGAGCGTCAGGCATTGCTGGACGCTGGGCTTTATAGCTTTCTAACAAGGCCTTTCTCTCTTTCGGCAGTCCACCATCAAAAACAACAAGCCAATGAGTCGGAGTCCAAACATCTTTCAATTGTCGCAACATCCTGATAAAACCGAACACAGCGTTTGTCGGCTTTCCAGCGTTTGTTGACAATTCCCTGATAGCATAAAATGAACGGTAAAGTACTGCAGTACCGTCAACAAGAACGAGTTTTCTGGTGTTCATCAATTGCTCTAGGGCAGGAATTTGATCTATTTGGACGAGCTCAAAAGCGATTTAATTACCTGCAGTCGCCTCAGCAGCCTTGGACGACCCCTCAACCATCTTCTGAGCAAGATCAGTACTGGCTTTAACCGGCTTGCCCGCAGGATCCACCAGGCGGGCTGTAACAAAGATCAGAAGATTCTTCTTCTCGCTTCTATCAGCTTTACTCCTGAACAGTCTACCCATAACAGGGAGATCTCCTAAAAACGGCACTTTATCATCAACCGTACTGCGCGCTTCTGTTATCATTCCACCCATTACCACAGTTGAACCATTATAAATGGATATACTGGTAGACACCTTACGGGAATGGAAGAACGGCTGCTGCATGGTCAATTGCTGAGTACTGCCGTCAGGTGACGTATAGGTTGAACCATATTCATGCCAGATGGGATCGGTAACCACTTCAGGTGCCATTGTAAGATCGATCATCTGTCCCTCAGGACTGACACTTGGAGTTACCGTAAGAAGGACACCAACCTCGCGTGTTTCAAAATTACCAGGCTCAACAACACCACCGACAATTGTTGCTTGTCCATTGATACCAACACCGGTAATAGGAGTAACTGTAAACTGTGTTGGATAAATATATTCAGTAACCACCTTAATTGTCGCTTCCTGACCGGCCTTGGCTGTAACTTTCGGAGCTGACAATAGATCTGCAAATCCTTTCTGCTCAAGCAAATGCAACACCACAGACAATTCTGGATTTGTCAAAACTCCCCCAATAGTCAGAAGATCATCAGCGACTGTCGCGCCCGAACCGCCCATATCAAGGGAAGTCGCAGTTCGATTGCCCTTCGTAAAGGCCCCAGCCTTTGCCTTTATAGACTGCTTTGATGCCCACGGCATACCGGCGGAAGTCTTCTTCTGCGCAATCTCCCAATCGTCCGTAAGCAACCATTCAAGCCCTGTTGACGTCATATCAGTTTGGCCAACCTCAACAAATCTGGCTTCGATTTCTATCTGATTAGGAACAACATTCAGCACTTCCAGAGCTTTCTCAAGCTGGATAAGATTCTCTTCTGTATTACCAACAATCAGCTTACCGATAGACTTGACATATCTTATCGAAGATCCTTCCGGCCACATTACACCCAGACTCTTAAAGAACTCCTTCAATTCCGCCTCTCCACTCCCTGTCCCTTCGTCAGCAGGAGCCGCCGCAGCCGCGCCGCCACCAAATGCACCTCCAGCTAAACCTGGCTGAAGCTCAGGTGACAGTTTTGTAACAGCACCTTCAATATTCATAACATCATACATACGCACGACAATATCGCCCTCTGCAGCATTAAGAGGTACGATCATAACAATGTTACCCTCAATTCGATATTTAAGTTTTGTAACATTTGTTACAATTTTCAACGCTTCAAGTAACGATATGCCACGCGCACTGAAAGTAACAAGATTGACATCACCAGCAGCTCCAGCAACAGCGCCGGCTCCAGCAGCAGCAGGTGCTATTGCAAAGGGATCTATAGGTACAGCGGCAGCAGGATCTCCAGCAGCTGCACCAGCGCCAGCGCCTCTGCCGGTTCCAAGATTAAGAATAATATTCACGCCCTTACGCTCATCGGCGCTGGCAGGCCTGTCAAACTCCTCGCTTAGTTTCCTCAACTCATCAACAACGTCATTAATATTTGCCTGCCTGAAGTCAATCTCCGGTATTATTATATTAGCCATCTTATCAAGAATTTTCTGCCTCTTGTCTTCAATTTTCTTCTTGGATCCGCCCATATCCATTGTTTTTTGCGTATCCGTAATTAGAGCGTAATCCCGGGGATTCCAAGTCTTTCTAGTTTCCGCCATAATATCATTCCTGGTTGCATCAAGCTCCATCGTCGCCGTATCATATTTCTTTTGATTGGTTTTCTGAAGAAGTCTTATCGCTTCCGTATTATACGGGTCCTGCTTGAGTACTGCCTCAAATCTACCCTGTGCTTTATCGTACTCACGTGCCTGCATATACTCGCGACCATCTTTCATTAAATCGGCCACGCCTTTTTCTTTAGCTTTTAATTCTGGTTGCTGAAAGACGGAAGGTCTACGGCCAGTATCTAGAGGCTTCTTAGGACCCTGGGTCATTTCCTGTTTCAGTTCTGCAGCAAAAGAATCACCATTTGGGTGACCAATTTTTGCAGCTTCTACAGCTTTCTCATAAGCATTTGTAACGCTACCCTGTCTCTGTAATGACATGGCCCAAAGGTAATAACTGTCTGCAATCCCTCTCTGTGCCTGCCGCCTGCTGGGTTCCGCCTCAGGTCTTCTGAAGTTATTGTATGCTTCCGAATAATATTGTATAGCGCGTTCATATTGATGTTCTTTCAGCGCCTTTTTCGCTTCATCCAGGGAATCCCTGGCGTGAGCCTCCATCCCTTTACGTCGAAGCTCTTCCTCGCCCATCATATCAGCAAGAGATCCCTCCAGCTTAGTCTGAGGAATCGCTGCAGGAGACGAAACTTCTTTCAACTTGGCAAATTCCTTTGGTTTATCAGGCTTAACTGACGCAGCCTCTTTGGTTGCTTCACTTATAAGTTTGTCCAAATCTTCTTCAGGCTTTTCAACGGTTATCACTGGCACTACTGCTGGCTGTGCTGGCGCTGCTACCACGGGCTCTGCCGCAGGAGCTGCCGGCATTGCCGGGGCCGCTTCCACAACCGGAGCTGCTGGTGCCGCAACTACAGGCTCTGCTGGAGCCGCTGGCGCTGCTACCACAGGCTCTGCCGCAGGAACTGCGGGCATTGCCGGGGCCGCCTCCACAACTGGCGCTGCTGGCGCCACA
>MHBM01000070.1 GCA_001804885.1 Lentisphaerae bacterium RIFOXYA12_FULL_48_11
ATGAACAAGAAGGACAAAGGGGCCAATCCCGATTTCCTGGCTTGGGATTATGGAAACCCGGCCGTTGACTTTCTTGCCGCCAATAATCGTCCCGGTTGAGGACGCAAGATCTTCTATCCAAAAAGCATCGTCACGGATGGTGAGGATTGCATGCCTACCCTCAATTCCAGCATGGGGAAGGAGAATCTTGCAGTCGTCATCGCTGCCCACGGTATATATGCCGGGTGGAATATCGAAGACATTTACCTGTCCTCCCGGTCTCCTGATTTCAAGTTTTATCGATTCAGTCATAATGAGACAACTGCCTCTGTTTAGTAAGTAGTTCTATGGCGAATGACTTTCTGTCGATACTGGTTCATTTCGGGAAGCGATTTCTCGATATGTTCAAAATTAATTTCAGGCAGCTCCTTTTCGAATGATACATCTGTGGAATTTCGCAGGGAAAGATATAGGCTACCTTTCATCTGCTGGGCGAAGACCAGTAATTCAGCCTCCTTCGGAGTAACTTCAACAGTGACTGTGTTATAACTGGCATTGCCGAGTTGGGAGCGGCGTTTTCCCGCTTGTTTTGCCATGGTCTGTCCTGTCGCCAGTACCGTAACATCCTGAAGGACTGTGATGGTCGCATTCTCCATCTCGTTGGGTTTCTTTTTCGATGGGAATGAGAACGTTCCCAGCACATCAACGCGATCATTGGGCTGGACCATGCTGCTTACCGTTGCGGCTCCGCTGATAGGCAGAGATATGGCGCGCATATTCTTTGAAATTATGGAGGCCAGGCTTGTTTCTGCAGCTCTGTCTGATCCTTCAATATTGCCCCACATGATTGCCCTGGTTCTGCCGACAGCAAAAATTACTTTCTTGCCGATTATCTGCTGTGCATCTTCCGGTGTGACCACGTCCGGAGGGACTGTTGATTCGATTACGGAGTCTAGTCCGAGATCCTCTTTCCGGATGGCTGTTTGGGAAGGGATGTCGCTTGAGGCCACTACTATGTCAATGCGCTTGGCGCCAGCATAAAGTTTTTGTCTTTCCTTTTCCAGTGCGTCCCGCTGGGAGCGCAGGTATTGGCCTGTCAGGAGGAAGGCGATGAGGCCGATAACAATTGCGGTAATTGGTATTATTTTTTCTTTCATATCAGCTCCTAATTTAAAGCGGTACAATGCTAACTGCCATGGATTACCGGGCCTTTTTGTAAAGTCGGATGTCCACAGCCGAAGATACGCTGGTGACAGCGTACTCTACAGAATGCCACGGCGCGCACTACCACGGATCATATTTATTCTATTCCCTGCTGTTTATGCAATAGTGTAATTAAGTTCTTTCCATTTGAAAGAGAAGTATCTACGAAAATGCAGCATATCTCGCGGTTCCGGTTATACACGAGCAGGCTGGAACTCATATTTGCGGCAGTTTGTCCGGGCATCGCCGGGCTCCATCCGGCTGACGAAAGTTGTGATGCGAAGAAGCTGCGCACGGAGAGGGCGTCTGCCGATGTTTCTGCAACTGCCAGGCCTGCGTTGGACTTGTCGTCGCGAACATAAAAAACGGGGTCACTGCCCGGAAAAACAGGAATATCTTTTAACATGTGGCCCCTGGGTTTCTGCAGACCTTCCAGGTAATCAGCCTCTGACTGTTGGATCTTGAATACGAGCGTTTGCACGTTATTGCCGAATTTCAGGACGGTCATTTTCATTATCATGCCGTTACTCTTTATATTTACATATCCCATCGAACCGCCCGAATAAACGATATCCTTTGTTTTGAACAGTTGCCCAAGCTCACGGACAAGATGCCCTATAGGCTTATTGAAGCCGACAACGGCGAGGTCTCCTTTGCTTCCATTTATACTGACGGATGTTTCGTAGGCGAGGGACCCTCCTGACGAGAGCAGCGCTTTGGTGCTGTCGACAATTTTCCCTGAATATTCATAAACACGACCATGGCAGATTATTGTTGCCGTACATATTAGGATGATTGCGAGAATGAAATTATTAATTCTCTTATGCATGATCAGTACAGTCCATTTATCTGGGTCATCCACACATTGCATTCAACTTCCATTGTTTGTGCGTTGTAAAAGAAACGTACCGCCGGTATTTGATCAATAGGTACAGTTTTTTTATCTGATCCCTGCACCAGTCCAAAAGCTGTGGATGGGTTCATGTTTCCGTGCAGCTTTGAGATTCTGTTGTTTGGGGACTGATTGAGAATATCCCAATCGGAATCAGCTGAAACTGTCCTGTCAACAATGATGCTGTTAAATTCTGCTCCGTTGGCTGTGGTTGATTCGTCATCCTTGGTGTACTGCCGCTTGTCTTTGCCGTCAGTTACTTCGTGGATATACCTGGCATCTGAAAGAGCGTCGATGCCCAATGAGGCGGCTGTTGCGGCTTCACTTCGCGCCATGGCCATGGCATCGCTATGTGCAGTGATCATGTTTGACCCAACGCGCAGGCATGCAGCGAGTGTAAGTACGGCTATTAAACCAATGACAAATTCTGCGAGAGCCTGACCGCTCTTTGATTTTTTGCATGGCCTCGACTTGCCGAGAGCATGTCGGCACAAAGTAGCTGTGCGATCACACGCGCCGGGTTTGGGAGTATTTTGAATAATGTTGAAGATTTTCTTCATGGTTAATGTCCTCTGGGTGAACCTCCCCCGCGTATGCCTCCTGGGCCTCCCACGATTGTACACTGCCAGCTATTGGTGCTGAGCCAGTCTATACCGCTTTGTCTTAGCTGAGGGTCCTCCCATGCAACAAGGATGTTACAGTATGGACATGAGCCGCTTTGCGGGCCTTGTTCCATGTATGTTGATAAATGGTTTTCCACATGTCTGCGCCATTCCAGATTATAGGCTCCGCCGGATGGTGCTGATGATGCATCAACAGGGAAAAGTCTCACAGCTCTATAGGCGGGGAGCACGATATCGAATGAATTGGGACGTTGATCATCTGCAAGATATCCGAACGGTTTTGCGGCTGCGGTCCATGTGACTGTATTTGACGGGTAGTTCCCTTTACCTGAAGGCATTAGTCTTGCAGCTTTTGCGATTACCCTGACTGCGGCATCTGCCCCTGCATAGTTGTACTGGGGTTTGAGCGTGCCGGTGATGGGGAATGAAGGATCTGCCATCACATCCCATGTTGTCCATGGTGCACCATAAGTATACCAGACGGCGGTTTGTGTCATGCCGGTGCTGTTCAGTTCGCCCTGAAGCTGGCGCTCGGTTGCTATTGCGTTTAAAGTGTTTTCGTCAGCAAGGCTGGAGAGTTCAGTGATCGATTTATTCAGGCCAAGACCGTATATTTCGCTGTTCATGTATATTTCGTGGGGAGGTTCAGGCAGGGCCGGCCACCAGCATGGGAAAAAGTTCTGGTAATTGGCAAGCAGGGTGGGTGCATGATTGTGGAACCAGCACCATGATCTACCTGCAACTGCATTGTAGAAGTCTATCATGATGAGTGGATGTCCGCCTGTGTAATCAGTGTAGAGTCGTGCGTTGTCAGGGCCTGCAACTACGCCGTCTTTCGCGACCAGTTCCAGCATGTTTGCATACTCATTCCAGCAATCCGGGTAAGGCTCCGGGAAAAGCGGCGTCCCGTCCGGATTTGTCTGGGCTGGATAATCATACCGTACCTGGTGAACATGTTCGTTGAGGAGTGTATCGAAATCAGGGTTGGGGTAAATGCCGTTGTTTTTTGCTGCCTGCTGGGATGCCATGAAAGCGATCATCGGGCCGACATAACACAGCCTTGCCTGCATGTTTGTGATTGCAGTTTCAGCGGCTGTGTTTGTCGCGCTGAGTGCAATTGCGTGCAGAATGTTCAGATCTCCGATCAGATTCAGCGTGATGCCTTCCCATCGTGCGGCCATAAGAGCTGAAGAATCTCCGGCGTTACGGCTGACGGATTTTATGTAGATGCTTTTATGAAGATCAAATATCCAGATTACTACAAATACCAGGATGAACAGGAGCATCATGAAAAACACGATGGTCTGTCCTCCGGTGCTTATCCTGGTTTTGTCAGTACGACTTATCATCTATGTAAAGTGTATAGTGGCTTTCGATATCTGACGATGCCTGCAGATGAATGACATCCGCATTGTAAAATATTTTATGGAGGGGAAACCAGTTGGTGTAATCCTGGGATGCGGTTGCATGAAGCATCTGCGGGATACTTCCGTCACCGCCGATTTCCCCCTGGCCTGGATCAATGACTATGGAATCCCATGCGCTGTAGTTGAGTACATATTCGGCTCTAGCCATGTTCCCGGCATCCATGTATTCGGGGATACGCGCCTGTTCCAGCTGGTATTGTCCTGAAGCTGGGGGAGGGGCCCCGACCATATCCACAAAGAGTTCTCCGGGTTTGCGTGATGCGATCTGTTGTCTCAGGTAAGGGTCGTCGTTTATATATTCAGGAACGATCATTTTGCCGGCGTTGGGGATGCTGGCTATACGGCCTGTTTTCCAGACCATGAATTGATTAAAACCAACTGTTCGGCTGCGGGCACTGCAAGCTGCAGCGTAGGAAAGTACTTCACGTGCTGCCGTTAACTCGGCGACGTTTAACATCGTCATGAAAACGACACAAATCAGGCCCAAAACCAGGCAAGATTCTATAATTGACTGACCTGATCGCGAAGAAAACTCAGTCTTCCGCGCGATCAGGTGTCTATGATTCGCGCGTATACGGGTATAGGCAATAGGCATAGCCTCAATTGCCTTGGACGCCGTCTTTCTTTACCTGTTTGAGGAAATCCTTGGACTGAGTGTCAAGAGCTGCGTCTACGGCGCTCTGGTCTCCGCCAAGCTCGACAGTAGCACCTCCGAACATTTCCCTGATCCTGTCACTGAACGCTCCTGCGATAGCAATTACTGCAATAGCAATAATTACAACAAGAATAATATATTCAACCAGTGTTTGTCCCTTTTTGTTTCTCAGTTTCCTGCTCATGCTTCCTCCTGTTATCAATTGTTAGGGGCCTTTTGTTTTTTAAATCTTAATATTTAATTAAGTTGTTTAAGGATATTCCGATGCTACTAGGTTGACAACTCTTTCGCTGTGCTGTTTGTATGTATAAAGAAAAATTGATAAAACTACTGCGCTTGAAAGGAGCAACACGGTCATTATCACATACTCTATAACAGCCTGACCACTCCTCGATGCTTTATGCCCACGTTGTGCTCTGGAATGATTGGCGAAATCAATTTTCATATATAAATAATACCATCTTGACGTTGCACTGTAAACAGTTATCATCACGATGTTGACTAGTAAACGTATTGTGTGGACGTTTTATTTTAAATAGATTTCTCATGAGATCAGTTACAAAACTGAGATGTATGGTCATTTTTGCTTTCTTGGTGGCTGCTTCGTTTGCTTTGTCCGCTGTTCTTGTCTGCCGAGAGTGTGGCTACGAGAGTCCGGAAGGCAGCGAGACATGCACGCATTGCAAGGCCAAGCTACCGCCTCCCAGGCCAAAGTCACAGCCCGATGGTAGTCAGGCGGAAAATACACTTCCATCCGGCAAGGTTAAATTCATGGATGCCATGATAGTTGAGAACGAAATTCGCATTGCAAAGAAGCACCTTGATCTAGGTGACTTCGATGTTGCAAATCTTTTCGGAAAAAATGCCGCTGCTCTGGAAATGATCGCCGACCCCTCTGTAAAAGGGGAGCGCTCCGAGCAAATTATTGAAATACGGAAGAAAAGTGAGACTGGAGGCATGACTGTTGATCGTAAGTGTCCTGCATGTGCTGGTTCTGGACGGTATGTAATGGAGACTGCGGCCCTCGATAATAAGACAACCACGATCGAGGTTGCCGGAAAGTCGTGCCTGAGATGTAACGGTACTGGCAAGATCCTTAAGCCTTCAACAATGGACGAAAGAAGATTTAAGCTTGGCCGTGGCATGAATAAGTATTCAGCGCTTCAGCAGAGCCGGAAATTTCTTTCTCTTGGGGCGGCTTGGATTCCTGCGGAATTAGATGGGAAGCTTTCCCGCAAGCAGCAGGTGCAGATTAAAAGGGCTGTTGCTCCACCTTGTGCTGATTGCATGGGGCTGGGGCGAGTAGACTGCGCCAAGTGTAAGGGGCAGGGTGAGATCAAGTGTACCTTCCAGGGGTGTGTCCAGGGGAAAGTGGAGGTGCAGGATGAAGGCAGGCTTGTCAAAGGCAAGATCAAAAAGACCGTTAAGTGTAAGAATTGCAATGGAACGGGTTTTGTAGCCTGTATTGACTGCAGGGCGCAGGGCAGTCTGGTTTGCAAGAAGTGTAATGGCAGCGGTGAGCGGGCCATGTGTATCAAGTGTGGCGGACAGGGATTGTCTGATTGCAGACGGTGTCAGGGTTCTGGTGCCGGGAAGGACGGGCAGTGCGCGGAGTGTAAGGGTGAGGGTGTTTTGGAATGTACAGCATGTGGTGGTGACGGAAGAAAAAGATGAGTCAGTTGCAGATAACAGGATTTGAAATTATAGAGAGCCTTGGGCAGGGAGGTATGGCTTCTGTCTGGAAAGCCAGGCAACTATCTCTCGACCGAATTGTCGCAATTAAGGTTCTTTCGCCCAGAATGGCCAGGGATGTATCCGATATAGAGCGATTCCTTACCGAGGCCAAATCTGCCGCCAAATTGAAACATTCCGGAATCATACAGGTTTATGACGTTAATGCTGAAGACGGCCTGTATTACATAGTTATGGAATACGTTGCTGGTTACACTGTCGGTGACTGGCTCCGCAGAAAAGGCGTCTTGTCGGAAGAAGACGCTCTGCTGGTTGTTGATTGTGTTGCCGATGCGCTTGATTATGCATGGAACAAGGAAGGCATAATCCATTGCGATATAAAACCCGACAATATAATTATCGATTCCGATGGAACAGTTAAGGTTGCCGATCTGGGCCTGGCAAGAACAATTACTGCCATGAGCGCTCGACGGGATGATGAATACGTAATGGGCACACCTGCCTACATGTCTCCTGAACAGGCCCGGGGAGATGGAGATCTCGATTGCAGGGCTGACATCTACTCGCTGGGCGCGATGCTTTACCATTTGGTGACAGGGAAAATTCTGTTTGAAGGTCATCCTGATGATAAGATAATGGAAATGCAGACGGGTGATGCAACGGTAGAAGACCCTATTGAGACCAATCCCAAACTATCCAAGCAGCTCTGCTGGCTTATCGAGAAAATGCTGGCAAAGGACCGGAACGGCAGGCCAACAGATTGGGTTGCCGTCAGGTCTGATATTTCGCGTGTGAAAAAGGGGCGTATGCCCGCAGGACCTGTGCTTCCGGAAGGAATAAGCACAGTTGCGAGGAGCAAGAAGCGTACGGTTCAAGACCATTCTCGCACCACGTCCAAGTTGACACAGTTTAAGCAGGAGAAGCATTCCGTACATGTTGTAGCCGTTCTGGTTCTTGTAGTGTTCGTGCTGGGTGGCATAGCAGGTTTGTTGTACATGACATCTCGAAAAGAACCGCCTCCTCCTCCTCCCACATTGCCCGGACGCCGGGTTACAAATACGATTCCACCGGCTACTGTTCCCACTCAGCCGAAGAGGGACCCTGCAGAACAGGCGGCGATGGAAATGTTTGATTTTGCGCAAAAATGGGCCAGGGAACACAAAGATAATTTTAATGAGGCTGTCTCACGTTTTGAAAAAGTTGCGAGGGAGACCAAGGGGACAAAGTATTCATTGATGGCTGAGGATGAAATTCGAAAGTTAACTCTGGCCAGAGAAGAAGAATATGAAATGGTGATACGGAGTCTGAAGTCTGAGGTCCGCCCCTTGATAAAGAGCCAGGATTTTGAGAAGGCTGCGGAACTTATATCTAATTATTCCGGCAAGTACGCAAGTGAAACGGAAAGCAAGCGGATATTGTTGTCGGAAGATATACGCCGAATGCGAAAGGCTCTTGATGAGGGGAAGAAAAAAGCCGAGGCTCAGGTTGAACAGAAAATGAAGGAGTTCCTTGGTCGCTTGGTGACCAAGCTGCTGAATGAAAGCATGATTGCTGCCTACAATGAATTGCTTGATTCCAGTAAAGATCCTGATTTATCAGGGAAAGAGAGTGACTTCAGCGAGTTGAAACGTCTGTTTGAGAATTTGATGGCCATTGACAGCAAGATTGTCGATTCTTTCTCATCCTCCATCGGCCAGGAAATAACGGTTAGTCTAAATAGCGGTCCGCTGACAGTAACGGTGTCGGAGATCAGCGCGGGAAAGGTTATTTGTATCGAGAAGCTTGCTGCACGTGGCAGTGCTACACGGCAGATTGATTTTGATGCGAGCAGCCTGACGCCCGGTGAAAGGCTGAAACGAATGGGGCAGGATAGTAACCCTGAGGTTGCCCTTGCCAAAGGATTGATGGCTCTGTCGTCTAAGGCATATGGACATGCCAAGAGATATTTCGGATCGACTAGTCCAATTTTAAGTGAGAGGTTGATTGCTGTTGTTGATGATGCGGAAAAAAAGCTTGTAGACGAGGACGCGGAAAGAGCCTTGGCGAGTCTCTTAAGAGTGTTGGGTTATAACGTTGGGCCATTCGACAAAGAGGCATGGCTGAAGGTGTTGGCAGACAAAGCTATTCCGTTACCTCAACAGAGAAAAGCTGTAGAAATGGTTGAGAAATATCGTAAAGATTTCATGGATACCAAGTTTGTAACCGATGCGGAAGATATCCTTAAAGCTATTACAAACCAGTAGTCCTTCCAGCTTCCATCCCGGATTCCACCAGTATTCCCCTAAGCTTTCAAAATGGGAGTTTAATCTCTGTGTTGTTCTCCGTCTTGCTTGGCTGCTCTGAAGGTTGGGCTGGCTGAAGAATAATTATTTTCCTGCGAACCTTGCAAGAGATTTTCTGAAATCAGGTCGCGCAATGCCTTTTTCACAGACGATCGCTGTGATAAGTTCCGCGGGAGTAACGTCAAATGCCGGGGAATAGACTTTCACCCTCTTAGGCGCAGTGCGTCTACCAAAACCTTCGGTGATTTCCTTTTCGGTTCTTTCTTCAATAGGTATCCGGGAGCCATTTTTCAGGGAGAGATCGAAAGTTGAAGTCGGGGCCAGGACGTAAAATGGAATCTTGTGGGCTTTTGCCAGGAGGGCAACACCGTATGTGCCGATTTTGTTTGCGGCATCGCCGTTAGCTGCAATACGGTCTGCTCCAACCATGACCGCATTAATTTTTTTATGCTTCATGACGTGAGCTGCCATATTATCGCAGATCAGGGTGACATCTATGCCTGCCTGCATCAGTTCCCATGCTGTAAGGCGCGCACCCTGTAGCAGAGGCCTCGTCTCGTCGGCATAGACTTTGATCTTCATTCCCTTGTCCAAGGCAGTGTAAATGGGGGCAAGGGCAGTTCCGTATTCAGCAGTGGCGAGGCCTCCGGCATTACAATGTGTCAGGATCGTGTACCCTTTCTTGAGGAACTTTACCCCGAATTTACCTATTGCGCGGCACATGTCTGCATCTTCATCTCTGATGGCTACGGCTTCTTTGGCGAGGAGGATTTTCAGCTTGGCAGGAGGCATGTCCGCGTGAGCGTTTGCCAGCTCTTTCATGCGTTTTATTGCCCAGAAAAGATTTACAGCAGTGGGGCGCGATGTTGCCAGGTAATCGGCTGCTCTGCAGGCTTCTGCGGCCAGCTGGATGCCGGTTTTTACCCGGCTATTCTGTACTGCTGCCACAATACCCATGGCCGCAGCTATCCCTATCGCGGGTGCCCCGCGAACCTGGAGCGTTTTAATAGCGGTCCATATCTGATGAAGATCGGTAATTTCCAGGAATACAAGCCTGGACGGTAGGCGTGTCTGGTCGATCATCCTTATATGCCCGGGAATGGGCATATTCCTGTGTTTGGTAATCCATTCAATTGTTTTTGGAACTTTCATGAGGCTAGAGGGTAGGAAGTTGGCCAGATTGGTTCAAGAGGAAAAGAGTAAAATGGCAATAATGATAAATCATGAATATAATGTGATGAAATTTGCAGCGATTGCATCGACGTCTTTTTTATGTGATCTGATTGCTGATGAATATTGCAACAAGATTCAGGGTGTTGAAAATGCTGTGCATGAATACAGGTACAAGCAGCGAGCCTGAATATATGTACGCAATTGAGAATGACATCGCGATAATACAGAGAGGGCCAAAAGAATAAAGATTTAAATGAATGGCTCCGAAAGCGATAGACAAAAGGAAGACCGTGCCTTTAATGCCTATCTTGTCTGCGAAAGCGGATGTTCCTATACCTCGAAAAATAAATTCTTCTGTAATAGGAGCCATAATTATGGTTGTAAAAACCAGGTACGACTTAAGCCAGAGCGGGCCCGGTGTATTGAACAGTTCAATGACATATTGTGGCTCATTGGTGAAGCCGGCTTTGATCAAGAAGTGGTTCTGAATCAAAGATGTCATTCCGACGACAGGCATGGCGCCCAGGCAGAAAATAAATCCTTTTTTAAATGAGGAAAGGATGTCGGCCGGGGCGTATCCCAGTATCCCCGTTTTGATGCGCCCTTTCCGTGTCAGTAAGACGATGATCAGGATGATGACGGGCATCTGGAAAATAAAAGTTTGTCCGAGTAGCAGGAATGTCTCGAGATTCTTTTGGTCTATAGCGCCAACGTCATAGAATGCCGGGATCAGTGCCTTGACCGCCAGAATGAACATGACGGATGCAAGGATGATTGCCTCTGCCTCGCTTACTGACCAGGACCGAAAGTTGAGTCTGGCTGTCCTGCTTTTCCAGTCAGGAGGGTTTTTTATGAGGGAAATAACCATCAACAGGTCTATGGCGATGCAGGCGAGTATCAAGGGGTCTGCCAGGAAAACCAGCAGGGCCTGGTGAAGGGGTAGGGCGTCTATATCAAATGTCTCAAGCATTTGGCTCGACGATCTCTTTGATTACATAGATCGGCTTGTTCTGTGATTCGTGATAAGTTCTTATCTGAATTTCTGCAAGCAGCCCCATGCTCAGGAACTGTACCCCAAAAAATATCAGCATGAAAGATGTCGTTACCCAGAAGGGGCTTTTGATCAGTTTTGCCATTGCTTCTGTCCCGATGCCGAATTTGAAGAGAATGTGCAGACCCATCATGGTTATCAGCCAGATCGCGCCAAGGCTGCCCAGGATCAGTCCGATTTTCCCGAATATCTGGATCGGCCTTGTACTGTATTTCAAAAGGAATTTAACGGTGATGAGATCCAGGACGACGCGGAGTGTCCTGGAAATACCGTATTTTGATTTGCCGAACCTGCGCGGCTGATGGTCAACAGGAATTTCCGAAATTGCCCCGCCGACCCAGCTTGCCAGTGCGGGAATGAACCTGTGCATTTCGCCGTACAGATCGAGGTTCTGCACAATCTCCCTGCGGTAACCCTTTAGGGTGCAACCGTAATCATGCAATGGAACTCCTGTTATTTTGCTGATCAGACCGTTTGCCATGATAGAGGGCAATCTCCGGTTGATGAAGGGATCCTTGCGGTCCTTCCGCCAGCCGCTTACGACGTCGAACCCCTTTTCCATCTGCTCTACTATTTTTGGAATATCTGCAGGATTGTTCTGCAGGTCGGCATCCAGCGTGATGATGATCTCTCCCTTGGATTCCCTGAATCCTGCGCTCATTGCCGGAGTCTGACCGAAATTACGGCGGAACTTGATCAGGCGGATATGTTTGTATTTGCGGGAACATTGCAGCATCTTTTCCCATGATGTGTCCGAACTTCCGTCATCGATAAGGACGATTTCGTAGCTTTTGGGCAACGAGGACATAACCTCGTTGAGCTTTTCGCAGAGAAGTGGAACGTTCTCTTCCTCGTTAAAAATCGGTACAACAACAGAAATATTTATCATGACATATTCACCGAAACAGTTTGCCCCTCGAATGCTGATAAGATTATTATGATCCCACTGTTTTAGAAAGCAAAAAAGAAAGGAAGCCGTTGTGACATCCGGAGACAAAATGAAGCGGTTGAGCGAGATATTGAAGAAAATGGGTGGTGTTGCCATTGCCTTTTCCGGCGGCGTGGACAGTACGTTTCTTGCCGCTGCTGCAAAGAAGGTGCTTGGTGACAATGTTCTTCTCATCACGGCGCTATCGCCGACATATCCTGAAAAAGAACAGAAAACGGCTCGTCAGTTGGCTCGTCGACTGGGTATTAAACAGGAGATTATTGTCTCGAATGAGCTGAAAATCCCGGGCTTTGCGGAGAATCCGGTCAATCGCTGTTATTTCTGCAAGAAGGAACTGTTCAGTATCGTAAAGGAGCTGGCACATAAGAAGGGAATAGAGGTTGTGGTTGATGGAAGCAATGCCGACGATCTGGCTGATTACCGGCCCGGCAGGAAGGCCCTGAAAGAGCTTGGAGTACGCAGCCCGTTGCTGGAGGCCGGTTTTACCAAGAAAGACATACGTCATTTCTCTAGGAAAATAGGGCTGCCAACCGCCGACAAGCCATCAATGGCTTGTCTTGCTTCACGTTTCCCATACGGTTCGAAGATAACGGAAAAGAAACTTACTGCTGTTGACAAAGTTGAGGATTTCCTGCTCAGCAAAGGATTCCGTCAGGTACGGGTAAGGCATCATGGCGAAATTGCGCGGATTGAAGTCGAGCCGTCCGAACTGGAGAAGATATTGAAGCCAGGACTGCGTGAGAAAATCGCAAACTGCGCTAGGAAATCCGGGTTCACATATGTTGCGCTGGACCTTGAAGGTTATAGAACTGGGAGTATGAATGAGACCCTTTCTTCTGATCTTAAGAAGAGTAATGTCAGGGCAGGTAGAAGGAGATTGAAGGATGGGTGATGATATTATCATTGTTGACGCATCCTATCTTGAGAAATTCATGAGGGATGTTTTCGTAGGAGTGGGGGTTCCACCTGAAGATGCCAGCGTGTGTGCCGAGGTCCTGATAACTTCTGATAAGCGGGGCATTGAGTCTCACGGAATCAACCGCTGTAAGCCGATTTATTATGACCGAATCAAAGCCGGCATATTGAATCCGGTAACCAAGTTTGAAGTTGTACGTGAAACCATGACAACGGCTGTGGTGGATGGTCACAATGGTATGGGGCATGCCATTGCAAAGAAATGCATGGAAATGACTATCAGGAAGGCGAAAGATTGCGGTATGGGGATGGTTGTGGCCCGGAACTCAACGCATTATGGCATTGCAGGTTATTACGTTCTCATGGCAGCTGAAGCAGGAATGATCGGGGTCTGCGGGACTAATGCCAGGCCTTCCGTTGCGCCCACGTTTGGCGTGGAAAATATGCTGGGAACGAACCCTTTGTCCTTCGGGATGCCTACGGATGAAGAGTTTCCTTTTGTGCTTGATTGTGCAACATCGGTAACCCAACGGGGCAAGATTGAAGTCTACGCAAGGCAGGGGAAAGATATGCCGCCCGGCTGGGTGATTGGTTCAGACGGTCAGACAAGAACGGATACACGGCAGGTCCTGAAGGATTTCTCCAGGGATCTTGCCGCGCTTGTTCCGGTTGGAGGCCCCGGTGAAGACGGAGGTGGGTACAAGGGTTATGGTTATTCAACTGTAGTGGAGATTCTTTCTTCCGCTTTGCAGGCCGGGAATTTTATGAAAGCCCTGTGTGGCATGTCAGATGGTAAACCTGCTCCAATTGAACTTGGACATTTCTTTATTGCAATGAATGTTGAGGCTTTCTGTGAGCTGGCTGATTTCAAGAAGCGTACTGGTGATATTCTTAGGGCGTTGCGGGCATCCAGAAGAGCGCCTGGTTGTGAGCGTATCTATACAGCTGGTGAAAAAGAATATGAAGCGAGTCTGAAGACAGCACATGAAGGTGTTCCGCTTCCGAAAGGTGTCAGGGATGAAATGGTCCTGATGCGGAACGAACTTGGTTTGACCCAGTACGTTTTCCCTTGGGAATAAGGAAAGGCATATCTTCTGTGTGGAAGGGGATAGCCCGACCTTTGGTCTCTTTCTATTTCGTTCGTACCAGCACACGCAGGCGTTTCATCTGGTAGGAGCCGGCATTTCCGGCGAATGTCCAGTCTGTCTTGTCGGCCCCACCCATGTTCCCGATGCCAATGTCAGCACCTGCGCCTGCGGCCCAGTGGTTTATTGCCATCAATGTCTGTTTTGCATCGTGGTTGTGAATCTGCATCGAACCGTAACCATCCTGTGGGTCACCGGGCTGATCGCCGAAGTCAAATAGCTGTGCTGATGCATTTTTGATATTTGCGGAATTTTGCGGGCCATAGTTGCCGGGCCAGAATTCAATGTTACCGCTTTGGAGCCCAGCGCCATTCTTAATTTCTTTCACATTCGAAAACACATTCATGTTTTTGACGTTCTGTTGGAATTTAGCCCCTGACTGTATGGAGGGAATTCCGATTTTGGCTGGATCCTGTGTGAATGCATCCATTGAAACATAGACACATTTGGATTCCTCTCCCTGCTGCAGTTCCAGGCAATAGGCAATACGATCAAACGACTGACCTACGTTGGCGTGATTGTCGATATCATATTTTATGTCATGTCCGAGTTTTGCGAGATCGAGATCGTATACCAGTTTGTATTCATTCGCTTCTGGAACATTGATGCTCATCCAGTCGCGTTTTGGCACATCACCTGCCCGGAAGGGCCAGGCTGGCAGTCCTTCCTTGTTCATGAGGTTTGGTTCTGCCAACTGGTGCCAGGCGAAACGCATTGCGACTGGCTTCTTTACAGCTGCAGCTGAGAGAATCACTGTCTGGCCGTCGATTAAGGCATCGGCCTTGACGAATCCGCCTTCATCGGCATCTATGACCTCAAACCAGTCGAGAGGCTTTCCATCCCGGCTTGTCAGCCCGCTTCCAGTATGATCGAAACTGATGCGCAGTTTTACCCCGTCAATTTTCATGTCCTTGAATACCGGGCCGGAGGACACAATACCTTTCTTTCCATATGTGTTGACTAATGCGAGCGCAGCGAGGCGCTTTCCCACATCCTGCTTGTTCGCCGGATGAATGTCACTTAGGTTGCCGATGTCGCTTATGACTGTCATTCCGCAATCGCGAATGACTTTAGTGGCGGTTGCCTGTGCTTCCCACAATTCCGGCTCAGCGAACGGGCTTGCCCCGTACTTGTACGGCGCGATCTGTACGAAGTAGAACGGGAAGCCCTTGTCCTGGGCAGACCAGAGCTGGCGCCAGCCACCGACCAGTGCTTTCATCCTCTCGGCGTAGAGCATGCCCTCGCCGTTGTTGAATTCACCCTGGTACCATATTGCACCCTGAAGCGCGAACGGGCAGATAGGGTGAATCATTCCGTTGTATAATGCAGTGGCGTTCTGTACCTGTTGTGGCGCCAAGAGTTCCTGCGGATATGTCGGCATAACTGGAACGAGCTTGGATTCGTTCATAGCAGTCTTTGCTGCCGCCAGCCATTCTTCTGCCTGTTTCAAGGTCTGTCCAAGGACCTGCTTGTGGAGAGCAGTCCGGGGATCACCCATCTGAACTCGCTCATAGTCTTTTTTGAGGGCAGGGACTGTCGCGAAACCTTCCGGAGGAGTCCACGTTTGAATACATGTGCCGCCCCATGAGGCATCGATCAATCCTACAGGAACATTCAGAGCCTTATGCAGTTCTCGACCGAAAAAGAAACCACATGCGGAGAAACCGTGCCAGCCACCTTCGGCGACAGTTGTTGGTGTGCAGATTTTCCATGTACCTTCCATATCTTTCTGGGGTTCGGGAGTCCATTTCTTGCCCACCTTTATCAGGCGGATATTTGGATAATTTGCCGCTGC